>NZ_JBIPMN010000016.1:0-21716 GCF_044369115.1 Vulcanococcus sp. | reverse complement strand
AATGCTGCAAATGCGAGTGCAAGTGGAGGCTTCTTCAGGAAAGCCTGCAACAGGATTAATGCGGGAGTAGGTTCCCGAGCCCAACCGGTATTGGATGCTCCGGGGAGTGTTGCTGAACCGGCTGGTGGACAGACTCTTCACCGAAAGTGTGAAGGAAGCTGATTTGGCATCGTGAACCTTCCCATAAAGCCCCCCACCGGGTGCACTGGTGTCAACCCCATCTAGAAGGATCGCCTGTTGTGCGGCGCTGCTGCTGTCATAATCGTCGCTTCCATCGGCCGTGATGTTCAACTTGGGTCCGCAACGAATCAGCACGCCGTAGTTCTGATTGTTCAGTCCCTCCCCGAGCCATTGGCCGCGTTCTGCAGTGGGAAGATTCTCTACAGAACGAACCCCATACAGCACAAGCGGTAGATCGCGGGAGAGATCTAGTGCCAGCTTGAGTTCGGTTGGTGTTAGATCGCACTGCGGTGGAATTGAGACGCCTGCAGGATTGGTGAGAATCCTTGCACTCATGGCGATTTCGGATTCGAGAAAGCTTGTGGTTCGGTTCCAGTCTTCTCGCTGACGTTGGATGCTTTCAGCCTTTGCATTGCTCTGTAGATGGGCGCGCATGGCTTCGCCAGCCACAATGGCCAGCCCAACACCCAAGGCTGCAGCAACCATCAATTCAGGAAGTGTGAAACCCCCTGGTCTCACTCGGCTTTGCCTGAGATGCCGCTTCATGGTGATCAGAAGCTATGGCTATAGCTACAGGTGGATTGACTATCGCTAGCCGATCCATTCCGTATTATCCCCAGGGGATTCACCACTTTCACGCAGCGTTCACGGCTGATATTGGGCAGCTTGAGGCGCAGTTCTACGCTATTGGCTATTGATCCATTACTGGTCACGCCATCACTGAGGCCGCGAAAGGAAAAGCGAATCGCTTGAGCTTCGGTTGGGTTTACGGAGAGCTCGATCTCTTCGCCATTGCTCACTGAGTTCTTGATCAGGATCGGGGCCTGACCTGTACAGATATTTGGTGTCGTACTGATGGGTGGAGTTGTCTTAAGTTGAATGCTTGCCGGGCTGGCTTCCAGTTGAGCGAAGTTCGGATTGATGGTTAACTGGCAGGTTCCTCCCTTCTGCATGGCAAAACGTCGCTGCTCGTCAAGCCAGCTTTGCAGAATTCTGCTTGCACTGAGTAACCGCTCTTGCCCCCAGCGCTGAGAAAAATTGGCAAAGCTGATACCCGTCAGAATGCCGACGATCGCAATGACCACCATCAACTCCACTAAAGTGAAGCCACTATTTCGGGCGCAAGAGTTTTTCATTGGGGTAGCTGGATTAATGTCCAGCGGTTTGTTCCTAAGGCTGCAAACTCTCGAATTCCAAGGGCGTATCCACTGCCAAAGCTTGTGAAGATGATGCTGCCCATGTTGTCGGGAACGCGAATATCAGCGTTGTTGGAGTTTGAACCGTTGTATTCTCGGGTCCAAACAGCTCCTTGAATATCAGGTGTTCCGCTGCCTCCGTTGATGCCAAGGCAGGCATCAGGCATAAACACAAAGATGTTGATGGTGCTTCCGCCACCGCCGATGGTGACGTTCTGCGAGCAAGTGCCGGCGGTGCTGCGTGGTTTCCCGAAGATCGCGAGTGCACTAGGGCTGCCGTTGTGGATCAGTGATGTATTTCCAGAAATGGTAATGTCGCCGTCGACATGCAACTGGATCCTGCTGCTTCCAGATGTGTTGACGGTTAAAGTCTCTGAGCCCTTCAGGGTAATGCTACTGATCTTGCAATGCGTGATGCTCTGGGTGTCGGTAAAGCATCTCCCTCCATTATCCGACCCTGCATTTAGAGTCAGTGCTCCATTGATGGCGCTTGAATTGGCTTCAGGGTTGATTGGCGCATTGCTTGGGAATTGAGCCACTGGAGGCATCGCGATTTGTCCTCCAAAGAGATTTCCGTCTACATTTCCATTGTTTTGTAGGCCCATGGCTGCGGCAAGCTGGGTTCGTGATTGATTGGGATCACATGTTGTGCACAGCACGTTCCCATTCACATCCCCAAAGATATCGTTGTTGCCCAGTGAAATCTTTTCGGCTAGCAGGCCTGGAAAGCCGCTCTGTTCTGAGGGTGTATTAACTGGTACGTTGCAGTTCTTTGGAAGAACGGATAGTTCTTGGTCTATGTATGCTGAGGCTCTGATTGCTTCATTCCCGTTTGGGTTGAGAGTCTTTTCGCCCTCTACGCGAATCCTGGCGGTGCCTCCCTGGTGTTGATCGCCAGTGAATTGGTAGCTGATCAGGCGATAGCGCCCTTTGGCTCCCGGTGCGATTCCGGAGAGTTTGCTGAGAATATTTTGGGGAGGAGCATCTGATTTCGGGCATATTGAAGTGCGAAAGATAAAGCTGCCTCCAGCCGATTTCTCCTTCCATCCGTCGCAGCTCGGCGTTCCCGTGCGACTGGTGATCAGGCAGTCTTCAATCAGTAGGTAGGGGTAGTTGCGATTGAGCTCTTTGAGGATGATTGCAGCTCCACTTTCTGCGATCTCCCTGGCTTCTCTGCTTTGTCCCTGGCGAATTGACCCTATCAAGCCCGCAAAGGTGCGGGCTGATAGGGCCATCAGGCCTGCTCCAATAATGAGGCCAACGATGATGATGAGAGGGAGGATGAAGCCGGATTCTTCTTTCATTTCCTTGTTTGATCTGCCCATTTCTCCTCCCGCTGCTTGCGTTTATGTGCAGCTAACAGTTGGAGCTGTTGGAGCTGTTCCGGTCGTGCTGGTTGCTGTTTTGATGGACCTTTTTGAGTTCGCATAGTTAACGCAGCCGGCGGCAACATATTTGTTTGCGAGATCGCCTTTGCCGGTGACTGTGCCGTTATAAATTGTTCCAGTGCCGGCCCCTATTGCCGTAACGGCGAAATCGCAGTTTGTCGAGTTGCTGTCCCCATCGGTGACTAGTGTTGCTGCTAAAGTGTCGGCGTCGGCGACAGAGCTTTGTGCTTCGGCGGCGAGTTGCGAGAGGATGGCGCCGAATTTAGTAGTGCATTCTGTGGCTTTTGCTTTTGCTGTTTGATTGAGGAAGCTTGGCAGTGCAACTGCGCTAAGAATGCCAACGATAACAATCACGATCATCAGCTCCACAAGTGTGAAGCCTTTCTGAAGCAGATTCTTTTTGCGGCTTGCTGATTGGCCCATCTGGCGCATCAGCGCTGTTTTCAGCTGAGGGCGAAGAGTGGTCGTGGTCATGGAGATGTTGCTCTGAGGCATGTGCTCAACGTATTCACTGCAGCCCTGCTGGACCAGAAGCATTGGCCGTTGATTGCCTGAGAGTTTCCTGAGAGCGGATTGGTGGTGTTCGCCGCTTCCTCTGCCTACGGTTGTGGCAGCTGATGCCTGTGGGTGCCTTCCGCTCGCCCGGCCGCTTCGATTCGCCGCCATCTGCAGGCCACAAGCTTGTTGGCCGTGCTGGCTGGTTATGTGGTGTTGTTGCTCGTGAATCGGCAGCTCTCAGCCCGTCTACGCCATGAGCGCCACGCGGCGCAGGTGCAGGAAACCACGCGTCTCTTGCAGGAGCTCCTGCCAGAGCAGACCGACACCATCGGTGAGTTGCGGCGCCACCTGGCTGATCTGGCCAGCCCCTCTTTATTGGTGTGGATGGTGTGGCTCGAGCCTGACCGCCCCGCAAGCGCTCCGGTGATCTTGCCCAGTGGCGCGGCCTTTCAGGAGTTTCACGTTGGCCATGCCCTGGTGCGTGCGGCTGATGCAGCCCTGAAGGCCGATGGGATGCCGCGAGAGTTTCGCTTCAACGGGCGCACTTACTTCACCTGCGCAATGTCGGTGCGTTTGGCCGGCCGCTCGTATCAGTTGCGCTTCCTCCAGGATTTCACACTTGAAACCGAACAGGAGCAGCTGATCAGCCTGCTCTTGGTGGCGGTAGCTGGAGCTTCGGCTCTGTTCACCTCAGCACTGCTGCGCCTTGTGATTCATCGGGGCTTGCTGCCCCTGGATCTGTTCAGCGCCACGCTCGCGAGCATCAGCACCCGCTCCCTCAGCACCGAACGGCTTTCCCTGAAGGGCCAACCCGCCGAACTGCATCCGATCGCCTATGCCTTCAACGATCTGCTGGATCGCTTGGCGAAGGCCTGGGAGCACCAGCGCACCTTTGTGAATGGCGTGTCGCATGAACTGCGCACGCCGATCACTCTGATCAGTGGCTACAGCCGCCGGTTGCTGCGCCGGGCCGAGGGCTTGAACCCAGAGCAGCGCCAGCAGTTGGAGTTAGTGGCCTCTGAGGCCGAATCGATGGGGCGCCTCGTGAACGATCTGCTCGAGATCGCTCGTGATGACGCAGGGCGTTTGCAGCTGGAGTGTTCACAGCTGGATCCCGCCACCCTGCTGGAGGAGCTGCACCGCCGTCTGCAAGACACCACCAACGGCCGCTTGCTCCTCCAGCCGCTTCCGAGCAGCTATGCCGATGTGTGCGCTGATCCCGAACGGCTGAGCCAGTGCCTCACCAACCTCGTGGAGAACGCCATTAAGTACAGCCCTGCACCGCAGCCGATTGAGCTCGCCCTCAGCAGTGATGCCGATCAGGTGGTGCTGCATGTGCGCGACCAGGGCGTAGGTGTGCCGGCCGAGGAGCGGGAGCAGATTTTTGGCCGTTTCGTGCGGGGCAGCGGCAGCGGCGACACCAGCGGCCATGGCATCGGCTTGGCCGTGGTGAAAACGCTGATGGAGCGGATGGGCGGTTCGGTGGTGGTGGGCGACGCCCCTGGCGGAGGCGCCGATTTCCAGTTGCGCTTGCCCGCTGTGTTGAGCACACCCGTGGAGGAGCGCTTTAGCCGCAGCCCAAGCCTGCGGCGGTGGTTCAGCCCTGGTTGAGCCAGTGCTCCAGTTGCTCCAACGCTTCTGTTTTCAGGAGCGTGGCGGCTGCGCCGGCGGCTTGGGCGGTGGCCTGCACCTGCGGATCGCATAACGCCGTTACCACCACCACGCGCCCGCTGAATTGGCGTTCCCGCAGCCCCAGCAGGGTGGCTTCGCCGTTGAGGCCGGGCATCATCCAATCGAGCAGCACCAGCTGCACATCGTTCAGCTGGGCAGTAGTCAGTAAGTCGTTGCCGTCGCGGCAGCGCAGCACCTCGGCCCCGAGGTCTTCGAGCTCCGCCGCCAGGAGGTCGCGGATGCGGGCGTCATCGTCGACAACGGCCACCAGGGGAGGGCTCATTGGGGTGGCTCCTTGATGGCACCGGCCTTAACTAGGAAGCCCACGCCGCGCACCGTTTGGATCAAGGTGGGCTGGCCGGGGGATTCGAGCTTGCGGCGCAGGTAGCGCACATACACGTCGAGCACGTTGGCGTCCCCCACAAAGTCCTCGCCCCATACCTGCTCGAGGAGGCTCTGGCGGCTCTGCACCCGCCCCGCCTCCGCCATCAGGCAGCGGAGCAACTGAAATTCCGTGTGGCTCAGGTGCACCGCCACCCCGCCGCGGCTCACCTCATGGCTGGCCAGGTTGAGCTGGAGATCCTCGAGTTCGAGCAGGTCGCTCTGTTCCTTGGTGGGGCCAGCAGCGCCATTGCTGCGCCGTGCGAGGGCCCGCAGCCTGGCTAGGAGTTCTTCGATCGAAAACGGCTTCACCAGGTAGTCGTCGGCGCCGGCATCGAGGGCTTCCACTCGATCCTTCACCGCATCGCGGCCGGTGAGCATCAGCACCGGCACCTGCACCCCGGTGGAACGCAGCCGCTGGCACACCTCCACGCCGCTGAGATCGGGCAGCATCCAATCGAGCACCAGTAGATCGGGCGGCTCCTGGCGGATCTGCATGAGGGCGCCGATGCCATCGCCGCAGCTACGCACCGCGTAGCCCTCTTCGCCCAGCTCCAGCTCCAGGAGCTGGCGCAGCCGCGCATCGTCATCGGCCAGGAGCACGCTGGTGGCTTGGCCGCCGGCGCGGATCGATGCCATGGTGTGCCGCAATGGCTCCCCCTGTCTTACCCACATCTGCGGCATCGCGCTTGCTGAGTTGGCGGCCCCGCAACCTCGCGGCGCGGATGGCCCGCTGGGGGGTGGTGATTGTGATCGTCTACCTGCTGATCGCCCTGCTCACGCCGCTGTTCACCCACCTGGGTGTGCTTCCCGATGTGAACGCCGGCCTCGAGAACCCCATCTATGCGCCGCCCTCCTGGCAGCACTGGTGCGGCACCGATCGCCTGGGCCGGGATGTGTGCAGCCGCACCCTCGCCGGCAGTGGTGTGGCCCTGCAGGTGGTGGCGATTGCCTTGGTGTCGGCGCTGGTGATCGGCGTGCCGCTGGGCATGGTGAGCGGTTACCTGGGCGGTTGGCTTGATCGCTGCCTGGTGCTGTTGATGGACACGCTCTACACACTCCCGGTGCTGTTGCTCTCGGTGGTGCTCGCCTTCCTGCTGGGTAAGGGCTTGCCCAATGCAGCCGCTGCGCTGTGCGTTGTGTACGTGCCCCAATATTTCCGCGTGGTGCGCAACCAAACCGCCCAGGTGAAGGCGGAGCTGTTTGTGGAAGCGGCCCGCTCGCTCGGGGCCGGGCCCATCTGGATCCTGCGCCGCTACCTGTTCCGCAATGTGATCACTTCGGTGCCGGTGCTGCTCACCCTCAACGCCGCCGATGCGGTGCTCGTGCTCGGTGGTCTTGGCTTCCTAGGCCTCGGCTTGCCCGAAACCGTGCCCGAATGGGGCAGTGATCTGCAGCAGGCCCTCAGCGCTCTGCCCACCGGCATCTGGTGGACCGCCCTTTATCCCGGGGTGGCCATGTTTGTGCTTGTGCTGGGGCTCTCGTTTCTGGGCGAAGGCCTCGAGAGCTGGCTCAGCGGGAGCGGCGCCAGCGGGCGTTCGCAGAGCTGAGCGTCAGGCGCTGATCACCTCAAGAGCCTCAGCGCCACCCTTCACTGGATGGGCGCTGACGCGACCATCCAGCGTGGCCAGGCGTCCACCGTGATGAATAGCCAGAGCCAGGAGATAGGTATCGGTGATCTGGGCAGGGTCCAGCAACGCCAAGGGCTCGACATGGGCCAGCGACAACAGGCTGGGGCTGGATTCCCAGAACTGGTGCTGCGGATGCATCACGAGCGCTTGGAGAATCCTGCTCACCACCGCAGTTGAACCGGGCGAATTCGGGTAGCGGGCATTGCCCAGGATGCGCAGTACCCCGTTCTGAGTGATCGCACAGCTCGCCCAAGGGGCTGAACCCCGAGTGCTGAACCAGTGGTGACAGAGCTCGTGATGCACGTGGAGTGGATCCACCAGGGCGATCAGCACATTCACATCGAGCAGCGTCACGGTGCTCACGTCAGTCGTCGCGCAGGCTGTTCACCAGTTGGAGATCCACGGGGGCTCCACTCGGGCGGACCGGCAGCAAGGGAAATCCGTTGCGCTCTGATGTCTGAACACATCCCTTGGCTTGTTGCGCGGCACGGATGGCTTCCCGCGCCAACGCGCTGATCACGCTCCCGATCGGTCGCTTCTGTTGCCTGGCGAGCACCTTGGCTGCTTCCAGGACGTCGTCGTCGAGAGTGAGCGTGGTGCGCATCTGATGCTCAGCATCAAGCATCAACACCTAGGAGTGGTCGCCTAATACCGCAGCTTCAGGGTGCGGGGCAGCTGCTCCGCGATTTCGCCCTCTTCCGTGAGGGGCGGGTAAGGGCGCCCCTGGCGCCGGCACCAATCGGCCACCTGGGGGTAGGCCCATTCGAATAACAGCTTGCGGTAGCTCTCTTCCCCGCCGGGTACGCCTTCGCCATGGCTGGGCACCAGCCCGGCCTGCTCGCGCTGGCGCAGCGCTTCAAACAGCAAGGTGGCAGCCGCCACGCTCACGTTGAGGCTCTGCACCATGCCGGTCATCGGGATGAACAGCGGCTGATCCACCATCGCCAGCGCCTCCTCGCTCATCCCCCATTTCTCGGCGCCCATCAGGAAGCAGCTGGGGCCGGTGAAGTCGCAGTCGCGGTAGTGGCGGTTTTGTTGAAGGTGCGCGGCCGCCCCGGCAGGCTCACCACATGGGCCTCGAGCACCCCTACCGCATCACAGGTGCGCAGGATCGCCGAGAGGTTGTGGGGTTTGTCCACCGCCTCCAGCACCACCGTGAGATCACCCATGCGGCGGTTGAGCACGGTCTGCAGGCGCTCAAAGCGGCGGGGCAGCAGGGGCATCGGTGCTGGCGGGCTGCCTCCATCGTCCTGGATCGCCGGCCAGCCTCGATAGCGTCGGGGGGTGGATCCAAGCTTCGACGCGCGAGTGCGGCAGGTGGTGGCCCAGATCCCAGCGGGCCAGCTCGCCACCTATGGCCAGATCGCCGACCTGATCGGCGCCTATGGCTGTGCCCGCCAGGTGGGCTGGGCGCTGCGCCGCCTCGCCCTGCCCTCGGAGGTGCCCTGGCATCGGGTGGTGAATGCCCGGGGCCGCATCAGCATGAGCCTCAGCCGTGAGGGCTCCGACTGGATGCAGCGGGAGCTGCTGCTGGCCGAAGGCATCCCGGTGGATGCGCAGGGGCGGCTGCCGCTGAGCCGTTATCGCTGGCTCCCGCTCCTCGGTGCCGAAGCCCCGAGATAGCCCCAGCGCTGGAACGTGCTCTGGAGGTTTTGATCGCTGCGAAAAGCCTGGAAGTAGATCGCTTCCGGTGCCAGATCGGCACCATTGGGCCAGGCGATGGTCCCGAGCTCAGGGTTGAGCTCGAACTCTTGAAAGCGATCGGCAGACCGCAAGGGAGCGAGCAAAGGCCCTTGCAGCAGCTCTCGGAGATCGGCGATGCCGCTGCGTCCATTGTTGAAGCCAACGCTGATGCGAGTTCCACCGAGGTGGACAACCGTGCTCAGCTTCAAAACAGGCGTCATTCCAGAGGCGCGATGGGGTGCAGAGGCTTCTGGGCCAGGCAGCGTTGCCAATCCTCCTGCAACTCCTGGAGGTGCAAGCTTCTCCATTCAAGAACCAATCGCAAGGCTCGAGGCGGGAACGCTCCATGCACCTGCCCAGAATCAATCTCCACCAGCACCTCCGCATCGCCAATCGCGCGTGAAAGTGGGCTGGTTGGTGATCGGCGTAGAACATCACGATGGTGATGCCCAGGAAGCGGCTGATGATCGGCATGGCCTTGGTGGGGGCTGTTTAAGCAGTGCCACCGCTGTTTCGCTCGCTCCCGCCGGGCGCTAGTTGTGGAGCAACGTCTGACGCGCTGCCCTGTTGAGCTCGACCCCCACCGCTGCAACGGCCGCTGAACCCAAGGGCCTAGCGCCGCGGCGGTTGGCCTGGCAGGTGCTGCAAGCGGTGGCCGCTGGGGCCTATGCCGATGGTGCGCTGGAGCGGGAGCTGGGGCGCACATCGCTGTCGTCGTCCGATCGTGGCTTGGCCACGGAATTGGCCTATGGCGCGATTCGGCAGCGGCGTCTTTTAGATGCCTGGCTCGATCAACTGGGCAAGGTGCCCGCTGAGCGCCAGCCACCCAAGCTGCGCTGGCTGCTGCACATTGGCCTGTATCAACTGCTGGCCAGCGATCGGGTGCCGCCGTCAGCGGCGGTAAGCACCACGGTGGAACTGGCGAAGCGGGGTGGCTTGGGGCGCTTAGCCCCCGTGGCCAACGGATTGCTGCGTGCCTTCCTGCGCCGCCGCGAGGCTGGCGACACACTGCCGCTCACTCCCGCCCAAGCTGCTGATCCAGCCATGGCTTTAGGGGTGAGGCAGTCGCTGCCGCCTTGGCTGGCGGCGGAGTTGCTGGGGTGGCTGCCGGCAGAGCGGGCCGAAGCCTTTGGCCAAGCCTGCAACACCCCACCCAGCCTGGATCTGCGCGTGAATGGCCTGCGCAGCAACCCAACGGAGGTTTGCGCGGCTCTGGCTGCGGCTGGGGTGGAGGCATCTCCCATCGAAGGTCTGCCAGCGGGCCTCACCCTGTCTGGCCGCAGCGGTGATCTCAGCCGCTTGCCGGGTTTTGTGGAGGGGCATTGGTGCGTGCAAGACCGTGCTGCGCAGCGCATCGCGCCGCTGCTCGATCCCCAGCCGGGTGAACGCATCCTGGATGCCTGCGCAGCACCCGGCGGCAAGAGCACGCACCTCGCCGAATTAATGGGAGATCAGGGGCTTGTGTTGGCGCTGGATCGCGGAGAGGCCCGCTTGCGGCGGGTGACCCGCAATGCCGAGAGGCTGGGGTTGCAGAGCATTGCCGTGCAGCACGGTGATGCCACGGCCTTGGCTCAGCAGCAGCCAGAGCTGCTGGCCAGCTTTGATCGGATCCTGGTGGATGCGCCCTGTTCAGGGTTGGGCACGCTGGCGCGCCACGCCGATGCTCGTTGGCGGATTGATCCGGCTGCCATCGATGAGCTGGTGGTTCTGCAACGTGAGCTGCTCGATGGCTTGCTGCCATTGCTCAAGCCGCAGGGACGCCTGGTGTATGCCACCTGCACCGTGCACCCGCGCGAAAACAACCAGTTGATCCAGGCTGTGTTGGCTGAGTACCCCCAGCTGCAGCTGCAACAGAGCTGGCAGCTCTGGCCGGGTGAGGTGGCCGGAGCGGGGGATGGCTTTTACGCCGCCCTGTTGCAACAACAGGGCTGAGCAGAGCGATCAGGGCAGAGGTGGCGGGGCTGCGGGCGGTGCCGCTGGTGTAAGTGGTGGCGGCGGTGCTGGCGGAGCTGGTGCGGCAGCGGGGGCTGCGGCAGGCGCTGCAGGGCTGGGCGTGGCGGGCGTGCCCTCGGGAATAACCGGTTGAACTGGGCCGTCTGGGTTGGCTGCAGGCGGGAGAGGCGTATCAGGAGTGGCGGCTGGAGCTGCTACCTCGGGCTTGGGCTTTGGTTTGAGGGCTTTCAGCGGATCGAATTTGCCGGCCAGTTGGGGTTTGGGCGGGAAGGGGCGCACGGGCAGATCCTTGAGGATCGGGCCCATGTAGTCGGCCCAGGCCACCACGGCCACGGCGCTGGTGCTCTTGGTTTCCTTGTTGTTGTCGTAGCCGAGCCACAGGCCCGTCACGAGTTGAGGCACGCCGCCGATGAACCAGAGGTCGCGGCCACCTTCGGAGGTGCCGGTTTTGCCGGCAGCCGGACGATCCGGTGGCACGGCGCCATAGCCGGTGCCGCCCTTCACCACCTGCTGCAGCATCCAGAGCATGGCGTCAGCGATGTCGCTGGGCACGGCGCGGCGACCTCGATCGCCATCCACGCGGCGGCTCCAGAGCAGTTCACCATTGGGGCCAAGGATTTCCTCAAACGGTGTGGGCGTGACGTACACACCGCGGTTGAAGATCGCGGCGTAAGCGGCGGTCATGTCGAGCACGGTCTGCTCGGTGGCGCCCACGGCCAACGGATAGAACCGTCCCAGCTCTCGTGTGATGCCAAGGCTCTTGGCGGTGGCGATCACCTTGTCGAAGCCAACCTGTTTGAGCAGGCTCACTGAAATGGTGTTCAGCGATTGCTGCAGCGCAACCCATAGCGGCACCACGCCTCGGTATTTGTTGCCGAAGTTGCGGGGGCAGTAGCCGCCGAAGCACTGCGGTTTATCGGTCACCTTGTCTTCGGGCTTCATCCCCTCCTTGAGGGCGGCCAGATACACGAACAACTTGAAGGTGGAGCCCGGTGAGCGCAGCGCCTGGGCAGCTCGGTTGAACTGACTCTTGTCGAAATCCTTGCCACCCACCATCGAACGCACCAGGCCTGTGCCCGGTTCCATCGACACCACAGCCCCTTCCATGGCACCGGGGGCGTGCTTGTTGATCGTGGCCTGAGCACGCTCCTGCCAGGCCAGGTTGAGGCTGCTGCGGATCGTGAGGCCGCCCACCTCGAGATCTTCGGGGCTGAGCACCTTGGGCAGTTCCTGCGCCACCCAGCTTGTGAAGTAGGGCGCCCGGCTGGTCCAGTACTTGGGCTCCGCCGGTTTGAGCAACAGCGGTGCCGCATTGGCACTCTGCAGCTGCAGATCATCAATGAAGCCCGCTTCTCGCATGCGCCGCAGCACGGTGGCCCGCCGCTCCAGGGCCAGATCGGGGTTCACCAGCGGTGAATACACCGAGGGGGCCGGTGGCAGACCGGCAATCAGTGCCGCCTCAGGCAGGGTGAGCTCTGCTGGCGTTTTGGAGAAGTAGATCCACGCAGCATCCGAAACGCCATAGGCGCTCGAGCCCAGATACACGAAGTTCAGGTATTGCTCGAGGATCTGCTGTTTGCTGAGCTGGCGCTCCAGCTTTCCGGCCAGCAGCGCTTCCTTCAGTTTCCGGATGATCGTGCGGTCCTGGCTCAGGAACACCGTGCGCGCCAGCTGCTGCGTGATTGTGCTGGCGCCTTCCTCCACGGCGCCGCGGCGCACATTGCGCAGCAGCGCTCGGCTGATGCCTACCGGATCGATGCCGTCGTGCTCGTAGAAGCGGCGATCTTCCGCAGCGATGAAGGCCCGCTGCACCAGCAGTGGCATCTGGCCGCTGATCAGCTTCTCGCGGGTGGCGGGGCCAAGCTTCTGGATCACCTGCCCATCAGCTGAGAGCACCGTGACAGTGCCGGGGCGGTTGTAGCTGCTCACCCGCTGCACATTGGGAAGCAGCGCATCCAGGCCCTGCCCCAACAGGTTCTGGCCTATGGCAACGGCCACACCTGCGCCGGCGCCAATCAGGCCGGCACGCAGCAGCGGGCGACGGCGCCTGGCCGTCACATCAGCACCAGATCGCTATGGCCGATGGCCAGAGCGGTGACCAACATCCCCAGCACCAGGAAGGGCTGTGCGCTGGCTTGGTATTTCACATCAAAGGCAACAGGATCGCGCAGCAGCCAGATGTCCTGGAAGGTGATCTGAGGAATGATCAACAGCACCAGCAGCACGGCAGCAAAATGCTGCCCGATGGCGATCAGTACGGCCACCATCGCCAGCTGAAACACATCGATCATCCCGGCACTGATCCAGCTGGCTTTCTCGATGCCGAAGGCCACGGGAAGAGATTGCAGACCAAGAGCTCGGTCGCCTTCAACGCTTTTGAAGTCGTTCACCACAGCGATGCCAAGTCCAGCCAGCGAATAGGCGAGGGTGAGCAGGGCTGTGGTCCAGGTGAGCTGCCCGAAGAGAGCCTGGCCGGCCCACCAGGGAAGGGCGATGTAACTGGCGCCCAGGGCGTAATTGCCCAGCCAGCCGTTTTGCTTGAGTTTGAGCGGCGGCGCTGAGTAGATGAAGCTCACAAAGGAGCCACCCAGGGCCAGCAGGAACAACACGGGAGTGGCGTGGCCGGCCCACAGGTCGAGGCCATAGGCCACACCCAAGCCGGCGAGCAGCAACACCCAGATCTGCGCCTTCACTTGCCAAAGGGGAATCGCTCCGGAGGGAATCGGCCGGTAGGGCTCGTTGATCGCGTCGATGTCGCGGTCGTAGTAGTCGTTGATCGTTTGCGTGTAGCCGGCCAGCAGAGGTCCGCTCATCAGCATGCAAGCGATCGAGGCTCCCACTTCGCTGAAGGTCCAGTGGAAGTTGCCCGATGCAGCGGCACCGCAGAGCACACCCCAGATCAGCGGGATCCAGGTGACCGGCTTCATCAGCTGCAGCCGAATCTTCCAGATGTTGGAGGTGCCGCTGGCACCTTTCATGCCCAGCAGCTGGCGTGCACCCGCACCGCTGCTGGCGGTGGGGTTGGGGGAGTTGGGGGTGGAGTCGCTCGTGGTTTCGCTCACAGGGGCTGACGGATCAGGCAGCGGTGATCTCGTCGTCGAAGAACCAGGTGGTGGTGCCATTGGCCAGCTCCACCACCACGCCGATGCCCTTGCCGTCGGTCACTTTGAAGTCCTTCACCGTGCCGGTGGCATCGGCCTGGAGGGCGGCCACGAGATCAGCGGGGATGCGGTCGCGCACCCGGGTGACCCGCACCTTCGAGCCGATGGTGATGGCAGCCTGGGACATGTCCGGCGCGACGCAAAAGTGGCGCCAGGTTAGCCCCTGTCCTGCGGCCATCTGGCCGTCAGCCCTTCCCCTGCCGCCATGGTTGCCAAACGGATCATTCCCTGTCTCGACGTGGCTGAGGGCCGGGTGGTGAAGGGGGTGAACTTCGTGGGCCTGCGCGATGCCGGCGATCCCGTGGAGCTGGCCTGCGGTTACAGCGCCTCCGGGGCTGATGAACTGGTGTTTCTCGATATCGCGGCGTCCCACCAGGGCCGCGCCACGCTGGTGGAGTTGGTGCGCCGCACCGCCGAAGCGGTGACGATCCCCTTCACCGTGGGTGGCGGGATCAGCACGGTGGAAGGGATCACCGAGTTGCTGCGCGCCGGAGCCGACAAGGTGAGCCTTAACTCCTCGGCGGTGCGCGATCCCGAGCTCGTGGCCCGGGGGGCGGAGCGCTTTGGTTGCCAGTGCATCGTGGTGGCCATCGATGCCCGCCGCCGGGAGGGTGGTTGGGATGTGTATGTGAAGGGTGGCCGCGAGAACACCGGCCTCGATGCGGTGGCGTGGGCCCGGCGGGTGGTGGCTCTGGGCGCGGGCGAGATCCTGCTCACTTCCATGGATGGAGATGGCACCCAGGCGGGCTATGAGCTCAACCTCACCCGCGCGGTGGCTGATGCGGTGGACGTGCCCGTGATCGCCAGCGGCGGTGCCGGCTGCATCGATCACATCGCCGAAGCCCTCGATGCCGGCCCCCAAGGGGGCCATGCCTCCGCGGCCTTGCTCGCTTCATTGCTGCATGACGGCGTGCTCACCGTGGAGGACATCAAAACGGATCTGCTCGGTCGGGGCTTCAACATCCGCCCGCTCGCGTAGGTCTGTTACGCGCCGTTACATTTGTCTCAGATTCGCTCGTTGGCGCGTTCGTGCAGGCCCTGGTTCAGACCCACTCCTCAATGCTGGCCATCGTGCTGGTGCTGGCCGTTGTGGCCATGGTGGCCTGGGCGCTGCAGCTGATGCAGGCGGCCTCCGATCGCAAGGAGTTTTCGCTGATGCTGGCGGGCTGCATGGTCTGTTCTGCGGCGGTCGGCTTGGCGGCGGTGATGGTGATGAGCTTCACCAGCGCACACCGCGTCGAGGCCCAGCTCCAGGCCGGAGGTGTCAGTCTCGATGCGATCTCCCTGCCCTGGGATGCCAGCTTCGATTCAACCCGGCGATCCTGAGCAGGTTCGCGATCTGTTTGATCGCATTGCTCCCGCTTACGACAGCCTCAACGACCTCCTCAGCCTGGGTCTCCACCGCATCTGGAAGCGGCAGGCCGTGGCCTGGCTGGAACCGCGGCCTGGTGAGCGCTTGCTCGATCTCTGTTGCGGTACAGGGGATCTGGCTCTGCTGCTGGCGGAGAAGGTGCGCCCCGGCGGGCTGGTGCTGGGCTTGGATGCCGCTGCTGCCCCGCTAGAGCGAGCCCGGCAGCGGGCGCGTTGCCAGCCCTGGCTGCCTGTGGAATTCAGGCAGGGCGATGCGGCGGCCACCGGCCTGGCCGATGGCTGGGCCGATGGCGCGGTAATGGCCTATGGCCTGCGCAACCTGCCGGATCCGGCCGAGGGCCTGCAGGAGCTGCACCGTCTGCTGCGCCCCGGCGGCCGGGCTGCGGTGCTGGATTTCAACCGCCCCGCCGATGCCCAGGGGACGGCGGCGGCCTTTCAGCGTTTTTATCTGCGCCGCCTGGTGGTGCCCTTGGCCCGGCAGGCCGGCCTGGAGGAGCAGTACGCCTATCTCGAGCGCAGCCTGGAGCGGTTCCCCACGGGTTCCGAGCAGCAGGAGCTGGCGCGCGCCGCCGGTTTCAGCCAGGCCCGCCATTGCCTGCTGGCTAGCGGCCAGATGGGGCTGCTGGAGTTAATCGCCTGAGCCTGTCTGTTTGAGAGGCCTGGCCTGAAAGCCGAGTTCCAGCGCGGCAGCCACAAAGCGGGCGTCGAGGCTGCACAGCGTCGCGTTGCGTCCAGCGGCCACAGCCAGATGCAGGGCGTCTGCGGCCCGCAGGGCTGTGGGCCAGCCCCGCAGGCAGGCGTTGGCGTTGCGGAAATCCTGAGCTTCCAGCTCAAGCACGAGCAGGGCTGGTGCCAGGGTGTGCTCGAAACAGTTCAGGACCCTCTCGGCCTCCGCGTGTGACAGCGCTCCGGTGCGCACTTTCAGGCCCAGCGCCGAGAGGAATTCAGTGGTGGTCCAGGAGCTGATGGCCAGCACGTCGCTGGTCTGAGCCAGGAAGGCTGCCGCAGCCGTGCTGTCGGCCTCGGGTGTGAGCGCCGCGAGCAGGACGCACGTGTCGACATAGAGCATCAGGACCGCGCGGTATCGCGCAGGTCGCGAATGGTCTCTGCGGCGCCGGTTGTCTGGTGAGGCAGGGAACTGCGCAGGGCCTCAAGTTCCGGCAGAAGGTCGCGAACGGCGCGCTTCGGTACGAGTTCGGCGATGGGTTTGCCACGTCGGGTGATCACCACGGATTCGCCCTCTGCCACGGCGTCGAGCAGGCTCGACAGGTGCGCCTTGGCTTCCGCCACGGAAACCTGTGCCATGGCAATGACCATCTGAATGACCAGATTTTAGTTGCCTGGGCGATTCGGCGCCGTGCGGGGAAGGTCGACGGCTTAACTGAGTCGCAGGCGTTGGGGCTCGGCCCCCTGCAGATCCAGGCATCCGGCGGACCATGCATTTTCAGGACATCATCAGCACTCTCAACCGCTTCTGGGCCGAGCGGGGTTGCCTGATCCTGCAGCCCTACGACACCGAAAAGGGCGCCGGCACGATGAGCCCCCACACGGTGCTGCGGGCGATTGGTCCTGAGCCGTGGGCGGTGGCGTATCCGGAGCCGTGTCGGCGTCCCACCGATGGTCGTTACGGCGACAACCCCAACCGGGCGCAGCACTACTTCCAGTACCAGGTGCTGATCAAGCCCAGCCCCGACGGCATCCAGGAGACCTACCTTGCTTCGCTCGAGGCCCTGGGCATCAAGGCGGCCGACCACGACATCCGCTTCGTGGAGGACAACTGGGAATCCCCCACCCTCGGTGCCTGGGGCGTGGGCTGGGAGGTGTGGCTCGATGGCATGGAGGTCACCCAGTTCACCTACTTCCAGCAGTGCGGCGGCATTGACTGCCGGCCTGTATCAATCGAGATCACCTATGGCCTCGAGCGCCTCGCCATGTATCTCCAGGATGTGGAGAGCATCTGGGATCTCTCCTGGGATGGCAACCGCTCCTACGGCGACATCTGGCTGCCGTTCGAGAAGGGGCAGTGCACCTACAACTTCGAGGCCTCCAACCCTGAGCGCCTCAAGCAGCTGTTCGCCATCTACGAAGCCGAAGCCGCGGATCTGGTAGCCAAGCAGCTGCCTGCTCCTGCGCTCGATTTCGTGCTCAAGTGCAGCCACACCTTCAATCTGCTGGAAGCCCGCGGTGTGATCTCGGTGACCGAGCGCACCGCCACCATTGGCCGTATCCGCAACCTTGCGCGGCAGGTGGCCGAAGCCTGGCTGGCGGAGCGGGAAGCGCTTGGCTTCCCGCTGCTGACTACTGCTTGACAGTGTTGATCAGGTGCTCAAGTGGAACCTTGAAATGGATGAATCCGTTGGGTTTTCGATCAATCTCAACAAGCACATCTTCTGGAACACGGATGCCGTGTGTTGCTAGAATCTCCTTGTAGTTTTTGATGAACTCGCTGCCTGATACGCCCAGAGCCGGGCATCTTTTCAGGCGCTCGTTTTGCATGCGCATGTCTCCGAGAGATCCTGCCTTGTTTGTTGTTTCGCAGGGTATGGATGCTTGGAACCAGTATGAGCCGTCTAATTTGTAGACAGCTACATCAATATCATTGGGTACGCCCACTATCTCCGACATCGCGGCGCGGGGGTCTCTCAGAAAACGCTCTAAGTCCTCTGGGGTTCCCTTTAGCCAAGGGCTAAAGAACTCTTGCAGTGAGAACCCCATGACGTGTTCTTAATGTTTCCAATTGAGGTCTTGTCCTGTCATGGCACCGGCACCGCCGGACCGTCGAGGGTGTTACTGCATAGATCCAGCGCAATCCGCTGGCCTACCGAGCCTGGGGTGGGCGTTTCCCAGCCCTGCCAGCGTCCATCGATCCGCCAATTCTGGCGCAGGCTGGTGCATTGCACGGCAACGGCCGTGGCGGCTGACCCCCGCAAGCCCAGATCGCTGATCGAGGGCCTCACCAGGGTGATCCGCACGCCGCCGGGATGGAGTTTCCAGCCCGACCAATCCACGGCGGTGGTGTTGAACCATTTCCAGCGGGCTAGCCCCGAGCGCTCCCGCCACTCGAGTTCGGCGCGGTCGCGGCGCTCGGCCGGGCTGAGCAGTAGCGCGGCGGCGGCCTCCGCACTGCTGCCCTCAGGCGGTGGTAGTGCCATGGCATCGGCAGGGGCGCTGCTGCGTTTGGTGGCAGCGCGCGCGTCGGGCAGTTTGAGCACCTCCCCCACCTGCAGCAGCGTTGGATCTCGGATGCCGTTGAGGTCGATCAACGCCTGGAGATCCACGCGGTAGCGCAGGGCTAACTGCTCGAGCGTGTCGCCTTCCACCACCGTGATGGTGCGCGTTTGGCCCCAAACGGGTGGGATCCCGATCAGAACAACGGCTGATGCCAGAGCCAGGACGCGATGCCGTCGCTGCATGGCCAATGGAATCTCGGCTGAACCCTAAGGGAACACTCCCAGCAGTGCTGTTGCTGATCGGACCATGGGCGCCCTGGGGCTGGGAGTGCTGCTGCTGGCGCTGGCCATCGGTGTGTTGCCGCTGGGTGGGCCGCTCCAGCTGGGGCTGCTGGGAGCTCTGTTCCTTGCCTTGTTTCTCGGTTTGCGGCGTCGGCCGCGGCTGCTGGTGCTGTTGGCGCTGCTGCTGCCCCTTTGTTGTGCGCGAGGCCTGATTGCCCAACCCCATCCGAGCCCCGCAGACCCATTGCATCGCATTCCGGCGGGGGTGCAGCAGCAGACCGTGCTGCTCACGGCCCAGCTGTTGGAAGATCCGCGCCCGGATCCTGCCGGCCAGCGCTGCAGCGCCCTGGCCCGGCTGCCCGGTGGCCGCAGTGAGCTGCAGTTCAGCCCGTGCCCGAATCTTCGTCAGGGTTGGCGGCTGGAGCTGGAGGGCACGCTGCGCAGGCTCTCGGCCGCGCCCCATCCCCTGCTGTCAGGTCCTGCTGAGCGCCTGCAGCGCCACGAGGCGTGGACCGCGCTTCAGGTGCAGCGCTGGCAACTGCTGGAGCGCCCCCCTACGCCCGTGGCCGACCTGCGCCGCCGGATGGCGGCTGCTCTGCTGCAAACGGGCGGCGAGCAGGCCGGAGGGGTGCTGTCGGCCCTGGTGCTTGGCAGTGCGGTGACCCCGTTGCCTCCGGAAGTGCGAGAGGCCTTTCGTGCCGCTGGTTTGTCGCATGCCCTTGCGGCCAGTGGTTTTCATCTGAGCGTGCTGCTGGGGGCGGTGCTGCTGGTGGCTCGGCCGCTGCCAGCGCCGTTGCGCTGGGGCATGGCGCTTGCGGCGATGGCCAGCTTTTTGCTGTTGGCTGGCGCCCAACCCTCTGTGGTGAGGGCGGTGTTGATGGGGGCGTTGGCTTTCGCCTTGCAGGAGGGCGGCCGGCGCAGTCGTCCCTCGGCAGTGCTGTTGCTGTGTCTGCTGGTGATGCTTCTGCTACGGCCGGCTTGGTTGCTGGATGTGGGCTTTCAGCTCAGTGCCGCCGCCACGGCCGGTTTGATCCTCAGCGCCAGGCCCCTGGAGCAGCAGTTGCGGCGCCATGCGCCGGCTTGGGCCGCTGCGGCGGCCGCGGTGCCAGTTGCTGCGTCCCTCTGGACCATTCCCTTGCAGCTGCTGCATTTCGGTGTGCTCCCCGTCTACGCGGTACCTGCCAATCTGCTGGTCGCCCCGCTGCTCACCCCTCTCACCCTGGGCGCGATGGTGATGGCGGTGTTGGCTTTGATCTGCCCGCCGCTGATGGGCGTGGTGGCTTGGGTGCTGGTGCCTCTGGCGCAGCTGCTCGTGTGGCTGGTGCGGCAGTTGGCGGCTTTGCCGCTGGCCCAGTGCCAACTGGGGCGCTTGTCTCCTTGGTTGGCGCTCGCCCTGGCCCTGGCGCTCCTGCCGTGGTTGGTGCCGCAGCTCAGACGCTGGCGGCTATGGGCGGTGCTGCTGTTGGGTGGAGTGGCAGCCCTGCAGTTGCAGCTGCTTCGGGCCGATCAACTGCTGCTCGTGGAAGACGGCAGCCGGCAGTGGTTGCTCGCGCGCCACGCCGGCCGGGCGGCCCTGATCAGTCGCCGCGCTGATGGCTTCAGCTGCCGCCGGGCCGCTCAGTTGGCCCAGGGCTTGGGCGTGCAGCGCTTCGATTGGGTGTTGTCGCTGGATCCCCTGCCACCCGAGCAGCCGGAGTGCTGGGCTTTGCTCACCCCCACCCTGCTGGCTGGGCAGAACGGCAGTCCGCCGATGGCTGCAGGTCAGCGCCTGCTCAGCCCAGGTCTGGCGGTGGAGGCCGTGTCGGACACCAGCCAGGCTCTGCTGCTGGCTGCGGGCCGGTTGCGCTGGGGTCTGCTTCCCGATCGCCAGGCCTGGTGGAGCTGGCGCGAGCAGCCTGGTCGCGGGGTGGATGGGCTGTGGCTGGGCTTTCGGCCACGCCCCAGTGAGCAGGCTGCGTTGCCGCCCCTACCGCCAGACCGGCTCTGGTGGCCGGCTGCCGGTTCAGCCAGCGGATGGCGCCAGGCTTGAGCTGGCACCCTGGTCTCTACACTGCATCGGTCGCCTGGAGAGGTGGCTGAGTGGTCGAAAGCGAACGACTCGAAATCGTTTGAAGGGCAACCTTCCGTGGGTTCGAATCCCACCCTCTCCGTATTCAGAAGGTCCCGCGAAGACCACCTAAGTTCCACTTCCCTTGCGGCAGTGGGACTTTCGCTTTATGGGTCGTCCTGGTTTGTTCGCCAAAAAACGGGGGTGTCCGAGCGGTGTGTTGTTGGATGTGCTGTTGGATAAAATGCGTGTTGTTGGATTGCTGAGATGCCCCTCTCTGACTCGCAAGTTCGTGCCCTGAAGGCGGGCGAGCGCAGACAGAGCAAATCTGTCGGGGATTCCCTGATTTTGGTGATTGAGTCCGTTGCCAGAGGCGGCGGCAAGTCCTTTGAAGGGCGGATGCGCTTCCCGCCAGGACGAGCGGGCAAGCAGGTGCCTGTGCGGATTGGTCCCTATGGGAAGGGGTTGGGTAAGTGGTCCCTGAAGGAGGCACGGGAAGAGTGGGACCGCATCAGGGCGTGGTCGAAGCAGACGGGACTCGACCCCAGGGACCTCAAGCGTCAGGAGCAGAAGGCAAGCATCCAACAACACGCAGGACCAACCCTGGAGCAGGCGGCGGAATCCTTCCTGGATCGCTCAGATACTCGTGAGCGCACCAAGGCGGGGTATCGGAACATGCTCTGGAATCAGGTGCCCCCGGTTTCAGGAAAGTTGTCACCCTTGTGATCAGTACACCCGGGGGCTTGAGGACATGACCAATGCGTCGTTACAGCGAGGCCGTTAAAGCTGATGTGAGGAGGCGGATGAGTCCACCTCACAGGCAGAGCGTGGCTCAGATTTCAGCAGAGCTGGGCATTCACATCGTCACCCTCTACAACTGGAGGAAGGCTTGGCGGTTGCAGGGAGAGGTGGTGCCGGCATCCGAGAAAGACCCTGATGGTTGGAGTGCGGCTGACAAGTTCACAGTGGTGCTCGAGACCGCTGGGTTGAACGCGACTGAGCTCAGCGCCTACTGCAGGGAGAGGGGCCTGTTCCCCGAGCAGGTGGAGCGTTGGCGGCAGGCCGCGCAGGATGCCAACGAGAAGCCAGTGCTGACCTTGAAAG
>NZ_JBIPMN010000100.1:0-9629 GCF_044369115.1 Vulcanococcus sp. | reverse complement strand
GAGCTGGCCGATCTGGAACAACGGCTTGGAGCCTGGGCGGATCTGGCCGAACGGCACCTGAAGCTGGATCAGCTCTGGCCGCTGCTGCAGGCCCCCAAGCCCAAGCCAGGCCAAGGCTCCCAACCCAACACCGCCGAGCCAGCCAGCGCCGCCCGCGGCCCGGTGCGCATCGCCATCGCCAGCGATGCCGCCTTCCACTTCCGTTATCCCGAAGCGAGTGAACTGCTGGCGCAGCAAGGGGTGGAGGTGCAGCACTGGTCGCCTCTGGCGGATCAAGCGCTGCCCGGGGGCTGCCAGGCGCTGGTGTTACCGGGTGGATACCCGGAGCTGCATGCGGCACAACTGGCCGCCAGCCAGCGCAGCCTGCAGGAATTGCGGCGGGCCCAGCAGCAGGGCCTACCGATCTACGCCGAATGCGGCGGACTGCTGCTGCTCGGCCAGGAGCTCACCGACCAGCAGGGCAACGCCCACGCCATGGCTGGCCTGCTGCCGTTCCGGGCCGAGCGGGGGCAGCTCAGCCTCGGCTACCGCAGCGCCACCGCCTTGCGCAGCGGCCTGGTGCTGCAATGCGGCGAACAGGTGAGCGGCCATGAATTTCACCGCTGGCAGCTGAACACCAGCCCTGACAAAGCCGATCAGCTGTGGCAGCTTGAGGGCTGGGGCTGCCCGCCACGCCCCGAGGGCTGGAGCACCGCCACCCTCCATGCCAGTTGGCTGCACCTGCACTGGGGCGGCTGCGGCTTCATCCCGCAGCGGCTGGCCGCAGCAGCCCGGCGCACGCCTCCCCTGCTGCCCTGTTGAGCGCACTCCTGATGGCCAACCCCGAACTCTGGCTGCTGCGGCATGGCGCCACCGAGTGGGCCCTCAACGGCCGCCACACCGGCAGCACCGACATCCCCCTGGTGCCCCAAGGCGAGGCGGAAGCACGCGCTCTCGCCCCCCTACTGGCGCAGCACACGTTTGATGCGGTGTACTGCAGCCCTTTGCAACGGGCCCGTCGCACCTGTGAGCTGGCGGGACTGGGCAGCCAGGCCCAGCTCGAACCCGATCTGCGCGAGTGGGACTACGGACGCTACGAAGGCATCACCACCGCCGAGATCCGCCAGAGCGTTCCTGGCTGGACAGTGTTCAGCCATCCCTGCCCAGAAGGCGAGAGCCTGACGCAGGTGCAGGAGCGCTGTGAAGCCTTGATCGCCCGTCTGGTGCAGCAGCACCCAGGCGGGCGCGTGGCCCTGTTCGCCCATGGCCACATCCTTCGCAGCCTGGCGGGGTGCTGGCTGGGGCTTGGGGTAGCCGGTGGTGCGCTGTTGGTGCTGGGCACCGGCAGCTTCTGCGTGCTGGGCAGCGAGCGCGAGCAACGAGCCCTGCTGCGTTGGAACGCGCCGGTTCCGCACCCGTAGCCGAAGGGCCGCTGCCGTGCCAGCTTGTGAACATGCGGAAGAGAGCTAGCAGCAGTGGGCAAACACAAAGACTCGGGGGCTAAGCGCAGCACCCCTCGCCAGGTTGAATCGCGGGCACCGGGCTGGCTGATCGCGGATGCCTACACGCCAGGACGCAGTGGCCGCAGCGTGCGCCAGCGCGAATGGCTGGAGGTGGAACGGCCCGATCCATCTGCGCAGCAGCGGCTGGAGCGCTGGCAGCTGATCGTGCGCGGCCGGGTGCAGGGCGTGGGCTATCGAGCAGCCTGCTGCCAGAAAGCCCGCGAGCTGGATGTGAACGGCTGGGTGCGCAACCGGCCCGATGGCTCGGTGGAAGTGCAGGCGGAGGGAGCGTTGCACCAGCTCACCGAACTGCGTCTCTGGTGCGAACGAGGGCCCCAGGGTGCCGGCGTGCACAGCGTGAGCCATAGCCAACTGGCACCAAGCAGGGAAGACTGGTTCGAAGTTCGACGCTGAACCAGCCGCGATGACAAACGGGACTCTGTGGGCCGAACTGCTGGCCTACGGCAGTGGCATCGCCATCAGTCCGATCCATATCGGCTTGCTGCTGCTGCTGCTGTTGGGCCCCCAGCCGCTGCGCCGCGGCGGCTTGTTTGTGCTCAGCTGGGTGGCCACCGTGACCCTGATGGTGGTGCTGTTGCTCACCGTGGGGCATGGCCTGCTGCTCACCATGGAAAAAGGCAGCAGCCACCGCACGGGGCTGGATCTATTGGCCGCTGGCGCACTGCTGGCGTTGGGCCTCAAAGAACTGCTGGAACGCAAGGAGGAAGGGCAGGATCCCCCCGCCTGGACCCGCCAACTGGATCGCTTCTGTGCGATGCCGCTGCCGTTGCTGCTCGGGGCCAGCTGCGCCATCGAGGTCATCAGCCCGGACGATCTTTTCCTGTTCGCCAAAGCCGCCTCGGCGCTGTTGGCCTCTGGCCTCAGCCGTGTTCAGGAGGTGCTCTACACCGCCGGCTTCGCCCTTTCGGCCAGCTTGGCGCTACTGCTGCCCTTCGGTGCGGTGCTGGTAGGGCGCGATCGGGTGGTGCCGCTGCTCGAAAAGGGCAAGCAGGTGCTGTTCGCCCGGGGCGATCTGTTGGTGGGGGGGCTGAGCCTGGTGCTGGCGGGCTACCTCGGCTGGCAGGGCATCGAGGGCTTGCAGTTGTGAGCTGAGCTCAAGGTTCCTGCTCAAGCCAGTCGCGCCAGCGCTGCTGCTCCTCGGCAGCGCTGGCGCCAAGGCGACCATCCGCCACGAGCCACACCGCCTGGCTGGCGCGGCTTACAGCCACGTACACCAGCTGTCGGCGCAGCACCGCATCGCTGGGCCAGAACACATCTCCCGCCACAAACACCTCACCGAAGGTGCTGCCCTGGCTGCGGTGCACGGTGAGCACGGCAGCTGGCCCCAGGGAGGCGAAGGCATCGCGCACCAGGAAATAGCGGCGCCAGAGGGCACGGCCCGCCTGTTTGCCGGCATCGCGGGCCTGCTGACGCAACTGCTGCATCAAGGCATCGAGGTCGGCGCGAGCGGTGCTGCCGGCAGGCGGCAACAGCCGCAAGGTGAGCCGGGCTTCGCCGGCCTCCACCTCGGCGCTGAGGGTGTCGATCACAGGCACGGTGAAGCCATCTGCACTGCTGATGCCGAAATCCGCCAGATCACAGCGCTCCGGCATCACATCGCGCACCACCAGCTCGCGGTTGGAGCCCAGAAGCATGTCGGGCTCTTCCGCCGCCTCTTCACCGGCCCGGCAAGCCGGTGCCATCACCGCGGCGCGGGTAATCAACACCTCTCCTGGGAGCACAGGCAGCTGATCGGCCATCTCACCGTGGATGGCACGGCGTGCGATCGGCACCAACTGCTCGAGGGCACGGTTGGTGTAGCAGAGAATGCGAGCGTGGTCGGGGTTGTCGAGCTCGGCCCCACGGTGCAGGGCTGCCTGGGCGGCGGCGAGCCAATCGGCGCGGGCCAGCGCCGCCACCTGGCCTTGATCGTCGCGCTGCGGCGCTAGGGCAGGTGGTTGACGACAGGGGAGTTGGCCGTTGCGTAACCCCGTGGCCAGCTGCAACACGGGCCCTTGATGGCGCACCACCTCGATGAGCTCAGCGGCCACTGATCGGCCCAAGGCAAACACGGGGCTGGAGGGCTCTCCCACCGGCGGCAGCTGGGCCGGATCACCCACGAACACCAGGCGGGTGCGGAAGGGGTGAGCGCAGCGCAGGGCGATCTCCAGCAGGGTGCTGTCGACCATCGACGCCTCATCCACCAGCACCAGACCAAGGTTTTCGAGCGATGCAGCCGTTTGCTCGGTCTCCTCACAGCATTCCAGATCCCCCTGGCGCTTGAGCTTCAGGCGCAGCAGCCTGTGGATCGTGCTCGGGTACCAGGTGGGCTGCAGGCCAGCCCAGGCAAGCTGTTGCCGCAGCACCCCAACCGCTTTGTGGGTTGGAGCCACCACGGTCCAACACAACCCCAGATCGTCCACCTGCTGCAGCAGATGGCGGGAGAGGTAGGTCTTGCCGGTGCCCGCGTAGCCGCTGAGTACAAACGGCGTGCCGTCATAAGGAGCCTTCAGCCAGGCAGCAAAGGCCTCGGCCGCCGCAGCCTGGCCAGCCGTGAGGGCCTCAGCCAATCGCCAACCAGCCCCAGTGCTGCGCCAGCAGCAGCGGCGATCCCACCCACACCAGGCCGGGCAGAGCCACCAGCGGCCCGATCACGCTGCCCACCAACACCTCGAGACGCGAGTGGCCGAGGTTTTCCTTGAGAGGCTTGAGCTCCGGCGTCTCATCAGGGTGCAGTTCCCAGAGACCATCGGGCAGAGCATTCACCCGCTGGGCTGTGATCCCGGCCGCCCGGCGCACACCGGCGGCGTCGTAGAGCACCACGAAGCACATCGTGGCCGCCAGGGCGAACACGGGGGAATCAAAGCCCTGCTGCCAGCCCAGGGCAGCGGCAGTACCGGTGAGCAGGGCGGAGTGACTCGAGGGCATGCCCCCGGTTTCCACCAGCACCTTGGGGTTCCAGCGGCGGTGCACCACCAGCTCAATCAGCAGCTTGGAGAGCTGGGCGCTGCCGCAGGCCGCCAGGCCCCACCAGAGGGCTCCGTTATCGAGGATCCCGAGCAGGGGCGAACTCATCGGTCGCGGCTCGTGATGTAGTCGGCCAGGGCCAGCAGCGGGGCAGCCTTGCCGCCGGCGCTCCAGGGCTCCAGGGCCGCCTTGGCCTCCGCTACCAACGCATCGGCCCGCTTGCGCGACTCCTCCAGACCCAGCAGCTTCGGATACGTGGTCTTATCTGCGGTGAGGTCCTTGCCGGCGGTCTTGCCAAGCACCTCACTGCTGGCGGTCACATCGAGGATGTCGTCGATGATCTGGAAGGCCAGGCCAATGCCGCGGGCGTAGGTGCGCAGGGCCTCCAGCAGGGCATCGGGTGCGCCGGCGATCAGAGCACCGGTGAACACGCAGGCGCGCAGCAGAGCACCGGTTTTGTGGAGATGGATGTACTCGAGCGTCTCGAGGTCAACGTCTTTGCCCTCGCACTCCAGATCCACCACCTGGCCGCCCACCAGGCCAGGGGCACCGGAGGCCAGGCTCAGTTCACCCACCACCTTCAACAGCTGCTCAGGCGGCACACCAGGGCTGCGCAGCGCCACCATCTCAAAGGCGCGGGTGAGCAGGGCATCGCCGGCCAGGATCGCGTTGGCCTCGCCGTACACCTTGTGATTGGTAGGCCGGCCGCGGCGCAGATCGTCGTTGTCCATGGCGGGCAGATCGTCATGAATCAGCGACATGGTGTGAATCATCTCCAGCGCCACCGCCGTGGGCATCGCCAGAGCGCTGTCGCCGCCCGCCAGTTCGCAGGCCGCCAGACAGAGGATCGGCCGCAGCCGTTTGCCACCGGCCAGCAGTGAGTAGCGCATTGCCTCGCGCAGGCTTTCGGGGCGCTCCGGACCCAGGGAGCCATCCAGAGCTGCCTCAACCTGTAGCCGCGCCGTTTCCAGGTAGGCAGCGAAGTCGAAGCCGGCGGCCTCGGCGGCAGAACTGTTGCCGGTGCTGGTGACGGCCGCGGTCATGGGGGCTGGGCCTGGGGCCATCGCTGACGCGGATTCTCTCAGGCCAGGGCCGAGGGCGCTTGAGCCGGGCCGTTTATGGCAACAGATCCGCCAGCGGCTGATCGAGGCCGCAGCGCTGGCACCAGCTGGCCACGGTGTTCACCAGCAGGAGAGTCACCGTCATCGGGCCCACACCGCCGGGCACCGGGCTGATCGCGCTGGCGATCGGCTCCACCTGATCGAAGCGCACATCCCCGCAAAGACGCGGCTTGGCTCCGGCCTCAGCTTCGAGGCGGTGGATGCCCACATCCACCACCACCGCACCGGGCTTGACGTGTTCAGCGCCAATCATGCGCGGCTTGCCGGCCGCCACCACCAGCACATCCGCCTGGCGGGTGAGCTCCGCCAGATCCTTAGTGCGGGAGTGGCCGATGCTCACGGTGGCATTGGCCGCCTGCAGCATCAATGCCATCGGCTGGCCCACCAGGATGCTGCGCCCCACCACCACGGCGCGCTTGCCTGCCAGCTCAACACCGGCGGCCGCCAGCAGCGCCATCACCCCGGCGGGGGTGCAGCTGCGGGGGCCGGGTTCACCTTTGAGCAGTCGCCCGAGGTTGAGGGTGTGCAGGCCATCGGCATCCTTCTCTGGATCGATGGCCGCCAGCAGCGGCCGCTCATCCAAACCGGCCGGCAGGGGCAGCTGCAGCAGGATGCCGTCCACAGCGGGATCAGCGTTAAGCCGCTGGATCGTGCTCAGCACCTCGGCGGCCGGCGTGCCAGCGGGCAGGTGGGCCCCCAGATTGGTGATACCGATGCGGCTGCAAGCCTTCTCTTTGTTGGCCACGTACACGCCACTGGCAGGGTCATCGCCCACCCGCAGCACCGCCAGCCCCGGAGGCCGCCCGGCGCGCTCGAGGCGTTCGGCCACCACGGCCTGCAACCGCTCTTCGATCGTTGCCGCCAGCTGGCGGCCATCCAGACGCGTGGCCATGGACCGAGGGCACCTGACACTGCCTTCAGCATGCAACGGCATCGCTAGCGTGTGGACTTCACAGCCTCTTCAGTGAGCGGCACGGTTCCCGGCCATCGCCCCTGGCGAACTCTGAAGCGGCTCCGGCGCGGGCTGTTGCGGCTGGAGCTGCCGCGGCAGGCGCTCACGCCCTGGCGCCGCCGCGATGGCGTGGTGGTGCTGATCATTGCCCTGCTGGTGGCTTTCCTCTCCAGCTGGCCTTGGCTGGTGGAGCCCAGCCTGCGGCCGGGAGTGCCCTCCCCCTTCACCGTGCGAGCCCCCAAAGCCGCCACGGTGGTGGATTCCGATGCACTGGAGCAACGACGCTCACAGCTCGGTCCGCGCACCCACGTGCAGGTGGTGGATCCGCGCATCAACCGCGAACTGGAGCAGCGCCTGGAGCGACAACTGCAAGCGATTCAGCGCCTGGCCAGCACGAACCAGGAGCGGGTAGCGCCCCTCGATCTCAGTCCCGAAGAGCGCGACTGGCTGGCGGCCCAATCGCCCGCAGTGCTGCGGGTGTGGGAAGAGGATCTGCGCCAGGCTCAGCGGCGGATGCTGCAGCAGGGTCTGGTGAGCAGCGTGGCCCACCGCCAACTGGAGCAAGCAGCCAAGCTCCAACTTGACAACCTCAGCGAACCGGGGCGCAGCGTGGGCGGCCGGGTGGTGGCGAGCTCGCTGCAGGGCCGCGGCAATCTGCGCATCGATGCCACCCTCAGCCAACAGCTGATTGAAGACCTGCTCACCCAGCAGGGCATCCCCACCATCAAGGTGCGCAAAGGCGAGCTGATCACCCGCCAGGGCGAGCCGATCAGCAATCAGTCGTATGCAGTGCTCGATTACTTCGGGCTGGTGAACCGCCGCCCCTTGATCGGTGCCTGGCTGCTGCATGCCTGCGAAGCGCTAGCTGCCTGCGGGGTGCTGGTGCTGGTGCTGCGCCAAAACCGCGCCAGCCTGGAGCCGCGCCAAGCGCTGCTGGCCCTGGGGCTGTTGCTCATCGTGCAGGGCTTCAAACTCTGGCTCGGGTCGGCCGCGAGCCCGCTGGCTCTGCTGGTGCCAGCCACGTTGTTGCTAGCGCAAGGGCTTGGCACCACAGCCGGCCTGGCCTGGGTGGCGATTGCCTCACTGCTTTGGCCGCTGCCCCTGGCCCCCTTCAACGACCAGCGGATCCTGGTGGCCGCGGGTGTGGCTGCCGCCACAGCGGTGTTGGCCGGGCGGCAGCGCAGCCGCGCCCAGTTGCTGCAGCTGGCTCTGTTGATTCCCGTAGGGGCGCTGGTGGCCGAATGGCTGCTGCTCCAGCTGGCGGTTGCCAGCGGCGAGGGGGATGGGCGGCTACCGGTGGGGGCTGATCTCCCCGGTGAAGCGGTGCTATTGGGCGGGCTGCTGCTGGGGGTGTTGCTGATCAGTCCCTTGGTGGAGAGCTTCTTTGATCTGCTCACCCGGGCACGACTGCTGGAGCTGGCGGATCTGGAGCGGCCGCTGCTGCGCCGATTGTCGTGCGAGGCACCCGGAACGTTTGAGCACACCTTGATGATCTGCGGCTTGGCGGAAGAGGGGGGGCGAGCAATCCAGGCCGACACCGATCTGATCCGCACCGGTGCGCTTTATCACGACGTGGGCAAACTGCACGGCCCGCAGTGGTTCATCGAAAACCAGATGGGCACCGACAATCCCCACGACAAGCTCGATGACCCGCAACTGAGCGCCGGCATCCTCCAGGCCCACGTGGATGAAGGGCTCAAGCTCGCCCGCCGCTATCGCCTGCCCCGCCCGCTGGCGGACTTCATCCCTGAGCATCAGGGCACGCTGAAGATGGGCTACTTCCTGCACGAAGCCCGGCGGCGCAAACCCAACATCTGCGAAGCCGATTTCCGCTACCGCGGGCCGATCCCCCGCAGCCGCGAAACGGCAGTACTGATGCTGGCCGATGGCTGTGAAGCCGCCCTGCGTTCTCTCCCACCCGATACGAGCGAAGAGGAGGCCCGTGCCATGGTGCGGCGCATCGTGGAGGCCCGCTGGCGCGATGGCCAGCTCCTCGACAGCGGCCTGAGCCTGGCCGAACTGGAACTGCTGGTGCGGGCCTTTGTGCGGGTGTGGCGCCGTATGCGCCATCGTCGGATTCCCTATCCGATCCCAGCCCGTAAGGGTTACAGCGCCTGATGCCCGCCAGCTCCCACCAAACCAACCGCTGGCAGCACGCCTGGTATCCGGTGGCCTTCCTGAGGGATCTCGATCCCAGCCGGCCAACACCGTTCACTCTGATGGGGAACGATCTGGTGCTCTGGTTCGAGCGCAGCAGCGGCGCATGGCGGGCCCTGGCGGATCGTTGCCCCCATCGGCTGGTGCCCCTCTCCGACGGCCGCCTGAACCCAGCCGGTGAACTCGAGTGCCCGTATCATGGCTGGACGTTCAACGGCGAGGGGCGCTGCACCGCAATCCCCCAGGCCTCAGACGGCAGCAGCATCGGCGCCCGCAGCCACTGCCGCAGCTACGCCACCGCCACAGGCCAGGGGCTGCTGTTTGTGTTCAGCGGTGATGCTGCGGAGGCCCCATCCCAACCCTTGCCTCTGGTGCCCTTGATCGAGGAGCAGGGCTGGGTGGTGCAAGACACCTTCCGCGATCTCCCCATGGATGCGCTCACCCTGCTGGAGAACGTGCTGGACGTGAGCCATGTGCCCTTCACCCACCACGCCACGGTGGGGCGGCGTGAGAACGCCGGACCGGTAGAACTGAAGCTCACCAGCTTCGGCCCCGAAGGCTTCACGGGCCTCTGGCAGGAGGGCCCGCGCCGGGGCAAGCTCGGCAGCCAATTCACCACCTACGCCGCCCCATCCCTGATGTGGCACGACCTCACCGCCAAAGGCTTCGCGCGCATCCTCACCGTGGTGTACGCCACCCCGATACGCCGGGGTGAGTGCCGCCTCTTCGCGCGCTTCCCCTTCCAGTTCAACTCCCCCTGGCCAGCTCGGCTGCTGGGTCTGCGGCCGCAGTGGCTGCAACACCTGGGCAACCACGTGGTGCTGGAAGACGACCAACTGTTCCTGCACTGGCAGGAGCGCGTACTGGAGCAGCGCGGCGGCAGCCAGGAGGCCATGCGCAGCTTTTACCTACCCACCAGCGCCGATCTCTACATCCGCGCTCTACACGACT
>NZ_JBIPMN010000256.1:0-2561 GCF_044369115.1 Vulcanococcus sp. | reverse complement strand
CCTGGCAGATACGGCTCACCTCGGATTTGGAGATACCGCTGGCACCGCCCAGCGCCTCCACCAGAGCATCGACCTTCCGGGTGGAGATCCCGCCGGTGTAGGCCTTGTTCGGCGACGATTAGATAGGCGGGACCGCGCAACTACATAGGCGGGTCTCAGAACGCGACAACAGGGCTCAGGTCATGGACTGGAGCCCCGCGATGCCCGCCCCTCTGTCGTTGCGGATCAAGGAGCAGTACATGGCCAAACGGGCCCGTGGCCTGAGCCAGCAGATCGCCGCGGATGCGGTGGGGATTTCGGTGCGCAGTGCTCAGCGCATCGACCGGGGTGAGTTGCAGCCCGAGGGCCAACAGCAGCAGCGCGGTCGCCATTGGCGTACCCGCGCCGATCCACTGGCTGAGGTCTGGGAGAATGTGTTGCTGCCCATGCTGGAGAAGGCACCGCAGCTCGAACCCCAGACGCTGCTGCTGCACCTGGAGCGCAGCTTCCCTGGTCAGGAGTGGTACCGCCGCAAGCGCACCCTGCAGCGACGGGTTGAGCAGTGGAAGGCTCTCCACGGCCCCAGCCGTGACGTGATGTTCCTGCAGGAGCACGGCCCCGGTGTGCTCGGGATCTCCGATTTCACCCAGCTCAAGGGTGATCCCATCACCATCGCCGGTGCGGCGTTTGAGCACCGGCTGTTCCACTTCCGCCTGCCCTACTCGGGCTGGTGCCATGTGGAGGTGATCCACGGCGGGGAGAGCTTTGTCGCTCTCTCAGAAGCTCTCCAGAATGCCCTTGCGTTCTGCGGCGGGGTACCGGCAGAACACCGCACCGACAGCCTCAGCGCCTGCTTCCGCAACCGTGACGGCTCCTATGCCGGCGACTACACGAGCCGTTACCGCGAGCTCTGCGCCCACCTGGGGGTGATCGCCAGCCGCAACAACCGCGGTGTGGCCCACGAGAACGGTGCGATCGAGGGTCCGCACCGCCACTGGAAGCGGCGGCTGGAGCAGCAGCTGATCCAACGCGGCAATAGGGATTTCGAGACAGAGGCGGAGTACCGCCAGCTGGTGGCACAGGTCACGGCAACGCTCAACAGCCGCCATGAGGTAGCCGGGAAGCTGGAGATCGAGCGGTTGCACCTGCAGCCGCTGCCGGTGGAGCGCTTTGCCGATTACGAGCCGTTGGTGGTGCGGGTGCGGAGCACCAGCACGATCGAGGTGCGTTGCGTCACCTACAGCGTCCCCTCAAGGCTGATCGGTCAGCAACTCACGGTGCATCTGCGCCATGACCGGCTGGATCTGTTCCTGCGCAGCCAGTTCGTGGAGACCCTGCCGCGCTTGCATCGGCGCGCCGGGGTGAGTGGTCCATGGCGGCGGATTGATTTCCGCCATGTGATCGAGAGTCTGCGCCGTAAGCCCAGAGCACTGCTGCGGGCCCAGCTGCAGAACGTCCTGCTCCCCGGTGATCGATGGCGCCAGTTATGGCGAGCACTGCTGGCAGCCCTACCGCCGGATGAGGCGGCCAAGGTGATGGTCGATGCGCTGCACGTCGCCGCCAAAACGGACGACCTCGCCGGTGTGGAGCGGTACCTGCGCCGAGCACTCCGCAGCGGCGACCTCAGCCTCAGCTGCCTGCGTGATCACTACGGCCTGCGGCCACCGCGGGGCCTTACGGCTTTGCCACAACTCGACATCCCTGAACATCACCTGAGCAGCTATGACGAACTCCTGGGTCGAACCTCCCAGCCGGCCGGCACTGGAGAGTGCCCTGCCATCGCTGTTGAAACAGCTGCGCCTGGCACAGTTCCGCAGCCAGTGGCAAGCGGCCGAACAACAGGCCCAGGCCGACGGTTGGAGTCCAGCCAGCTACCTCTACGTCCTGGCGGAGCAGGAACACCAGCAACGCCACCAGGCGCGGCTGCGGCGGCTGTTGCATGAGGCGCAGCTGCCCTGGCCCAAAACCCTGGCGGACTACGACTGGGAGGCCATCCCGGATCTCGATCGCGGCCAGATCGAGCAGCTCGCCCATGACACCGGCTGGATCGATCGGGCTGAGAACCTGCTGCTGTTTGGTCCCAGCGGTGTGGGCAAAACCCACCTGGCCTCGGGGATCTGCCGCAGCCTGATCGCACTGGATCGTTCAGCCCGCTTTTTCACCGGCACCGCCCTGGTGCAGCACCTGCAGCAGGCCAAGGCGGACTACGCCCTGGCCAAGGCGCTGAACAAACTCGATCGCTACAGCCTGCTCGTCATTGACGACATCGGCTACGTGCGCAAGGACGAGGCCGAGACCTCGGTGCTGTTCGAGCTGGTGATGCACCGCTACGAACGCCGCTCGCTGCTGGTGACGAGCAACCAGCCGTTCAGCGAATGGGAGAACGTCTTCTCTACCAGTGCGATGACCGTGGCTGCTGTGGACCGGCTGGTGGATCACAGCACCATCGTCCAAATAAGTGGCGAGAGTTACCGCCGCAAACGGGCACGGCGTTCAGCGTCCTGACCAGGCGTCAATTACCCGCCAACCGCGCCCGAAAGCTGGCGCCGTCCATGCCCCTGCAATGACAGGGGCATGGACCC
>NZ_JBIPMN010000099.1:0-9774 GCF_044369115.1 Vulcanococcus sp. | reverse complement strand
GTTCAACGTCGTGCAAGCGCTGGGTGCGCCGCCGCAGGATGCCGGCCCCAAAACCACAGTCGGTGCGGAACAGGCGAATACGGGTGGCCAGCTCAAGCTGGGTGGGTTGGGCGAGTGCCACCACGTAGTCGCGGGGGCCGGCCTGCAGGCGATCCCGCTCCTGAATGATCAAATCGGCAAGTGCAGGCCAAACCTGCTTCAAACCTTGGCCGCACCAGTTCTCAGCCTTCACACCAAGCCGGATGGAGGCCGTGCGGTCCAGATGACTGATCGAGCCATCGGGGCCGCAGAGCAACAGCCCATCGCCAGGTTCGAGCAAGAAATATGGACGCACACACCCAGCGGAGCAGATGTGACGCTAATCAGCACGCCCCTACGGCCGCTCCGGCTGCCATAAAAAACAGCCCGTGCGGGCTGTGTGAGGAGGCTTCCGCGTCAGCAAAGCGGGCTCGGCGAAGCGCCGCTATCAGCACGACTACCTATTAATCAAGCCCGTCAACCCTTAGCGACCGTCCAAGCGATCGGTGACATCCGCCATCGGCTTGCCATCACTGCCCCAGGAGCCCTGCGGCAGCAGAGGCAAGGCACCGGGCGAAGGTTTCACTGCTGAGCCAGCGGCGAAGGCGCGGTTGGTCCACTCGAGCAAGAGCGGTGCCACGGGGCCACCTCCCGTGGCTTGGCCGGGCCGCAGGTTGAAGTGATCTCCCCCCTTCACCAGCACCAGCTGATTGCCTTGGGGATTGGCGTTGGTGAAGGGCTGCACCGCCTCTGGATCCGGCGGAACCACCCAATCGTGGGTACCGCTCACCAAGAGCACACGAGCGGTGATCTGCTTTGACGAACCCTTGGGAAACAGCAACGACATCGGAGGGCTCACCGCCGCCACGGCGATCACGCGGGGGTCATCCACCGCCGCTTGATCCACCGCCGACATCCAACTGCATTGCAGCGTCCAGCTGAGATTGCGATCGGGATCGAGAAGGTTGTCGCAGCGTGCCTTCAGGTCACGAACGTCTGGTTTCACACCGGCCAGCTGAAGCGCCGTGGTGGCCCCCCAGGAATGGCCGATCACCACCACTCGATCGGCTTTCACCCCAGCCAAGACCGGTAGCTGGCGCTGGGCCACCGCGTCGTTGATCGCGGTCACATCCTTGGCCCGCAGAGCCAGCTCTTCTGGTGAAGGCGGGGGTGCCTGTCCGGAGAGCACCTCATGCTGCTGGTGCTTGTCGCTGCCTGGATGGCGAGGCAGCACAACCGCATAACCCTGTTCCGCCAAGCGCTGCCCCCAGCCTTCGAAATTCCTGGGGCTATCCCAAAGACCATGGGAGATCACAACAAGGCCGCGCGGGGCGCCGCTGCTGGGCGGCATCACCACGAGCTCCAGCGGTTCGGGCCGGTGCGACACCGCCAGTGTTGTGCGGCTCACAGCAACATCTGAGCGCGGCGCGGCGGGCAAGGCCGCCGGCGCAGGACCCGCGAGGGCCATCAACTGATCGGCGCGGCGGCGGTGGCGCAGCATGCGCGCCAGCACAACCTGCGCTTGCGACAGGTTGAGCCGCACCCGTTCGCCCGGAATCGCCTCCATCAACTGAAGCAGCGTGGGCTGACCATCTGGTGATTCGGCCGTGGCCTTGTCGAGGGCCTGCTTCAGCGTCTCGCCGGAAAGATCAGGGCTGCGGCCCTCCACCGTGCCGAACGACGACACCAGCAGCAGCGCTTGCTCCAGCAGCGGTGAGCCAACAGAACTCTCGGCTAGTTGGCGAAAACTCACCGGCACCGGGTGGTTGAGCAGCTTGAGCAATTTGCGGCCCAGCTCTCCATCGCTGGCGCGATCCAGTTCGGCCAGGTCGCTGCTGCCCTGCATCAACGCTGCAGGATTCTTCAGCTCACTCAGCTTCACGGTGAGCGTGTTCTCCATCAGCGGCAGCTCCACAACCACCTCTTCCAGCGCCTGCACTGGCGCACTGGTGATCACCAAAGCCGCCAGGGCCATGGCTGAACGGATCAGGTTGCGCATCACCAGGCTCCCGGAGGGGGCAGGTTAGGCGGGGTCGAGCGGCTCGATCCGGTAGTACTCCCGATCATCGGAACAGCACAGGTCGGCGTAGTAGCGCTCGAGCACGGCATAGGCCTCCTCATAGGTGGCAAAGCAGCTCCCGGCGATGGCATCGGTGGCGCCGTCATCCCGGCTGATGCGGTAACCCGAAGAACCAGAACTCAACATCAAGGCGCCAAGGCTTCAAGGGCTGCGGCCAGATCCTGGTGGTGTAGCCCCTCACCATGGGCGCGCACGAGGGCAGAGACCCCAATGCTCTGGCGCTCAGGGTGCAGCTGATGAAACGGCACCAACCAGAACCGCCAACGCTGAGGATCAAGCGGATCGGGGGCAGCAGATCCCCCCGCACGCTCACCCGGATCGAGCAAACAAAACAACTGAGCCCGAAGGGAACGATCTCCCACCCGAAACGATGCGGGCCGCTCCTCACCCACGCTGGCGGAGGCGACTGCCAATCCGCAGCCACCCCACTGCAAGTCGCTGAGCGGCCAACGCGATGGAGGGGGGACGTCAGCGGCAGACAGGCCCAACGCGGCCCTCACCTGCCAGAGGGCCGAGGCATGCAGCAACCGCTCGTCCAACAGGCTGGGATGGCACCAGGCCAAAAAGGCGTCTCGCGTCATCGCAGCAACAGCCAAAGCACCAGCACCACCAGCAGAGCCATCAACGCTGCAACGGCTCCCACCACACCCATCAACAGGCGACGGGTGGTGATCGGCCACCAGAGCAACCCCAGCCAGACAGGCAACAGCGGCCAAAACAGCGGGATCAGGAGCGAGACTGCCGCTAGCAAGAGCAACGTGCGCCGCCGTTGGGCACGACGGTGCTCACTGGCTGCGAGTTCAGCGCGCTCGTCATCACTGAGCCAGCGGCCCTGTTGACGCGCCAGATCGAGCTCGCGCTCCAGGCTGCCTGAACGGCTCCTAGGAGCTGCCAGCTCAGCAACGGCATCCAGCACACCCGCACTCGCTTCCCGCAACACCGACGCTCCAACGAGCACGGTTTGGCGCATCCCGTGGCGCAGACGACTCATCGGCAGTGACAGCGATGATTGGAAACAACAATGCCCATGCTGATGCCGAGGTTCTGGATCCGGCGAGCCCTAGCGGCTGTCAGTGGATTGCTGATCAGCCTGGTGTTGATGCTGCCTGGGCCAGCTCAGATGCGACAAGCACAGCCAGCGCCTGTGCGTGAAGGCATACCCCTCAGCAGCCAACCCTTTTATCCAGCCTTGCTCGATGCGGCAGAAACCTGGGCAGGGGTGCCTCTGGGCGAGGTGATCGGTGACAGCCCACGCTCCACCCTGCTGAACTTCTATGTGGTGATGGCCGGGGTGGGCCACCAGATGCGCACCATCAGCGCCAGCGCCCGCACCGATCCTGGATGGGACTGGAGCCCGGCAGCGCGCCAACGCATCGACAGTCTGAACATACGCTTCAATATGGCCGTAGAAGCTCTCAATGCATCTGAGTTCGCTGCAAGCGTCAGAGGCGACCGCGCCGAGGAAGCAGCGATTCAGCTCAAGCAGGTCTTGGATTATGTCTTTGGCAATAGCCGAAAGACATTTCAAGTTCCTGACCGCGAGGCCATTCTCAAGCTGAACGAATCCCTAGAGAAAGATGTCAGCGACTGGCGCCTCCCCGGCACGGCCGTGGTGCTGAGCCTCGCAGATGGCGATGAAGCCCAAAGCGGCAATTACCTGTTCTCGGCCAGCACAGTGCAACAGGTGGAGAGGATGTATGAGGAAATCAAGGGATTACCCTCACAATCCACGCCTTTCACAACACCGGGGCTTTATGAATTCTATTCTCAGACGCCCGGCTATCTGATTCCTCCCAAGTGGTACCTACGGCTACCAGGCAGCGTGAGAACGCTGATTGAAGTTCGAATCTGGGGGCAAACACTGTTCCAGATCCTGTTCTCCCTGCTCACGATCGCGCTGCTGCTACTGGTCATTTCCTGGCTTGGACGGCGCTTGACCCGTACGTACCGCTATGACGACAGCCGCAACAGCGAGAACCTTCCAGGGCTTAACACCGACAACACAGCTTGGCGGCGCGTCTTGCTGGTCATTCCTGTCCTGCCGCTCACAAGAGTGAGTAATGCCGTTGTGGACACCTACCTCAACATCACCGGCACGCCATTGGTGGTGACCACGTTCGGCTTCTATATCATCTATTTCTTATCAGCCAGTGTGCTGGCTTACCTGTTTTTTGAAGCGCTCGGGCGATCGAGCTCTGAATGGTTGATGCACCTCAGAGGCGGTACGTCAACCCTATTGCTGCAACGCATCAGCAGTTTCGTGATGCCGATCTGCAGAACGCTTGGTGCCCTCACCATGGTGGCACTGATCTACCACCTGCTCTTGCTGCTGGGATTGCCCGCTGAGACAGTGCTGGCCTTTTCAGCTGTTCCAGGCTTGGCCATCGGCCTGGGAGCCTCAAAATTGCTTGGCAATCTCTTTGCAGGCCTGTCGATCCAAACCGATCGGCCCCTGCGGGTGGGCGAGTTCTGCCGAGTGGGAGACAACCTCGGCTTTGTGACCAAGATCGGCCTGCGATCCCTTGAGCTTCAGACCCTCGACAGCCGGATCACCATTCCCAACGCCATCGCCGATGACGCGACGATCGTGAATTTCTCGCAGCGATCGCAGCGATCAGACCTGCCCCCCAGACAGGGCATCGAGATGCGCTACGCGCTCAACCAACCGCTCAGCCCAGAACAGGTGGAAGACCTGTTGCACTATGCCCGCCAAGAGGTGAAGCAGCGGCCGGAGCTGCTTCACACCCTGGTGAGTGTGGAACGCAACAACGAGGATGTCCTGGAGCTGGTTTGCTTCGCCAGCGTGGAATTGCACGGCTGGCAGGCCTATTTGGAGCTGCGGGAATCCGTGCTGTTGCGCATGCAGCAGATCGAAGATCAAGTGGCCAAATCAAGGGTGGTGATCGGCGTGTCGTACGACACAACCGCCGAACAGCTGCGCCAAATCCCGCTCTGGATCAAGGAGGTTGTGGAAGCAGACCCGGCCTTCAGCCTGCGCTCCTGCCGCCTGATGGCGATCTCTGACTTCACTTACGACTACGTGTTTGATTTCCGCAGTAGCCACGGGAGCTACGCCGCCTTCCAAGATGGGATCAACAGGATGAACCAAGACCTGCTGGCCAGCTTTGCGCGCCATCAGGTGGACATTCCATTCCCAACCCAAATGGAAATCCAGAAGGACTGAGCAGAAGCCGTCGTCCCACGCCGCGCTGTGATGGACAACACGGCACGAATTCTGCAGCAGATGTTGGAGTGATGATGTTGCCCGCAGGGAGCCACAACGGTGATTCCAGCTGGATTTCTGATCCTGGTCAGAGCGCTTCCCTGGATCGCGCTCTGCAGTGTGGTGGCCGCTGCGGCAGCCCTCAGCCTCGAGCTGGCGTGGTCCGCGTGGAGCGCCTGAACCAGCCTGAACGGCGCTTGCTGCTCTGATCTCTGTAAAGAGATGGGAAGCCCGCCAACAGCGTGAGGCAACCACGCGACAAAGGCGCATCACCCGACTTAAGATTTTCTCAAGGTCTGACAGGTTCCGTTGAACGAGAACAACCCCGTGCTCCACGCCATGCGCCAGGAGCTGCACGAGCTGAGGGGTCGCTACCACCGTCAGCCCAGTGATTTCAACCGTTACCAGCTGGTGCGCCACGAACAGCGCCTGGCTCAGTGGGTACCCTCGGAGCTGCTCAGCGCCTGATCAGCCATGCGGGCTCTGCCCATTCATCTCGAAGCGGGCTCCGATCTTCGGGCCAGCCTTGAGCACCTGGCGGCCAGTGAACAGTCCTCAGGGTTTGTGTTGAGCGTGGTGGGGAACCTCAGCCAGGCGTCGTTTGCCTGCCCTGGCCTGGATCAACCCACCGTGCTCCTCGGCGAGCTGGAGATCATCACCCTGCAGGGCACCCTGTCCCCCCAAGGCGTTCATCTGCATTTGAGTTTTTCTGACCCCGGCTGTCAGGTGTGGGGAGGGCATCTCGAGCACGGCAGCTTGGTGCTCAAGGGCGCTGATCTTTTGGTGGGTTTCCTCGAGCAGGGCGGAGCCCAACAACCAACGGCGACGCTGCACAGCCAAGCCCGTGTTCAGGTGGCCTTAGCTGAGGGATGTGCCTGGTCGCGCCGCACGGAACGGCTGCTGCAGGGGCTTGCCATTCCCTACGAAGTGGTGGCTGCAGGCCCAGGCCCCCTGCCGCAGATCCAGATCGATGGCCAGTGGATCGGTGGCTACAACGAGCTGGCCTCGCTCCACGCCCGAGGCTCCCTGCAGGCTTTACGCCATGGCTGAGTGTCAGCTCACAACCCTGGCGGGCTGTGAGCTGGTGATCGGCCGCTACCCCCGTTTTCTCTACAACGCTCGGGGAGGCAGCGCTGTTGGCGAAGCCAAGCGGATGGATTCAGACGCGATCAAGCTGAGCTTTGCGGCTGAAACCACAGCCATTCCGGCCTTAAGCGGGCGCACCGCACGCTTTCTGGGCCTGCCGCTGCCGCCCGGACTTTGCGTGCAGATTCATCCGATCCGCCTGGACGGAACGCTTGAGCCCGCCACAGGCCAGCTCGAGCTGGAGTTCTGCGCCCAGTTCCGATTTCAGGCGGGCTTCGGCCCGAGCCTCCGCTACTGCGCACCGGATCTGATGGTGAACACGCGGCTCAGCACCGAAACGATCAAAAGCCAGCGGCATCGCCGCCAAGGCATCCGCTTGCAGGACGGGAACCCCGGCATGCTGGTGGGAACCGCCTTGATCGAACCCACAGGCGAGGCTTGGTTCGACCGGTTTCTGGGCCTGCCGGATGAGGCGCTCGCCGTTCTGGAATGCCAGCTGAGCCTGGCGGGAGGCCTGGATGGCTGACAGCCTCGGACAACGGCTGGAGCGCAGCCTGGCGCGGCTTAGCACCAACCTGATCATTCCGCCCTTGCTGCTGGTGATCCCCTGGGCGCAGGAGTTGATCGATCAGCTGCTGTTTGGTGGCCGCTGGAATCTGCCGATGACACCGCGGGGGCCGATCTGGGGCGTGCTCACCGCGCCGTTCAGCCACAGCGGCTTTGGTCATCTGCTGGCCAACAGCCTGATCTTCCTTCCCCTCTCTTGGTTGGTGCTCGCCAAAAGCCGGCGCGACTACATCGCGGTGTGGCTCGGGGTGTACGCCACCGCCATTCCGGTTTGGCTCTTCTGGCCTACGGCCAGTCATGGCCTTTCGGGCGTTGTGTACGGGCTGCTGGGCTATTTGCTGTTGATCGGATGGCTCGAAAAGCGGCCCCTTTCCCTGCTGCTTTCAGTGGTTTGTCTGGTGAGTTACGGCGGGGTGCTGCCGAGCCTGATTCCCCTGTTCTCCCCTGCAGGGGTGAGCTGGATCGGCCATGCCAGCGGCTTTGCGGGGGGCTTGCTGGCGGCCTGGGCTGTGCAGCGCGGCCCTGAGCCCGCCGGCGGCAGCGAGCGGTAAAACGTGCTGCAGGCACCCACATCAGGCATGCCCCAATTCCGCCGTGCTCTGGGCACGTTGCTGGTGGCAGCCATCAGCGCAGCTGTGAATCCTGCTGATTTGCTGGCACAGCCCTGGGCTCCAGGCCAGGGCCCTCCGCCAGGCCTCACCCTGCCCACCGCCGCAGAAGCCAAGCAACTGGAGCAGTTGCGTCTCAACGGTGAGCCACAGGGGTTGCGGGAGCGGTATCTGCGCGAGGCCCATGCGCTTTTGCACCGCTTCTGGGGAAGCAAGCAGCCGCCCAAGTTGCTGCTACCTGGGGATCGCGCCGAAGGCTGCGGGGTGGAGCGGGTGGCGCATCCGATGGCCTACTACTGCCCGCCCAGCCAGGAACTGGCCATGGCGCTCAACCTGCGCAAAAGCGTGCGCAGTGCCCGCGGCAAAACCGATCGGGAGCTGCTGCTGCTGGATCTGGCTGTGCTGGCCCACGAGTGGGGGCACCACGTGAACCGCGAGCAGGGCCGCGGACCCTTCAAAGGCGGCATGGGCCTCACGGTGAAACAGGAGGAGCTGGCCGCCGACTGGCGCACCGGGGTGGTTCTCGGCTGGATGCTCAATGCCGGCGCTCTGGGTGTCGACGACTTCACCCAGACGGCCAACTTGATGTTCGAAATGGGCGATTACGAGCGTCTGGCGGCCCAGCACCATGGCTACCCCAAAGACCGCTTTGCCGCCCTCACCCGCGGCCTCACCAGCCAGCTGACGGTTGGGCAGCAACTGGGGGAGTGGCGGATCGACACCGCCGAAACCTTCAGCCGGCCGCTCATGCTCACCACCGACGATCGCCAGCTCGGCCGGCGCCGCTATGAGGTGCGCCGCTTTGAAATTGATCGGGGCCAGCAGATTGCCACCAACCTGATCGGCGGGTTGCTCGGTGCGGCCAGCTGCGTCTGGGGAAACCAGCAGCAGTGCATCGGCATGGCCGCGCAGCAGGGGAAGGGCCGTGCCGATGGCAGCTACACCCAGCGGCGGCTCACGCTGCATTGCGCCAGACGCAGCTTTGATGTGAGCGACGACGACTTTGACCCGCAGCCCGCCGAGCGCGATGGCAAGGGCCAAGCAGCGGTGTTACTGGATCGCGATTGCCCCAAAGCGGGCGGCGTCAGCTGAAGCGGGTGTGCCGGGCCTCGAGCACCGCCCGTACAAAACGGCGCCGTTGAAAACGGGTCCACAGATCCGCCTCCTCAAACGCTGGCCGTTGCTCATAGCGCTGCCACCAACTCTGTAGATCCGGTCTGCTGAGCAGAGCAAGCTCACCGGCCATGGCCAGGCGCGAGCAGAGCACAGCGACCACCACATCGGCAGAGCTGATGCGCGCACCAAACAACCAGCCGCTCGCCACCACTGGCGGCAGCGAAGCCAGATAAGCCGACACCTGCTCCCGTTGCTCCGCCAACACAGCAGGGGCTGGCCTGCCTTGAAACACAGCCAGCCGTGCCTGGTTCTGCTGCACCTTCGCCTGCAGAACCGCAGCCTGATCAGACTTGGCAGCGATCTCCCGCTCCAGCTTGGCGTTGATGCCGCTGAGCATCCAAACCATGACCGGCTTGAACCAGGGGCGCGTGGCCAACACCTTGCCGAAGGTGAGCGTTTCGATCGAGAGGGCGTAGTGCCCCGCCACGGCCCGTTGGATGGCCTCAGCGCGGCTGGCATCGGCATCAGCCCAGGCCAGCTCCGGCCGTTGCTCGGCCTGCTGAGCGGCGTAGCGCAGGATCTGCGCGCTGTCGGTGAGCAGCACCCCGGGGCCGCGCAGGGTGGGCACGGTCATGTGGGGGTTGAGCCGCCGGTACGCCGGACTCAGCTGCTGCTTGGCCAGATGGATATCCATCAGCCGGCTCGCGTAGGCCAGACCCGCTTCCGCCAGGGCCAGGCGCGCCACCATCGAGTAATACGACGGCTCTGCGTGAAAGAGTTCCAGCATCGGGCTTAGGTGAGATGCAGCAGCAACTCCAGTTGCAGCTTCTCGGCAAGGCCTGCATCAATCGCCCGGAATTGGGCTAAGGCACGGCGGCGTTGCTGGGGATACAGCACCAGCAGATCTGCCAGGGCCAACTCCAGACAATGTTGATCGAGCTCTCGGTTCACAGGATGGGCTCAGCGACCGGATCACATCAGCCGTGGGCAGCTGCGGCCAGGGGCCAGGGCCAGATCAGCAGGCTGCCTGCCATGGCTTGCCGGCTTATTTGCTACGAGCTGTGTCCACATCCACC
>NZ_JBIPMN010000098.1:0-9785 GCF_044369115.1 Vulcanococcus sp. | reverse complement strand
CCCGCCCCCCCCCCCCCCCCCCCCCCCCCCCCCCCCCCCGCGCCCCCCCCCCCCCCCCCCCCGCCCCCCCCCCCCCCCCCCCACGAGTGCAGTTCTCAAACAGGCAGAAGCTCCCCCTCAGGGAAGCTCCAGTGCCGCATGGGGGAAGACATCAGCTGTGAACCGCTCAAGGGTTCACAGCCAGCGAGCCGTTGCTTAGCCTTCCTCGTCGTCGTAACCGCCGCGCTGGTCGTTAGCGCCGTGGCGACCTTCATTGATGGCATCGGCAAGACGGCCGAGCACCAATTGCACCGAACGCACAGCGTCGTCGTTGCAGGGGATGGGCACGTCGCAGAGGTCGGGATCGCAGTTCGTATCGAGCATCGACACCAGGGGAATATCGAGCTTGCGGGCCTCGAGCACGGCGTTGGTCTCACGGCGCTGATCCACAAGAACCACCACGTCGGGCAGACGACGCATGTTCTTCAGACCGCCCAGGTACTTCTGCAGACGCTCAAGCTCACGGCGCAGAACGGCGGCTTCCTTCTTGGGACGCATGGCGATGGCGCCGGAGGCCTCCATGCGCTCGAGGTCCTTGAGGCGGTCGATGCGGGCACGCATCGTGGTCCAGTTGGTGAGCATGCCGCCCAGCCAGCGCTGGTTCACGTAAGCCGCACCACAGCGGGTGGCTTCGATGGCAATTACCTCGGAGGCCTGCTTTTTGGTGCCCACAAACAGGAAGCGCTTGCCGCTGCGTGCAGCACTGCGCACCCACTTGTAGGCGTTGTTCATGCAGACAGCGGTCTGCACGAGATCGATGATGTGAACGCCGTTGCGCGCGCAATAGATGTAGCGCGACATCTTGGGGTTCCAACGGCGCGTTTGGTGCCCGAAGTGGGCACCCGCCTCCATCATTTCGGCGAGAGTGACAACAGCCATGAGTTGAGGGTTTCGGGTTCGCCTCCACCTGCCAGGGACTCCGCGAACGGGTCACCCGAAACATGCAGGTGTGCGGTGTAAATGAACCCCATGACACTACCAAATGGCAGTGCTGCACGTCGCTCAGGCCAGGCCCTCGGCGCGCGCCTCGCGGTAGAGCGCCCGCACACCGATGCGGTTGAGGGGGAGCCGCAGCAGCTCCATCGCCAGGCCCGGCTGTCCGCGGCGAATCAACCAGGCCAGCAGGGGCCGCAGGCTGCGCTCATTCAGCAGGCCACCGAGGGTGAGCAGCTCCCACAACAGCCGGTGCAGAACGGTGAACTGAATGATGAAACGCACCCGCCGTGTGGGGTGCTTCCGGTAGAACACGAGGCCCATTTTGGCCCGCTCTCCCTCGACAGCGATCAATCGGGGCACCTGCTCGAGGCTCAGGGCCGGATGCCAGTGGTAACCGACCGCTTCCGGGCAGCGCACCAGCACCACCCCCATGCGCCGCAACCGTTCGCCGAGCTCCAGGTCTTCCCAGCCGTAGAGGCGGAAGCGGATATCGAACAGGCCACTGCGCTCCAGCACCTCGCGATCAATCGCCACGTTGCCTGTGGCGAAGTAGGCCCAGGAGAGATCGCTGAGCTTGTGGGGCTCGCTGGTGGGATCGTCGAAATTGGCAGTGTTGATCACCGCGCCATAGGTGAAGCAGAGCCGATCGCCGCGCTGCTGCCAGGTCTGCTCCAAGCGGCGCGCATGACTGATCAGAAAGCTCTCCGTGACCACCAGGTCACTGTCGATGAACACGATCACATCCCCGCGGGCGTGATCCACGCCCCGGTTGCGACCTTCCGCCGGCCCGCCATGGTCTTGCTGAACCAGGCGCACGTGCGGAAAGGCGTGGCCGTTGCGCAGCAGCCAGTTCACCGTGTCGTCGGTGGAGCCGTCGTCGACAACGACCACCTCATAGGCACTGATCGGTGCCTCCAGCTCCTGGTGCTCCAGCGCCCGCAGACACTTCTCCAGGATCGGCAGCCGGTTGTAGGTGGGGATGACGATGCTGAGGAACATGGCGCGGCGGAGGGGTCAGGCCAGATGGGGGCTGGAGCAGTGACAAAAAAGGGGACCCCGCAGGATCCCCAGCTGACGCTTTCGTGTGAAACGGTCAGTCGGCAGCGCCACCGTTGTTGGCTGTTCCGGTCACGCCGTTGCCTGCACCTTCACCGCGGCCGTCGTTGCGGAGCTTGCGCTTCTTGAATTTGCGGGCGTAGGCGCGGTTGCGCTCCTGCTTTTCTTTCTTGAGGTTGCGGCGTTTGGCCATCGAGACGGCTGGAACTTTGGGGTAAACACCACATTACTGAATGACGTTCAACCGCTGGTGAGCAAACCCAACGGTTCAGCTTCGCTGAGCTGACCATCCTCCATCCGCACCAAGCGATCGGCGATATCGAGGATGCGCGGGTCGTGGGTGACCATCAACACCGCACATCCCTGGTCGCGGGCCAGGCGCTGCAGCAGTTCCACCACTTCACGCCCCGTTTTGGAATCCAGCGCCGCCGTGGGCTCATCCGCCAGCAGCAGGCGCGGCCGCGCGGCCAAGGCACGGGCAATGGCCACCCGTTGCTTCTGGCCGCCCGAGAGATCGTGGGGCAATTTGTTGAGTTGATCACCGAGGCCCACGGCGCGCAGCCACTCGCGCGACTGATCGCGACGGGCGCGGTAGCTCAACCGCGGCAGCAGATCCGATCCCATCTGCACGTTCTGCTCCGCCGTTAGACAACGCAGCAGGTTGTGGCCCTGAAAAATCATTCCGATCGAGCGCCGCAACTGCTGTCGTTCGCGGCGACCGGCCCCCTGTAGATCTTGTCCGAGGACCCGCACCGATCCCTGCTGCACCTGCCGCAGGGCACCAACGAGGGTGAGCAAGGTGGTTTTGCCGCAGCCAGAAGGACCTGTTAGCAGCACCACCTCACCGGCAGCCACCTGCAGGTTCACGCCCTGCAGCACCTGACGCCGCATGCTGCCGCTGCCATACCAATGGCAGAGATCGTGAACATCAATCGCAGCGGCAGCAGCCATGGTGCTCAGAAGATCTCGGCGGGATCGGCATCCGCCAGGCGCCGCATGGCCAGGCCAGCGGAGGCCATGCACATCACCAGGATCATGGTGAACACGGTCACCGCGCGGGAAGTGTCCATGTACACCGGCAGCTGGGTGGCATTGCGAACTAGGAGATAGAGCCCCTGGCCGGCGGCATAGGCAGGCAGGTAGCCAAAAGCCGCCAGCAGCAGGCCTTCGCGTGCCACCACGCCAAGCAGGCTGATCAGTTTGTATCCCATCGCCATCAAAGTGGCGTATTCCGGTAGGTGATCACTCACATCGGAATAGAGCACCTGATACACGATCACGCAGCCCACCACGAAGCCCATGGCGGCACCCAAGGTGAAGATGAAGCCGATGGAGGTGCTTGTGCGCCAGTAGTTCTGCTCGAAGTCGATGAAACCTTGCTTGGTGAGCACGGTCACATCGCTCGGCAACTGCGCCTGAAGCCGCTTGGCCACCGCCTCAGGGTCACTGCCCGCCTTTAAGCGGATCAGCCCCACCTCAATGCTGCCCGGGGGGGTGTTAGGCAATAACTCGAGATACGTTTCAGAGCTGGTGAGCAGGTTGCCGTCGGCGCCAAACGAGGTGCCTAGGCCCACTAAGCCGGCCACCCGCACGCGCTTGCCAGCAATCTCGCTCTCCACGGTGCGACCGGCCTTGAACCATGACGCCACCGGGCCGAATTCCGGCCTGGATTGCTCATCGAACAGCACCCGGCCCTTCTGGGTGAGCAAACGGGCTTTCGGCGCCAGGGTCGGATCGGTGAACAGAGGATCGTTGGGCTCAAAGCCGAGGGTGAGGATTGAACGCGTGCCTCGGGTTTCGGGGTTGCGCCAGAGCAGCAGGTTCCAGTGCACCGGCGTGATCCCTGCCACCTCCGGTGCGGCCATCGCCTGCACCAGCCGGCGCTTGGGGAACCCAGCCATGCTCACCGAGCTGGTGGAGCGCGGGCTGATCAGCACAAGATCGGCATCAAACAGCCGGTGGATGGTGACGCTGGCATCAAACAGTCCGTCACGGAACCCCAGCTGCATGAACATCAGGATTCCCGCGAAGCTGATGCCGGCCAGTGCCACCGCAAGCCTTACGGGTTGACGGGTGAGCAGCAGCAACGACAGAGGGATACCACGGCGCTGCCAGAGGTCAGCCAGCCAGCCTTGAACCCCCAGGGGCTGAGCGCGCACAGGCTCCTGGATCACGGGGTGAAGCGGGCGATCACCTTCAGACCAGCCAGATCGCGCACCTGTGCCGCATCAGCCGGATCCAGGGCCAAGCGCACTTCCACCACGCGCGCATCGGCGTCGCCAGTGGGGTCGGTGGAGAGCACCGCCCGCTGGCGCACCTGGGGTGAAATCCGGATCACGCGTGCCTGGAGGCTGCCGCTGAATCCACCGTTTTCACTCACAAGCGACACCATTTGGCCCTGCTTCACGCGGTTGATATCGCTTTCGTACACCTCTGCCACGGCTTCCATCTGATCGCCGGCACCAAGCTCCAGCACGCCGTCATTGGCGGGGCGCTCTCCAGGACGACTGTGAATCTTGAGCACGGTGCCCGCCAGGGGAGCACGCAGTTCGCTGTCGGCCAAGTCCACCTGCAGGCCCTGGCGCTGGGCCACGGCTTCCCGCCACTGGCCCTGAAGCTTCACGAGCTCATCTTTTTTTTCTTCGAGAAGCACCATGGCTGCCGCACCGGAGCTGGCCGCGCTCTGATAGCGCTCTATCTCGCGGTTCTGCAGGCGGATTTGCCCCTGCAGGCTGGCGATCCGGGCCTGGAGCGCTGCCAGATCGGCCAGCAGTTTGGGGCGGCTGTCAAAGGTGGCCAGCAGTTGGCCCTGCTTCACCCGCTGGCCCTCTTCCACAGCGAGGCTGAGCAGCCGTGGACTGCCCCCCATGGCACTGGTGGGAGCCGCCAGACGGCGCACATCACCGGCGGGACGCAACGTTCCCAAGGCGGACACAGCTTCAAGCCGCGGCGCCGTGGCCGCAGCCGGAACCGGAGCAGAAGCTTTGGGGGTGGAGCGGCGGGACACAGCCACCGCCAGCACAACAACCAGCAGGGTGCTGCCGGCAATCAGCCAAGAACGACGCATCAGGCCAGAGGCAGCGGATCGTCGAAGAGCAGCTCCTCGATGTAGCGATCCGCCCAGAGAGGATTGAAGGCCTTCTCCAGCACTCGCCTGGTCTTGTCGTTGCGCTTCTGCTGCCGGCAATAGGAGTGCTGACCTTCGTGCCTTTTCACGGTATCCGGGTGATCGATCGGCTGCGGTTGCGCGGCCCGGCATGCCGCGCTGAGCACCTGGAGAAAGTCGCCCACGACACCGATGAACTGCTGCTCCTCCTCCTGATTGGCTGGGCGAACGAAGCGCACATAGGGAGAAAAGATCGTGCCCCACTCCGGCAGCTCACGCTCCTGGCTGAAGCTGCGCTTGGGCAACGCGGCCAACCCCTGGGCCACGGCATCCGGCAGCGCACCGCTGACGGGCGAGAGATCCACGATTGCGGCCGACACCACACCGCGGCCCGCCACGATGTCTGCACCGAACACCGGCAGGTCGTAGCGGGGATCGGGGAAATACACGCAGTGGAGGATCTGCAATCCAGCCCCCAGGCGTGCCGTCTCGAGGTGGAGCTTGCGCAGGCCCTGGCACTGGCGCAGCTCATTGCGAATGAACAGCGCTTCGCCATCGAGGCTGCCGCTGATCGCCTCCAGCTCCGGATCCACAGCCAGTGGCTGCAGGCCAGGCAACTGATGCCAGCTCTGGCGGATCTGCTCCGCCAGTGCATCCACCAGCGGATGAATTCCCAAGGCGGCTGAACTCATCGGTGGTCCTGGGAAACAGGCTGCTGATCCTGACAGCAGAATGAGGGTTCAGACACAGCGCTCGATCCGTTGCCCGCGTTGCCCGGTCTATCGACCCCGCCCCTGCCGGACCCGCGGCGCCACCAGCTCAAGAACGGCGTGAGCCTGGTGCAGATCGAACTGCCCGAGGCGCCAGTGGTATGCCTCGACCTCTGGTGCCGCGCCGGGAGTGCCTGTGAAAGCGATGCTGAATTGGGCTTGGCGCACTTCCTCGAGCACATGGTGTTCAAGGGAAGCGAGAAGCTCGACGCCGGAGAGTTCGACCTGAAGGTGGAAGCCCTGGGTGGCAACAGCAATGCCGCCACCGGTTTCGATGATGTGCATTACCACGTACTGATCCCGCCACAGGCAGCACCTGAGGCGCTGGATCTGCTGCTGGATCTGGTGCTGCATCCACGCCTCGATGCAGGCGATTTTGCGATGGAGCGCCAAGTGGTGCTCGAAGAGCTCGCCCAGAGTGAAGACCAACCGGAAGAGGTGGCGTTCCAGGAGCTGTTGCGGCAGGCCTGCGGCAGCCATCCGTATGGGCAGCCGATCCTGGGGTTGCGTGAGGCCCTGGAGGCCCACACCCCCGAAGCAATGGCCGGCTTCCACCGGCGGCACTACCGGGCTGATCGCTGCTGCCTCTCCGTGGCCGGGCCACTGGCAGGGCTGGAGCTGGAGATGCGCTTAAACCAATCACCCCTGGCTGCGCTCAAGCCCTCGGAGCCGCTGGCGGCAGTGCCCGAGTTGCAGCTGAAGCCGGGCCGCGATCAGATCGAACTGGCGCGGCTGGAAGCGGCGCGGCTGCTGATGGCCTGGCAGCTGCCGGGTGCTGCCGATCAAGACAGCGTGATGGGCGGCGATCTGCTCACCACCCTGCTGGCGGAGGGTCGGCGCAGCCGCCTGGTGGAGCAGCTGCGCGAACGTCTGCGCCTGGTGGAAAGCATCGATCTCGACCTGAACGTGTTCGAGTCGGGCTGCCTGGTGCTACTCGAAGCGGTGTGCGAACCCGAGCAGCTGCCGGCGGTGGAACAGCAGGTGCGCCAGGTGTTGCTGGAGCTCATCGAGCATGCACCCAAGCCGGCGGAGCTGGATCGGGCCAAACGCCTGGTGGGGAATGGCTACCGCTTCAGCCTGGAGGTCGCCGGCTCGGTGGCCGCCATGGTGGGCAATAGCCAGCTGTGGGGCAGGCGCCACAACCTGCAGCGCCCGCTGGAATGGCTCGAGGGGTGGAACAGCGAGCGGCTCAGCCGGGAGGTGATTCCATTGCTGCATCCCGATCTGGCCTTCTGTCTGCAGGCGGTGCCGGCATGAAGGAAAGCGCAGTTCAGCAGCGGGTGCTGCCTGGTGGATGCCCGCTCTTGCTGATGGATCGGCCGGGGGCAGGGATTCTTTCGGCCAAGTTGTGGATGCGGGGAGGCAGCAGCGGCGATCGCAGCGGCCAGCGCGGTGCCGCACAGCTGCTGGCCGGCGTGTTGAGCCGCGGCTGCGGCGATCTCAGCGGTGATGCCCTTGCTGACTTGGTGGAGGGGTGCGGTGCCGGGCTGCGCTGTGAAGCGTCGGAAGACGGCACCTTGATCAGCCTCAAGTGCGCCAGCAGTGATGCCGAAGCCCTGCTGCCGCTGCTCCTACAGATGGTGAGGCGGCCATGGCTAGTGGACGACCAGATTGATCTGGAGCGTCAGCTCAATCTGCAAACACTGCAGCGGCAGAAGGAAGACCCGTTCCAACTCGCCCACGACCAGCTGCGTGGCCTGCTCTACGGCAATGGGCCTTACGGCCACGATGCCCTTGGGGTTGAAGCCGACCTCAAAGCGATCGGCCGGCCTGAGCTGGAGCTACTGGCGCGCAGCTATGGCCGTTCAGGGGCAGTGCTGGTGCTAGCGGGTGAACTGCCCGCCGAAGCCGAGCCGTGGCTGCTCTCAGGCCTGAGCGACGAGGCATGGCCCTGTAGCGCGCCGCAGCGCAAGTCAGGCCCAGCAGGCCTGAAGCAGCCAAAGCTGGCCTGCAGCAACGACGACACCGAGCAACTGGTGCTGATGCTCGGGGCCAGCACCACGCCGCTGGGAGCACCCCATGCGCTGGCCCTAAGGCTGCTCCACTGCCACCTGGGGGTGGGTATGTCGAGCCGGCTGTTTGTGGCGCTGCGGGAGGAGCACGGCCTCGCCTACGACGTGGGCGTGCACTACCCAGCACGGCTCGGAGATGCGCCCTTTGTGTTTCATCTCTCCACCAGCAGTGATCGAGCGGCAGAGGCAACCCGCGAGCTGCTGAGCGAATGGCAACGGCTGCTCGATCAGGCGATCAGCGCCGCCGATCTGGAGCTGGCCCTGGCCAAGTTCCGGGGTCAGGAAGCGCTTGGCCGGCAAACCAGCAGCCAGATCGCCGATCGCCATGCCCTGGTGCTTGGCCATGGCCTGCCCTTTGATTTCGCCGATCGCAGCCTGCGGGATGCTGCCGAGCTTGCGCCTGAACAGCTGCTGGAGGCAGCACGGGAGCTGCTAGCCCAGCCAAGTCTCAGCCTGTGTGGCCCCTCAGCAGCGCTGAAGCAGGCGGAAGCGGTGTGGTGCGCTCACAGCCTCAGTGACAAGCTCAATGACAGCCTCAGTGGCGCTGCTAAGAACTGACGGCCTCCAGCTGCCGGGCTTCGAGCAAGAAGGTGCCCCGGCGGAAACGCACCGCCAACTGCTCAAGGGCCCGTAAGCCCACCACCTCACCTTCTTCCAGCGCATCCACCAGATCAGGCGGACGCAGCATCGGCATCGGATCGGCGCTCTTGAGATACGAGGGGAGCTCGCGCAGGCGTACTCGGCTGCCCACAGCGAACGGCACAGCCGGAGATGCATGGTCGGTCATGGCGACACATTCGCTTGCAAGACCACCACTCTCCTGCAGGATGGGGCCAGCGACCGGCCCTTCGTGCGAGCCCTCACCAACTGGAGCGGTGCCATCGCAGGCCTCTTGCTGATCGTGTGTGGCGGTTTGGTGCAGGCGGCCCTTCCCGGGCTGGGGCCCACTGGATTCAGCCTGATCCCGCTGCCAATCACCCTGCAGGTGCCGGCCCTGCTGCTCACCGCTCTGGTGTGCGGCGCCCGCTCCGCCATGTTGGCGGGTGTGGCCTACATCAGCCTTGGACTTTTTCAACTGCCGGTGTTCCAGGCCGGTGGCGGGGTGACCTACCTGCTCGACCCCGGCTTTGGCTATCTCGCCGGCTTCCTGCCCGCGGCGTGGCTCACGGGCCGTCTGGCCCGCCAAAATGGCATGGACAACCTGCTGAGCCTCACCGGCGCCGCCATGCTCGGGCTGCTGGTGCTCCAGCTCTGCGGCCTGGCCAATCTGTTGCTTGGGGGCCTGGTGGGCCGATGGAACGGCGCCCTGCCCCAACTCCTGATCAGCTACAGCTTTGGCCCCCTCGTGCCGCAGCTGCTGCTGTGTTGCGCGGTGGCCGTGCTGGCCCTGGGCTTGCGGCGTGTGCTGCTGCTGCAGTCATGATCCGGCCGGTTTATCTCATCGCCCTGGCCGTGGTGGTGAGCGATCAACTCAGCAAGCTCGTGGCTCTGCAGCAGCTCAGCGGGCGCGGCGTTCAACCCTTGCTCCCAGGCCTGCTGCAACAGCGGCTTGTGTTCAACACCGGTGCGGCGTTCAGCATGTTGGAGGGCAATGCGTTTGGCCTTGGTCTGGTGAGTGCGGCCGTGGCCGTAGGCCTGGTGCTCTGGATTCAAACCAGCGGGGCCCTCAGCCGCTGGCAGAGCCTTGGCCTGGGGCTGCTGCTCGGTGGAGCGATCGGCAACGGGCTTGATCGCTGGCGGCTCGGCAGCGTGGTGGATTTTCTGGAATTCGTGCCGGTGCAGTTTCCCGTGTTCAACCTGGCGGACACCGCGATCAATCTGGCGGTGGTCTGCCTGCTGATCGATCTGCTTCGCCGCCAGGATGGG
>NZ_JBIPMN010000255.1:0-2580 GCF_044369115.1 Vulcanococcus sp. | reverse complement strand
GCCGCCGTGGCGGAAGGTCTGCTGGTTGGCCCCGCCAGCTTCCCCTGGCTCAGCCTGATCACGCTGCTGCCGGTGGCGGTGGCGCCGCTGCTGATGCTGCTGCCGGGCGACGGCACCGACCCCAAACTGCCTCGCACCATTGCCCTGGTCACCCTGCTGGTGGACCTGGGGCTGATGTTGTTTGTGTTCAGCCAGCACTACGACGGCTCCATCGCTGGGCTGCAGCTGGTGGAACGTTTCGCCTGGGTGCCCGCCATCGGCCTCGAGTGGTCGCTGGCCACCGATGGGCTCTCGGCTCCCCTGGTGGTGCTCTCGGGTCTGGTGACGCTGCTCTCGGTGGCCGCCAGCTGGAACATCCAGAAAAAATCGCGCCTCTACTTCGCGCTGCTCCTGGTGCAGGCCTCTGCCCAGGCAATGGTGTTCCTCTCCCAAGACTTCCTGCTCTTCTTCCTGGCCTGGGAACTGGAACTGGTGCCGGTTTACCTGCTGATCGCCATCTGGGGCGGCCATCAGCGCCAGTACGCCGCCACCAAATTCATCCTCTACACGGCAACCGCTTCGCTGCTGATCCTGGTGAGCGGCCTGGCCCTGGCCCTGAACGGCCCCTTCACTCTCAACCTGAGCGAACTGATCGCCCGCTCCCCGGGCGGAACCTTTGGCCTGCTTTGTTACCTGGGCTTCTTGGTGGGCTTCGGCGTGAAGCTGCCGATGTTCCCCCTGCATACCTGGCTGCCGGATGCCCACGGCGAGGCCAATGCGCCGGTGTCGATGCTGCTGGCAGGGGTGCTGCTGAAGATGGGCGGCTATGCCCTGCTGCGCTTCAACGTGCAGATGCTCCCGGAAGCCCACCTGGTGCTGGCACCGGCGCTTGTTGTGCTGGGCATCGTGAACATCGTGTACGGCGCCCTCAACGCCTTCGCCCAAGACAACGTGAAGCGGCGGATCGCCTGCAGCTCCGTGAGCCACATGGGCTTTGTGCTGCTGGGCATCGGCGCCATCGACAGCCTCGGCATGAGCGGCGCGATGCTGCAGATGATCAGCCATGGCCTGATCGCCGCGGCGATGTTCTTCGTCACCGGTGTGTTCTACGAGCGCACCAAGACCCTCTCGATCCCCAACATGGGCGGCCTGGCCAAGGTGCTTCCGATCACCTTCGCCTTCTTCCTGGCCAGCTCACTGGCCTCGCTCGCCCTGCCCGGCATGAGCGGCTTCGTGAGCGAAATCACCGTGTTCCTCGGCCTCACCAGCAATGCCGATTTCACCGTGGCCTTCCGCGTGATTGCCGTGGTGCTTGCAGCCATCGGTGTGGTGCTCACCCCGGTGTACCTGCTGAGCCTCTGCCGGCGGGTGTTCTTTGGCCCAAGGATCCCGGCTCTGGCCGTAGTCGGCGATATGAAGCCGCGCGAACTGGTGATCGGCCTCACCCTGGTGGTGCCGACCCTGGTGATCGGCTTCTGGCCGCGGGTGGCTATTGATCTCTACGAGGCCTCCACCACCGCCCTCTCCGACAACCTGGCCCAGGTTGCGCTGGTGGCGCTTCGGCTTCCCGCCCTGGGCTGATCAGCAGCGCAAGCCATCGGCAGGCTGGAATGGGCCTTGGCAAACCGCAGCGCGTTCCAGGCCCCATGAGCAGCTCCAGCGCAGCCCTCCCTGAGATCCTGCGGGGCGAGGGCCTTCCCAACTTTGAGGCGATGACTCCGGAAGCGGTGTCCGCCCACATCCCTCAGCTGATCCAGGAGCTGGATGCCGAGCTCACAGGCCTGGAGGAGCAGCTGGGCAGTGCCTTGGAGAGCGGCACTCCCCTGAGCTGGAGTGCGGTGATGGATCCGCTGCAGCGGCTGGGCGAGCGGCTGCGCTGGAGCTGGGGCGTGGTGAGCCACCTGAACGGCGTGTGCAACAGCCCTGAGCTGCGTGAAGCCCACGCGGCCCAGCAGGCCGCGGTGGTGCAGTTCGGCAACAGAGCTGGCCAGAGCCAAGTGATTTACAAGGCGCTGGAGCAGCTGCAGCGGCACGGCACTGAGCTCGATGCAGCCCAGCAGCGCATCCTCGCGGCGGAAGTGCGAGACATGCAGCTGCGCGGCGTGGGCCTGAGCGGCAGCGAGCAGGAAGCGTTCAACAGCGCCAGCCAGGAGCTGGCGGAGCTCTCCACCCGCTTCGGCAATCAGGTGCTCGATGCCACCAATGGCTGGACCCTCAAGCTCACAGAGCGGGAGCAGGTGGATGGCCTACCGGCCAGCCTGCTGGATCAGCTGGCGCAAGCCGCCCGCCAGGCCGGAGACAGCGAGGCCTCCGCAGAAGCAGGCCCATGGCTGCTGGGGCTGGATATGCCCCGCTACGCCCCCTTCCTCAAATACAGCCGCCGCCGCGATCTGCGGGAGCAGGTGTACCGGGCCCATGTGAGCCGCGCCTCCGGCCAGGCGGGCAGTGAGCTCAACAACTGGCCCTTGATCGAGCGCATCCTCACGCTGCGGGGCGACCAGGCACGGCGCCTGGGCTATGCCAACTGGGCCGAAGTGAGCCTGGCCGCCAAGATGGCCGACTCCGAAGCCGCCGTGGAGGCCCTGCTGGAGGAGCTGCGGG
>NZ_JBIPMN010000254.1:0-2600 GCF_044369115.1 Vulcanococcus sp. | reverse complement strand
CCGTCATCTCGATGATCCGAGTGCGGTGGAGGATCCGCTCAAGGCGGTGCTGGAGGAGGCGATCAGCCTGCGGGAGGAGCAACGGCCAGAGCTGTCGTTGGAGCTGTTGGAAATCGCCCGTTCCGCTGGCCTCAGCAGTGATTGGATTGAAGACAACCGCGCCCGGGCTCTGTTGGCCCTCGGGCGGCTGGAGGAGGCCCAGGTGCTGCTGGAGGCCCTCAGGGGCAGTGCGATCGAGGCGGTTGCCGAGGCGGCCCAGGCGCAGCTGGCGGAGCCGAACGATGCGGACCAGGAGTTGGGCACGGAGTTGAGCCAGGAGCAGCACCAAGCGCTCACCGCCCTGCTGGAGCAGGCCATTGCCCTGCGTCAGGAGCATCAGCTGGAGGCCTCACTGGCCCTGCTGGATCAAGCCCTGGCGGATGGCCACAGCAGCCCCTGGCTGCAGGACAACCGGGCCAGAGCCCTTGTGAACCTCGGCCGGCGCCTGGAGGCCGAAGCCCTGTGGCGCACGCTCACCACGGACCCCGATGAAGCCGTGGCCGCGATGGCCAATGCCATGGCTTCGCAGTTGCGCGCTGCTGTGCTCGACGACCTGCTGTGGGCTGCCAACCAGGCCTTTGCGGAGCACCGTTGGACGCCACGCTTCCTCGGCCCTGCGCTTCCGAGTTTGGAGGCGGCTGAGGAGGCTGTGCTGCAGGAGGCGATCGCCAGCCGCGAAGCCAACAGGCATGAGCTCTCGCTCGCCCTGCTGAACAAGGCCCTGGAGCTGGGCTTCCCATCCCCATGGCTGAAGGACAATCAGGCCAGAGCGCTGGTGAATCTGGGACGGCGCCGCGAAGCAGTGGCGTTGTGGGAGGAGCTGTCTGCTGTGGACGACGACGCTCTGCGTGGGGTGGCCTCAGACCTGGCGGCTGAGCAAAGACGCCAGCTGATCCAGGAGCTGCAACAGCAACTGGGCTGGACTGCCGCGGAGCAAGGCATCCCCCTGCAGTGGGTGCCGCACAGCTTCGAGACCGTTGCGGCTATTGAGGAAGCGATCCTCAAGGATGCGATTGCGGCTCGGGAAGCAGGCAATGCCAAAGGCTCACTGGCCCTGCTGGATGCCGCCTATGCAGCTGGGTTCACATCCGGTTGGTTGCAGGACAATCGGGCGCGGGCGTTGGTGCACCTGCAGCGGACCGTGGAGGCTGTGGCCATCTGGCGGACAATCCCCGCTGACCAGGATGAACCACTGGCTCGCGCCATTGCTGAGATGATGGACCTGTTTGGCCGTGAGGCCGATCGGGAGGCGACGACTCAACGGGTTGATGCCCTGGTGGCAGACCATCAGCCGGATGCTGCGGTGCAGCTGCTCACTGAAGCGATCCTGCAGGACCCTGATTGGGATGGCTGGCAGGAGACTCTGAAGCGTGTGGTTGCTGAGCAGGAGCAGCCGGATTCACCTGGCGACGACCTGCTGCGTGTGGAGCTACGGGAACCCCAACTGGCGTTGCGCGCCTTCGAGGCGTTCCTCAGGGCCGTGGAGCAGCGCCAGGCGAAAGCTGTTGTTTAACCAGCACTGCGAGCAGTTTCTGCACCTCACGCTGCTGCTGGCCGTGCTGGTTCAGCAGACTGTGCTGGCTTCGGGATAGCAGGAAATAGTGCTCCAGCTCTTCTTGAACCTGATGCAGCTGCAGCAGGGTGAGCTCTGCTTCCTCCTGGGCTGTTTTGAGAGCGTCGTCTTGACGCTCTAGCTGTTGCTCCAGTTCCGCCACCCGGGGTTTCAGCTTCTCCAGCTCCTGGCTGCTGGCTTCGAGTAGTTGCTGCCTTTCACGATCTGCCAGGACAATCGCCTCCAGCTCCTCTTGAACCTGGTGCAGCTGCAGCAGGGTGAGTTCTGCTTCCTCCTGGGCTGTCCTGAGTTCGCTCTCTTGGCGCTCCAGTTCGGTGGGGGCCCCCAGGGCATGGCGCAGCTCCTGCAGCAGCAGGTCTCCCTGGGTGCTGCCCTGGCGGAGCCGCTGGCGATAGTGGAGATCGGGTTCGCGGCCCAGCAGTTCGGCCCTCAGTTCAAGATCCAGATAGGCCTCCAGCAGCTGGGGCTCAACTTCGATCAAGCTGAGCAAGGCAGCACCGACCAGGGACGGGATGGGAATGGGCTGAGCCACTGGCGCTTGGAATGGCCCCCCCGTGTTGGCGTGGCTGGCGATCCAGTCGCGCAACCCCCTGGGGCCGAGTTGCTGCAGCTGCCAGTGGGCCAACAGGGGCTGGGCTGTTCGCTCCGACCAATCCAGCAGCTGCCGATAACCTTCAACCAGCTGCTGCAGCGTGGGCTGCACAGCTGCTGCAACCAGCTGATCGGGGCTGTCGTAGATCAGCAGGCCATCCGCGTTGGGGGCGGGTGGCTTGGTGGAAGGCCATGGTTCAAGGCCCGTCGTGGTGAGCAGATCCACCGTGGCGGCAGGCAGCGGGAATGGCGAGTACCAATACGTCATGTCGCAGCCAACACGGCAGTGATCCTGGGCAGATTATCGAGGCTGCAAGCATGGGACCCGACTGAGGGAGGGCATGGTCCAGTGGTGGTGTCGGCTGGAGGCCCATGGGGCCGGCGATCCATCGCTGCT
>NZ_JBIPMN010000096.1:0-9888 GCF_044369115.1 Vulcanococcus sp. | reverse complement strand
AGAGGCGCAGGGTTTTCTGCAGGTCATCTTGAAGATCGAGTGCGCCAGGGAAGCCGGCGTAGCGCATCAGCAGCCGGCCCAGATCCACAAGCTGGCCATCAGCAGGCTGCTCGGTGGCCAGCAGAGAATCCACCAGGTCCCGATCACTTGCATACAGAGGATGCTGCTGCTCGGGATGATCGCTGGCGGGCATCAGAACGTGCGGCTGAGCTGGCTCCCTAGGTTGGCAGCTTCCTGCGGTGCGTCATGGCAGCCATCCGGTTCGGGTTGATCGGGCGCTATCTGCAGCCCTATCGGCGCACGGTGCTGTTGGGGGTCGCCGCGCTCGTGGTGGTGAACCTGCTGAGCGTGGCGCTGCCGCTGCTGGTGCGGGGGGTGATCAACGACCTGCAGGACGGCTTCACCTTCAGCGATGTGCTGCGCCAGGCGGCGCTGATCATTGCCCTGGCCACGGTGATGGGGGCCGTGCGGCTGTGGTCGCGGATGTTGGTGTTCGGCGTGGGCCGCCAGGTGGAGGCGGGGCTGAAGCAGGAGATCTTCGATCACATGCTGCGCCAGGAACCCGGCTGGGTGCAGACCACCGGCAGCGGCGAGGTGATCAGCCGGGCCACCAGCGATGTGGAAAACGTGCGACGGCTACTGGGCTTCGCCGTGCTCAGCCTCACCAACACGGTGCTGGCCTATGCGCTTACCTTGCCGGCGATGCTGGCCATCGATCCGTTGCTCAGCCTGGCAGCGGTGGGGCTCTACCCGCTGATGCTGGTCACGGTGCGGCTGTTCGGTGGGCGCATGATGCGCCAGCAGCGGCGGCAGCAGGAGGCGCTGGGGCAGCTGAGCGATCTGATCCAGGAAGACCTCTCCGGCATCAACGCGATCAAGATCTACGGCCAGGAGGCCACCGAACAGCAAGCCTTCGCCGAGCGAAACCGCCGCTACCGCGACGACGCCCTGCAGCTGGCCCGCACCCGCAGCACCTTGTTCCCGTTGCTGGAGGGCATCTCCTCGGTGAGCTTGCTGCTGCTGTTGGGTTTGGGCAGCGGGCAGCTGGAAACCGGACGCCTGAGCATTGGTGATCTGGTGGCGTTGATCCTCTATGTGGAGCGCCTGGTGTTCCCCACAGCGCTGCTGGGCTTCACCCTCAACACCTTCCAGACCGGACAGGTGAGCCTGGAGCGGGTGGAGGATCTGCTGCGCCGCAAGCCCCGGGTCAGCTCCCCCGCGCAACCTGTGACGATCGCGGCGCCGGTCAAGGCCGGCCGCCGAGCCGCCGCTGTGGAGGCGCGCGATCTGTCGCTGCGCTACCCGGATGCTGAGCGCCTGGCGCTGGACCATGTGAGCTTCCGCCTCGAACCCGGCGAGCTGGTGGCAGTGGTTGGGCCGGTGGGCTGCGGCAAAACCACCCTGGCCCGTGCCCTCGGCCGAATGGTGGAAGTGCCAAACGGTGCGCTGTTCCTGAACGGTACCGATATCACCCGCGTGGCCCTCGATGATCTGCGCCGCCAGGTGGCGCTGGTACCGCAGGAGGGATACCTCTTCACCGCCACCCTCGCCGACAACCTGCGCTATGGCGAGCCGAGCGCAACGCAAGACACCGTTGAAGCGGCCGCCATCCAGGCCCGCCTGGAGGGCGACATCCGTGGATTCCCCGATGGCTACGCCACCCTGGTGGGTGAGCGGGGGATCACGCTGAGCGGCGGTCAGCGCCAACGCACCGCCTTAGGCCGAGCGCTGCTGGTGCAGGCACCGCTGCTGGTGCTCGACGATGCCCTGGCCAGCGTGGACAACAACACCGCCGCCGATATCTTGCAATCGGTACGAAGCCAGCAGGACCGCACGATCCTGATGATCAGCCACCAGCTCTCAGCCGCTGCCGCCTGCGACCGCATCCTGGTGATGGATGGCGGCCGCCTCGTACAGCAGGGCCATCACAATGAGCTCCTGCAGCAGAGCGGCACCTACCGGCGCCTGTGGGAGCGGGAGCAGGCGGAGCAACAGCTCAACCGTGCGGCGTGAGCTGGGCCGGAAACGGATCCGCGGATTCAGTCACACTCTGTGCCCTTCACCAGACAAGCCCGGATGACCTGGCTTAGCTGAAGCTGACGCCCCGCGCCGCTGCCATGACCACCGGTGTGCCTTACCGCCTGCGCTGCACCCTCACCTTCGGCGATATCTACGGCCAGATCCTGATTTGGATGCTGGTGATCTTCGTGAGTCTGGCGGCCGGCCTGGCGCTAATGGGAGCCAGCAAACCACTCTTTGCCCTGGTGGGCGTGGGGTTAATCCTGGTGCTCTCGCTGCCTTTTCTGCTATTTGCCTTCACCACAACGCTGCTCAACCACATCGCTCTGGAACCCGGCGCGCCCCAGGGTTAAGCGCCGTAGGCTGATGCCCCACATCGGCTGCGGCATCAGTGTTCGGACTGTTTGATGGACTGGGCGGATCGAAGAGTCAGCTGGTCGCACGCGATGCCGCTCTGCCCGGCCGCGCCGATCCCATCGCCACGGCCGAACGCCACGTGGTGCTTGGCACCGCTCTTAAGGCACCGCTGAGCACCAGCCAGCAGGAGGCCCTGTTTGGCTGCGGCTGCTTCTGGGGAGCTGAAAAGGGCTTCTGGCGGCTGCCCGGAGTGATCAGTACGGCCGTGGGCTACGCCGGCGGCTACACCTCCAACCCCACCTACGAGGAGGTGTGCTCAGGCCGCACCGGCCACACCGAAGTGGTGCGGGTGGTGTGGGATGTGAACGCCATCGATTTCAGCGATCTGCTGAAGCTGTTCTGGGAATGCCACGACCCGACCCAGGGCATGGCACAGGGCAATGACACCGGCACCCAATACCGCTCGGCCATCTACGTGATGGAGACTGAGCTCCTCCGGATTGCTGAAGCTTCCCGCGATCGCTACCAGGAGTTGCTCAACGCCAACGGCAAAGGAGCTATCACCACCGAGATCGCAACCGGCAAACCGTTTTTCTTCGCAGAGACTTACCACCAGCAATACCTGGCACGCCCCGGCAGCCGTCCCTACTGCTCAGCCCGCCCCAGCGGTATGTTGCTCGATGGCTTTGAAGGGTCCAGCTTCAAGCTGCCGGCAGCGGTGTGGAGCCACTACGACTGGTCGATTGATCACTGCGTCTTGCGCGGCGACAACACGCCGATTGGGTTGTGATCGCACTGATTGTTCCCCTAATCGCCCTGAGCAGCCCATGGTGGGAGGGCTACGACATCCGCGAGCGCTTTCTCTGTGGTGATCAGGGGGGGCTGGTTGTTGAGCGCAACGACGCCCAGGCCTCGTTGATCAGCGGACGCAGCCGCTTCACCCTGTTCCGTATTGGGAGCAGCCAGCCTGGGGTGCGCTACGGCAGCGAGGCGATGGAGCTGATCCTGTGGGGAGACAACCTCACCCTGGAGCAGGGCCGCCGCAAGATGCAATGCACCCGCACCGATCAAGCCTGAGCCTCCGATGAACCCCCTGCCCGACCGCACCGTGATCCTGGGGATGTTGATCACCCTGGGACTGGTGTTTGCCCTTGTGTTCTGGTTTGTGCGGTTGGCGCCAGCCACGGAACCCGCCCTGCAGTGGCGTGATTCGGCCCCCCTAGAACCCAAGGCAGCGCCTGCGCCTCAGCAGCCAGCGCTACCGGGCCGCAGTGGAAGCTCGTTGATCTGAGCCCACCTGATCGGATCTGATCCGAACGAATCCCGATGTTCTGGGAGACAATGCCCCGGCGGCACTGACGTCGCATCATCGCCGCAACTGTTGTCGATCGCCCGCGTGGACCCGAAGCCCCAGCGCAAGCTGCATCCGCTGCCCAGGGGACTGGTGGAGCTCTACGGACTCCTGGCCGTGCTGTTCGTGCTGGTGCCGGAATGGATGGCTGATGGGGCCCTGGCTGGTCTGCGCGCCGGCCGCGATGGAAGCGACCTGCCCATGACCACCACGGCTTGGCAACGCATCCCCGAGCTGCGGCTGGCGTCGATGAATCTGGTGGAGTTGCGCGACTTAGCTCGCGCCCTTCGGCTCTGGGGTTACAGCAGCCTCAATCGCGAGCAGCTCAGCGCATCGCTATTGCGCAAAATCCAGGCCAGGCGGGGGAAGGCGCTGTGATAATTTCTTTCTCGCCGGGGCGTAGCGCAGCTTGGTAGCGCACCACTTTGGGGTAGTGGGGGTCGTGGGTTCAAATCCCGCCGCTCCGATTCAAACCGGCTCATAGCCACCCTCATGGGTGGTTTTTTTGTGCCCAGCTCACTGCAACCGTGTATGCACGCGGTAACAAGCCAGCCAGCGATTCACGCGCGGGCGCAGAGGGGGCGGAACCTCTTCCAGCAGTTGGGAGAGCTCCAGGGCCCCGAGCCGGCGCAGGTCGCGCACATCCACATGCCATAGCGCCTCGGCTTCACGGATCAAGCGCGCCCAAGTCCGTGTGTCCTGCCAGCGCTGCACCCGCAGTTGCAGATGGGGCGGATGGCGTGGGTGGCCGCGAGCGGAAACAGCCATCGCGTGCAACCTCGAAGCTTCTGCATCCACACCATGGCTCTGAATTCAGCCCGTGGACCAAAGCAACGCTTCAACTTCCCATAGATAAAGCAAAACCAGCGGGCCGATTAGGCGGAACGGCGCTGCTGGTCGCCATCGACAGGCACCACAGGGAAGGGGAGAAGCGAAGCCTCCCGCTCCGACAGGCGGCGGCTCCAGGCGCCGCTCACGGGCTCATTCCAACGGAACCCGGCCTCGCGGGCGCGGTGGCGCTCCTCATAGGAGAGGCGGGCGCGATAGAGGCGCCGCGGTTCTAGCCCCTGCTCCACGAGCTGCTCGAGATCGCTGCAACGTTCAAACACTTGAGCCAGGTAAATGCAATCGGTGAGGGCCCGATGGGCAGCCCACACCGGCACGCCGTAAGCCAGAGCCAGGTCGCGCACCGAAGGGTTCGAGCGCAGATGGCGATCAGCGGGCCAGCGGATGTCCTCCATCGTGCACAGCCAAGGCTTGTGGATCGCAGGCAGCGGTGCCATGCCAAACCACTGGCGATCGAAAGCGGCGTTGTGGGCCACCACCAAATCAGCGCTGGCGAGCAAAGCCTCAAACCACTGCAAGCCCTGCTGCCAGGGCTGCGGTTGCTGGGTGAGCTCGGGATCAATGCCGTTCACCGCTTCGGCAGCGTTCTGATCGCAGGGCAACAGCAGCGACACCTGGCTGAGCACTGAGCGCCGCGGCAGATCGAACAACACCGCACCCAGCTCAATGCAGCGATCGCGCTGTGGATCAAGGCCGGTGGTTTCCGTGTCGAGGATCAGCAGGCGTTGCGGCAGCGGTTGGTCTGGCGCTGAAAAGGCTTGGAGGACTGAAGCGTGGTCGGGCTCAACGGGTGGCGAAGGGTCGTGGGTGGGCGCAGTGTCAGCACTGGGCTGCGGTTCAGCGATGGAGTTGACCTCGGCCGTCGGCACAGGTTCAGAGGCAGCTTCCGCAACAACCGGTTCAGCAGATTCAGGAGCCTGAGGCGGTTCCACCGCTGGATCTGCCATCAAGCTCAGCAGGTCAACCTGCTCCCAGGGTTGCGGGGGGTCTGCCGTGGCCATGGGCTCTGCGCGATGGCTTCATAATCCCAGGCCGCGCCAGGCCCTGCCTAGGGTTTCGCCACCATCAAGCACCCGTCTTGGCTTCAGCTCTGAACATCGGCGACCGCGCACCCGTGATTGCACTCGCGGACCAGAGCGGCACCGAGCGCCGCAGCGATCAACTGGAAGGCAAGGCCCTGGTGCTGTTCTTCTATCCGAAAGACGAGACCCCCGGCTGCACGATGGAGGCCTGCGCGTTCCGCGACAGCTACACCGATCTGCAGGCCATGGGCGCTGAGGTGTGGGGCGTTAGCGGCGATGACGCCGCCAGCCACCAGCGTTTTGCCCAGCGCCACAACCTGCCCTACCCCCTGCTGGTGGACAAAGGCAACCAGCTGCGCAAGGCCTTTGGCGTGCCGAGCGTGCTGGGGCTGCTACCCGGCCGCGTCACCTATGTGATCGATGCCGGCGGTGTGATTCGCCACGTGTTCAACAATCTGCTCGATGGCCCGGCCCATCGCCGCGTAGCGCTCGAGGCGCTTCAGGCCCTGCAGCAGCGATGAGCTGGCGCCAGCGCGGCAGTCTCTGGCTACTGGAGCCACCGGCTGCCCGGGGCCTGATCCAGTTCATCGGGGGGAGTTATCTGGCGGCTACACCCCAGCTGAGCTACCGCCGCCTGCTGGAAGCGCTGGCTCGGCAGGGTCTGGCGATCCAGGCCTGGAGCTATGTGCCGGGCTTCGATCACCAGGCCCAGGCCAATGAAGCCTGGAAACTGTTTCGCGCAGCGCGCCCGGAGGGGCTGCCCTCCCTGCGGCTCGGCCACAGCCTCGGCTGCAAGCTGCACCTGCTGGCACCCGACAACGGCCGTGGCTGCAGTGGCTTGGCAGCTCTGAGCTTCAACAACTTCTCCGCTGAACGCAGCGTGCCGCTACTGGCCGAGCTGGGCCCGCGGCTGGGCATACAGAGCGAATTCAGCCCCTCCCCCAGCGAAACCCTGCGGCTGGTGGGTGCCAACTACCGCCAGCCCGCCAACCTGCTGGTGCGCTTCAACCGCGACGGAATCGATCAGAGCCAGCGCCTACAGGCGGTGCTGCAGGCGCGGCTGCAGGATCAAACCCAGCTGCTCGAGCTGCCGGGCGATCACCTCACCCCCGCCAGTGCCGGCCTGCGCCAAAACCTGCTGGGTGCCTGGGCCGATGACCCGAGCCGTCAGCGTCAGATCGACGCCCTCGCGGGGACGATCTGCCGCTGGTGGAGCCCAGCGGCACCGCAGACCGCCTGATCAAACGCGCAACGCATCCAGCACCGAGCGATCCTCCAGGGTGGAGGTGTCACCGCTCACCTCCTGGCCTGCTGCCAGAGAGCGCAGGATGCGGCGCATGATCTTGCCGCTGCGGGTTTTGGGGAGGGCATCGCTGAACTTGATCACATCCGGGCGCGCAATCGGACCGATCTCCTTGCCCACATGGCCGCGCAGTTCGGCGATCAGGGCATCATCCCCGCGGCGGCCGGCCTCCAGGGTCACGAAGGCCACAATGCCTTCACCCTTGAGCGCGTCGGGCCGGCCCACCACAGCCGCTTCGGCGACGGCGGGATGGCTCACCAGAGCGCTCTCGATCTCCATCGTGCCGAGGCGGTGGCCGCTCACATTGATCACATCGTCAACGCGGCCCATCACCCAGAAATAGCCGTCGCTGTCGCGGCGGGCGCCATCACCGGCGAAATAGAGCCAGGAGCCATCGGCAGGGCGAATCTCCTCCCAGTAGCTCTTGCGGAAGCGCTCGGGATCACCGTGCACGGTGCGCATCATTCCCGGCCAGGGTCGGCGGATCGCGAGATAGCCCCCCTGATCAGCGGGCTGGGAGTTGCCGTCGTGATCGACGATGTCGGCCTGGATGCCCGGTAGGGGCAGGGTTGCGGAACCGGGCTTGGTCGGGGTGGCGCCCGGCAACGGGCTGATCATCACGCCGCCGGTTTCGGTCTGCCACCAGGTGTCGACGATCGGGCAACGGTTGCCGCCGATCACATCGCTATACCAGATCCAGGCCTCTGGGTTGATCGGCTCACCCACGGTGCCGAGGATGCGCAGGGAGCTCATGTCGTACTGATCCGGCACCTCGCGGCCGCTCTTCATGAAGGCGCGGATCGCCGTGGGGGCGGTGTAGAAGATCGTGCATTGATGCTTCTGAATCACCTCCCAGAAGGCACCGGGCTTGCTCGGGCGCGGCGCACCCTCGTACATCATCGTGGTGGCTCCGTTCGACAACGGCCCATAGACGATGTAGCTATGCCCCGTGATCCAGCCCACATCGGCGGTGCACCAGTGAATGTCGTTCTCTTTGATGTCGAAAATCCACTGGAAGGTGAGGTGGGTCCAGAGGTTGTAACCGGCGGTGGTGTGGACCACCCCCTTGGGTTTGCCGGTGGAGCCTGAGGTGTAGAGCACGAACAGCCGGTCTTCACTGGCCATCGGCTCGGCCGGGCACTCGGCGCTCTGGCTTTCCACCAGCTCATGCCACCAGTGGTCGCGGCCGGCCTGCATTGGGCAATCACTCTCAATGCGCTTCACCACCAGAACGTGCTCCACGCTCGGGGCACCGCCACTGCTGCCAAGCGCCTCATCCACGGCGGGCTTCAGCGGCACCGGCTTGTCCTTGCGGAAGCCGCCGTCGGCGGTGATCACCGCCTTGGCCTCACCATCAATCAGACGATCGCGCAGAGCATCAGCCGAGAAACCGCCGAACACCACCGAGTGGGGTGCGCCAATGCGGGCGCAGGCGAGCATGGCGATTGCCGCTTCCGGCACCATCGGCATGTAAAGAGCCACCAAATCGCCCTTGCCAAGGCCAAGCGCCTTGAGCGCATTGGCCGCCTTGCACACCTCGGCGTGGAGCTGGCGGTAGGTGAAGGTGCGGGTGTCGCCGGGTTCCCCTTCCCAGATCAGGGCTGTTTTATCGGCGCGGGGGCCGTTGAGATGGCGATCGAGGCAGTTGAAGCTGAGGTTGGTGGTGCCGCCTTCAAACCAACGGGCAAAGGGCGGATTGCTCCAATCGAGCACCGTGTGGAATGGCTCGAACCAGTGCAGTTCGCGCCGTGCCGCCTCACCCCAGAAGTGATCCGGATCATCATGAGCCTGAGCGGCCAACTGTCGATAGACCTCCAGCGAACCGATCGCCGCGCCTGCAGCCAGGTCGGCCGGCGGCTCAAACACCCGCTGCTCCTGCAGCACCGATTCAATCGTGGCGCTGGTGGCGGGGCTGGTCTGGGCCTCAGACATTCGGGCAACGGCAGGCGCGCCCATTCAAGCGAGCGCGGAACCCGCCTGGCCGCTCCGGCTGCAGGCCTGTAATAGCTGATGCAGCCTTCGGCTCTGCTCCAGGATGGAGAGATGGTGAAACCCGCCGCCTGCCTGTTCGATCTCGACGGGCTGCTGCTCGACACGGAGCCGCTGCATGCGAAGGCCTGGCAGCAGGCCGCCAGCCACTTTGGTAGACCCCTGGAAGCCGAGGAGCTCTTGGCACTGCGGGGGCGGCGGCGCCACGACTGCGCTGATCAAGTGCTGCAGTGGATCTGCGCAGGAGGTGCTTCCAACGCGCCCAGCCGCGAGGCGTTACTGGCGGTGCGCCAGCCCATCGCTGAAGCGCTGCTGATGCATGCGGCACCAATGCCGGGGGCAGCTGAGCTGGTGCAGCGCTGCCAGGCCCTGGGCATCCCGATGGCCTTGGCCACCAGCAGCTCGAAAGCTGCGGTGGCGCTTAAAGCATCCCCCCACCCCTGGCTCACCGCAATCAGGGTGCGGGTGCACGGTGATGATCCGCACCTCAAGCGCGGCAAGCCGGCGCCGGATGTGTTTGTGCTGGCGGCGGAACGGCTGGGCGTGGATCCTCGCCACTGCTGGGCCTTCGAAGATTCACCCGCCGGCGTGCGGGCCGCCCGTGCCGCAGGCTGCCACGTGCACGTGCTGCCGCCCCAGCATCTGAGCGGGGAAGAGCTCCATGATCTCTATCCCGAGATCGAGCGCTTCCTCAGCAGCCTTGAAGACATTGTGCGGGAGCTTCAGTAGAGCCTGCTCAGCACAAACTCCGGCAAGGCCAACAGGGCACTACGGCAATCCGAAGCTGGCAACCAACTAATGGCTTCGCGGGCTTCATTGGCAAAACCCTCGGCCAAGGCACGGGAGCGTTGGATCGCCTGGCTGTTGCGCACCAGCTCCAGCGCTTGATCAAGATCGCCCTCTTCACTGAACTCACGCTCGATCAAACCAGCAAGAGCGGGATGCTCATTGAGGGCATAGAGGGCCGGAGCGGTGAGATAACCACTAGCCAGGTCGCTGGC
>NZ_JBIPMN010000252.1:0-2641 GCF_044369115.1 Vulcanococcus sp. | reverse complement strand
AGTTGTTGAGCGTTCCAGCCCCCCTCGAGTTGGCGTAACGGATGCTGTGCTGGCAGCGCTGCGAGCAGCTCAGCTCGACCGGCGGATAGCAGCAGCGTGCCAAGGCGCTGCCTCACAATCGCCGCTAGCCGTTCCGGTGCCAGCTGTTCGCGCACGGCATCGCGCCCCCGTTCGCCCAGGATTGTTGCCTGGGTGGGTTGTTCAGCCAGGCGACGCAGGGCTCTGGCTGCCGACTCCAGGTCGGGCTCGGCCCATCGCCAACCAGCGCGGTAGTCGCCCTCCGTGCGCTTGATCGGCGAGAGGGTATAGGGGATCAGTTCAGCACTGCCTGGAGGCATGAAATCGAGATTGCCGGAGTAGCCAGTGGCCACCACTGGGACCCCTGCGGCCATGGCTTCAGCCAGCGAGAGCCCAAAGCCCTCTGCGCGATGCAGGCTCACCAGCGCGTCAGTGCTGGCATACAGCGCGTCGAACTCATGGGCCGACAGATGCTCGCTGATCAGGCTGATGCGGGAGTCACTGGCGATCCGTTCGCGCAGTGCAGCTGTGGCCTGCGGAAATTGCTTGCTGCTGGCCAATTTGAGAACAAGACGGGCCTCCGGGCTGCGTTGCAGCCAACTCTGGCGGCGTGGAAAGGCCTGCTGGAAGGCATCGATCACGCCGTAGGGGTTCTTGCGACCCACAGTGCTCCAGAAATCAAAGGCAAACAGGCAAGTGAAGGGGCGCCCCCCCCGCGGCGTGGCAGCCCGCAGGGCCCGCAACCGCTCCGCCCGGGGCCAGTCGAGCAGGTGAGGCAGTGGGCTGACGGGCACTGGACTGCGCAGGCCCAGGCTGGTGGCTGTGAAGGACGACGGGCACCACAGCTGATCGAGGCCTGCAAAGCCCCGCTCCCAGCCATGGGGGAACTGCTCCAACTCCCAGGCCCAGTAGCCGATGCGCAGCGGGGCCTCCAGCTGCAGCCGCTCGACCAAGCCGTCGGTGTGCTGCAGCACGTTGGGATTGGTGTGGATCAGATCGATCGCTGCCGGCAGCGGTTTCTGGCTGCTGTCCAGCAATGGCTGATCATTCGGATGGGTGGAGAGCGGCAGATCGCGCCACTGCACAATCACACCGGCAGCCTTCAGGGCCCGGGCCGTGGCCCGGGCCCCCTCACCCAGCCCGAAGCCCCCGCTGAGATGTCCCCAGAGGTTGAGGCGTAGGCCGACGTTCGACACGGAGGAGTTCACCAATAGCGGCAAACTAAACGCCAATGCCCGCGGAACATGCCATGCAGGTGATCCATCTCAATGGTGAGACGCCGCCGGAATGGGAGCCCTTTGGCCAGCGCTGGCGGCAGTGGCGCCAGCGCTGCGATCGGCGCCATTGGTCGACCAGTTGGCAGGGTCAGGCCTGGCTGGCAGGGCAGCTGGTGTTCCCCTCTCCCTGGGGGGACGGGGAGTTGGCCACCCAGCTGAGTGTGCGAAAAGGGCTTGTGTTCGGCTATGTGCTGCAGCACCGAGATCGCCGGGCCCTGCTGTTGCCTGGTTGGCTGGGCGGTGGCCACGAGCTGGAGGCTCTCTACCTGCTGAGGGAGCAGGTGTTGTTGTTGCTTCCCAGTTCCCTGGCGCCAGCTCAATGGTTTCTGTTGGCCCTAGCTGAACTGCTGCCGCAGCTGGCCACCAGCAAACCCTGGCCCGATGTGCTCGATGACCAGCGGAATCGGCAGCTGATCCTCGAGGGCCATCCAAACTTTGCCCATCAGCTGCTGAATGTGCTCTCGGCCCTGGAGGAACTGGCTGGCAGCCAAGCCCCCCTGCAGTGGCTGGGCCAGGAACCGTTTGGGCCTGTGCGTGCGCTCCACCCCTCATGCAACTGGTGCGGGTCCGCTGATGTGATGGTGCTTGGGGAGGTGTTTGAGCTGCCCTTGAGCCAGCGGCCTGAGCGGCTCCCCGGGGCCATGCGTCAGCGCATCCGCCTGTTCTGTGAGCAGAGCCTGGGCCCCAGCGCCCACGCTCTGCTGGACGGCCTGAAGGCCTGGCGAGCTGGTGGCGGCCGCGTGCTGTGGGTAAGCCTCAAAACACGGGGAGCCTGCGCTGATGGCTTGCCGGCCCTGGTGGCCGCCTGGATGCGGGAACTGGCCCAGCGCGGGCAGCCTTTGCCACTGTTGCTGCTGGATGGCTTCTCGATCCAGCACGGCGACACGTTGGCCAACCACTACTACGGCTCCAGCGTGGCGGAGATGCTGGAGGAAGAGCGGCAGCAGGCCGTCGAGATCAGGACTGCCCTGGATGGATTGGAGCTGCCGGTGCAGGAGGCCATCGGCCTGAGCCTGGCGGAGAGCATTGCCCTGGGCCAGGCTGCAGATGGCTATCTCTGCCATCAGGGAACGGTGCAGCACAAGCTGGGCTGGTGTCAGGAGGTTGTGCCGGGGGTGGTGCATTCGGGCAGTTGGCGCAGCCGGGAAGGCCGCCATCCCTGGGGAGGGCTGGGGGGCCTTGAGCCTTTGTGGCTACCCACGCACTTCAGCGAAGACCTGGAGGAGGGCCCTCGGGCTCGCTACCGGTTCCGCAGTGATCGGCTGCAGGACGCCGCCAGCTGGTTGGCCGATCAATGGCACTGGAGAACCGATGGCTGACCGATCGCTGCAAGAAGAAGCCGCAGC
>NZ_JBIPMN010000095.1:0-9981 GCF_044369115.1 Vulcanococcus sp. | reverse complement strand
AGCAGCAAGAACTACGCGGTGATCAAGGCCATGGCCTTCCGCGAGCCCGAGCTGCTGCACAAGCTTCTCGATCACTTCGCCGAATCGATCGCCGCCTACCTGCGCTATCAGATCGATTCCGGTGCCCAGGTGGTGCAGATGTTTGATTCCTGGGCCGGCCAGCTCAGCCCCGCCGACTACGACACCTTCGCGGCTCCCTACCAAAAGAAGGTGGTGGACCTGGTGAAGCAGACCCACCCCGACACCCCCTTCATCCTCTACATCTCCGGCAGCGCCGGCGAGATCGAGCGGATGGCCCGCACCGGCGTCGACATCGTGTCGCTGGATTGGACCGTAGACATGGCCGAGGGTCTGGCCCGCCTGCCAGAGCACGTGGGCGTGCAGGGCAACGTGGACCCCGGCCTGCTGTTCGGCAGCAAGGAGGCCATCCAGGCCCGCATCGACGACACCGTGCACAAAGCCCGGGGCCGAAAGCACATCCTCAACCTGGGCCACGGCATCCTGCCCGGCACACCCGAAGAGAACGGCCAGTTCTTCTTTGAAGCCGGCAAGAGTGTGATGGAGCGCATCGGAGCCGCCGCTTGAGCGGGCTGGCGGCGCCAGCCCGGATCCTGATCACCGGCGCCTCGGGCTGCGTCGGCCAACACATCGCCGAGCAGCTGCTGCGCGAAACCGACGCCCAGCTGCTCCTGTGGCTTCGCGATCCGGCCAAGCTCACGGCCGTGCCGGCCGATCACCCGCGCATCACGCTGCTGGTGGGTGATCTACGGGATCCGGAACCCCACCGCGACCAGATCGCCTCAGCCAACCGCATCATTCACACCGCCACAGCCTGGGGTGATCCCGAGCGTGCCCAGCAGGTGAATGTGGTGGCGGTGAAGCAGATGTTGGCCGCTACCGACCCTGCCGTGCTGGAGCAGGTGGTGTATTTCTCCACCGCCAGCATCCTCAATCGTGATCTGGAGCTGCTGCCGGAGGCCATGGCCTACGGCACCGAATACATCCAAACCAAGGCCCAGTGCCTGCAGCAGCTGGAGCAGCATCCACTAGCCGAGCGGATTGTGGCGGTGTTCCCCACCCTGGTGTTCGGCGGTCGGGTGGACCGCAGCGGCCCCTTCCCCACCAGTTACCTCACCGAAGGCTTGAAGGAAGGTGCTCGATGGCTATGGCTCGCCAAGTGGCTGCGGGCGGATGCCTCGTTCCACTACATCCACGCCGCCGACATCGCCCGGGTGTGCGTGCATCTGGCCACCACCGCCCATCACCCCAATCCGGAACCCGGCCAGGGTGCGGTGCGGCGCCTGGTGCTGGGTCAGTCGGCGGTCACGGTGAACGACACCGTGAAGCGCCTTTGCCGCTGGCGCCGTAGCTGGCTGCCACCTGTGGGGGTTGATCTGCAGGGATGGCTGATTGAAGGCCTGATCAAACTGCTACGTATTGAGGTGAATGCCTGGGATCGCTTTTCGATCCGTCAGCGGCACTTTGTGCACGAGCCGATCAGCCCACCGGAACGCTTTGGCCTCGTCAGCCACGCCCCCTCACTGGAAGCGGTGTTCGAAGACGCCGGACTGCCCCACCGGGGTTGACGCGAACGCCCGCCAACCCTGCCAGGAGAGCACGTTTCAAATGTTGCGAACCTCTGCAGCAAGGCTCACATCCGGAACGGTGGCCTTCTAATTTGGCCAGGTTGCACGAGCTCCAATGCGCCGTCTTCTCTCTGCTATTGCCCTCTGCCTGGCGCTGGTGCTGGGTGCTGCCCCCAGCTTCGCCGCTGACGCCGATCACGGTGCTCAGGTGTTCTCTGCCAACTGCGCTGCTTGCCACATGGGCGGCGGCAACGTGGTGAACGCTGAGCGCACCCTCAAGAAAGATGCCCTCGAGGCCTACCTGGCTAACTACAGCGCTGGCCATGAAGAGGCCATTCAGTATCAGGTAACCAACGGCAAAAACGCCATGCCCGCCTTCGGTGGCAAGCTCAGCGCCGATGACATCGCCGATGTGGCTGCCTATGTGGAGTCGATGAGCCAGAAGGGCTGGGCTTGAGTCTCTGAGCCCATTCAGTCGATCCAAAGCCGCCCAGCAAGGGCGGCTTTTTTATGGGCAAATTGGCTTGTCAGCGGCAAGACCAAGCGCCATTGTGAATAGCACAGCCATGAACACCATGCCGGGATCCCCGCAACGGCCCACACCTGCGGCAGCCTCGATGCAGCAAGCCGCCGCCGCTGCTCAATTTCTGCGTCAGTCGGCGCTGCCGGCCATTGCTCCGCTGATCAGCTGGCCGAAAGGGCCCGCCGCTCGTTGAGCACGTCGAGATAAAGCGTCTCGTCGATCTCGCGGATGTCGTACTCACTGGGCAGCACACCATGGATGTGCCGGTGCACCACCAGCCAGCAATTGCGTTCCGGATCGCTGGCGGTGCCATCAAATGCAAACGACTCCTCAGCAAGTCGCCTCAGCAGTTCCACCCGTGATTCCTGATCCATCCGCCACACTGGGGCCGCACTGCAGCGCCATCATGGCGATCACGTCCCACCACCTGGGCAAACTGGCACTGCCGCTGCTGTTGCTCGGCGGCAACGCGCTTGCTCAACCGGCAGCCAACGATCCAGCGTTGCAATTGATCCGTGGTGGTGGGACGCCAGCCGTATTCAAACCTGGCCAGCCGATCCTGCCGGCCAGCAGTTGCCCAGCGATCGTGAGCGCAGGCAATGTGCAACCGATGCGTTTGCCCCCCTCGGAGGTAGTAGCCAAGAACAAGCTCGGCTGCCTCTCACCCAACGACGCCATCTACGGAAACGATGGTTGTCCGAAGCGGCTGTGTGGTGAATCCAGTGGAGCCGTCCCCCTGCCGTATGGAGGGGGATCAGCCAGCAATCAACCTCAGCTGCCTGAGCCGTAGGCCACCTGGCACACAGCATTGAGCAGCTGGGCCTGATCAGATGTACCTGGCACTTGGCCATTGAGCAAGCCCTGCTGGCAGTTGGCCGCACCCATCAAGCTGCTGCCATCCACGTTGTAGTTGAAGCTGACGCCATAGCTGCCCACACCCTCCACCGAGCCATAGTTGAGCTCATAGCTGGTGTCGGGCACCACGATCACGGTTGAGCTGTTGTCCGAAGCGGCATCCACCAAACCAGTGATGGCAGCACCGGTGGCCAGGCCAGCAACACCCCAGGCGGCAGCGTTGGCACCCCACCAGCCCCAACCGCCCCAACCGTTGTACCAACCGTGGTTCCAGGGGCGGCTGTTCCAGTAGCCGCCATTGCGCCAGTTGTCGTTCCAGCCGTTGTAGTCACGGCGGTAGAAGTTGTTGTTCACGTTGACCCGGTCGTTGTTGAAGCTATCGCGGGTGCCCGCTCCATACATCGGGTGATCACCCTGATAGCCCCGCTGCAAGTCGTTGTTCTGGAAGTGATAGTGACCGCCGCCCCAGCTGCGGCCACCACCACCACCACCACCATGCCCGCCGCCACCGCCGCGGGCGTGAGCCAGCATTGGCGAGGCGATGGCGCCAAGCAGCAACGCAACGAGAAGAGCTGCGGAGGAGCGTGAAGATCGACGCATGAAACGAAGCTGGCAAAACCAGCACAACAACCCCCGAATCGTGACCAGCCAGGCTGCAGTTGTGGAGCGAAGTGTCACACAACCATCAAGAGGGTTGTTGAGCACGCTTGAACAGCGCGTAGCCACCGAAGCCGATGCCAGCGCCCAACAGGAGCACCAACCACTCGCGCTCCGCTGGCGAGGGAGACCACAGCCGTGGCAGCGGACTGCCCTTCGGATCAGGGCCATAGGCCACCTGGCAAGCAGCGTTGAGCAGCTGAGCCTGGGCAGCAGTCGAGGGCACCTGGCCATCGAGGAGCCCCTCCTGACAGTTGGCCCCACCCTGCACCGGCGGGCTGCTGGCCACGGAATAACTGAAGTTGGCACCGCTGTTGCCCACGGCGTCAACCGTGCCGTAATTGAGTTGGTAATTGCTGTCGGGCACCTCAATCACCGGCGACTGCTGATCACTGGCGTTGTTCACCAAGTCGGTAATCAATGCTCCGGTAGCCAACCCCGCGAGGCCCCAGCCTGCGGAGTTGTTGCCCCACCAGCCCCAGCTATCGGGCGTCCAGTTGTACCAGCCATAACTCCAGGGGCGATCACCCCAATAACCACCGTTGTTCCAGTTGTTATTCCACCCACCATTCCAGCGCTTGTTCCAGTTGTTGTAGCCCCAATTGCTCCCCCGCCAGTTGTTGCCTCCCCATTGATTGCCGCGCCAATCACCCTGATTCCAGTTGCGATTGCCCCAGCCCAGGCGGTTGGCATCAAAACGATCACGGCCTCCATTGGTGGCACGGTTGTAGTCATCACGGCTGATGTTGTGGCGCAGAGCCGGGGTACGGCTGCCGCCGCCATAGCTGTGGTGGTAGCCATCCGCCGGGCGATCAGCTCCACCGCCACCGCCGTGATAGCCACCACCGCCGCCACCACCTCCATGAAAACCGCCGCCGCCGTGGCCACCACCACCACCGCGCGCCAGTGCGGTGGACGGCACCAGCAAACCCAGCAGAAGGGCGGGCGCGAGTACCCACGCACAACGGCGTCGGAGCGAGGCGGATCCGGTCATGGCTGCAAGGTTCAGCACTGAGGCAGTGGTACCAGTTGAGTAACGGGCTGCGTCATGGAGGCTGGCGAACCTGCAGCAGATCGCCACACTCAAGGGTTGTCGATCTTGCTTCTGATGCTGCTGAAACCTCTGCGCTTCTGCGTGATGGCCTTGGCTGCAGCTGGCCTATCCGCAGGTGCCAGCTCGGCCCAGGTGAGTGATTCGAACGTTCGCGCGGTGAACGCGGCCCGCAATTGGGCGATCAATCAAAACGGCGGCCTATCGGTGTATCGCCCGGCCGATTGCATGTTCCAAACCAACACCGGAGGTGGTGCCTGCCTGATCGAGACCAACAGTCAGGGCTACACCTTCCGCTTCCTGGGCGGGGCACCGGGCTGGCAGCAGCAAGGCTTGGCGCCCAACACCGAAACCGTGGTGACGGTGTCACCGGATGGACGCACGATCACCAACGTTGGCTACAACGGCTCACCTCGCTGACGGTTTACCGGCAGGGCGGGTCGGCCCACACACCCGCTGGGAGGAGGACCGTCTGATGCGATTCGGTTCTCCTCCCTCCCTGAGGCCAAAAGCTCCATACGGTTCTGACAACCCACCCAGTGAGGGAGGTCTTCATGCATCCAACCGCCGAGCTGTTCACTGAAAAAGCCTGGGGCGCCGTTGTCGCCGCCCAACAGCTGGCGCAGCAGCGCCGCCAGCAGCAGATGGAGAGCGAGCACCTGTTCGCGGCCCTGCTCAGCCAGCAGGGACTGGCCGGGCGGATCCTTGAGAAAGCAGGGGTGGATGTGGGCACCCTCAGCCAGCGTGTGGATGCCCATATCGCCAGCCAGCCCAGCCTGAGCGCCCCGCCCGACAACGTGTACCTGGGCAAGGGGCTCAACAGCGTTCTAGATCAAGCCGATCAGCTCAAAAGCTCCTACGGCGACAGCTACATCGCCATCGAGCACCTGCTGCTGGCGCTGGCGATCGATGATCGCTGCGGCAAACAGCTGCTCTCCCAGGCCGGCACCGATGCCGCCAAGCTCAAAGACGCCGTACAGGCGATCCGTGGATCCCAAACCGTGACCGACCAGAACCCCGAAGGCACCTACGAATCGCTCGAGAAATACGGGCGCGACCTCACACAGGCCGCCCGCGACGGCAAGCTCGATCCGGTGATCGGCCGCGACGAGGAGATCCGACGCACGATTCAGATCCTCAGCCGCCGCACCAAGAACAACCCAGTGCTGATCGGTGAACCGGGCGTGGGCAAAACGGCGATTGTGGAGGGCCTCGCTCAGCGCATCGTGAATGGCGATGTGCCGCAGGCGTTGCAGAACCGTCAGCTCATCGCCCTCGACATGGGCGCCCTGATCGCCGGCGCCAAATACCGCGGCGAGTTCGAAGAGAGGCTCAAGGCTGTGCTCAAGGAGGTGACCGCCTCCGAAGGTCAGATCGTGCTGTTCATCGATGAGATCCACACCGTGGTGGGCGCCGGCGCCACCGGCGGTGCCATGGATGCCAGCAACCTGCTCAAGCCGATGCTGGCCCGCGGTGAACTGCGCTGCATCGGCGCCACCACCCTCGATGAGCACCGCCAGCACATTGAAAAGGATCCCGCCCTGGAGCGGCGCTTCCAGCAGGTGTTCGTGGATCAGCCCACAGTGGAAGACACCATCTCAATCCTGCGCGGCCTCAAGGAGCGCTACGAGGTGCACCACGGCGTGCGCATCGCCGACAACGCCCTGGTGGCCGCCGCAGTGCTCAGCAGCCGCTACATCGCCGATCGCTTCCTGCCCGACAAGGCGATCGATCTGGTGGATGAATCGGCCGCCCGCCTGAAGATGGAGATCACCTCCAAGCCAGAGCAGATCGATGAACTCGATCGCCGCATCCTGCAGCTGGAGATGGAGAAGCTCTCCCTCGGCCGTGAATCCGATGCCGCCAGCCGCGACCGGCTCGAGAGGCTGGAGAAGGAGCTCGCCGATCTGAGCGAGCAGCAGAGCACCCTCAACGCTCAGTGGCAGAAGGAAAAGGGCTCGATCGATGAACTGGGCTCGATCAAAGAAGAGATCGAACAGGTGCAGCTGCAGATCGAGCAGGCCAAGCGCAGCTACGACCTCAACAAGGCCGCCGAGCTCGAATACGGCACCCTCGCGGGCCTGCACAAGAAACTCGCGGCCAAAGAAGAGGAGCTCAGCGCAGGCGGAAGCGACAAATCCCTCCTGCGCGAGGAGGTCACCGAAGACGACATCGCCGAGGTGATCGCCAAGTGGACCGGTATCCCGGTGGCCAAGCTGGTGCAGAGCGAGATGCAGAAATTGCTGCACCTCGAGGATGAGCTGCACACCCGCGTGATCGGCCAGGCCCAGGCCGTGACGGCCGTAGCCGATGCCATCCAGCGCTCCCGCGCCGGCCTCAGTGATCCCAATCGCCCAATCGCCAGCTTCCTCTTCCTCGGCCCTACCGGTGTGGGCAAAACCGAGCTCTCAAAGGCCCTGGCCTCACAGCTGTTCGACAGCGATGAGGCGATGGTGCGCATCGACATGTCGGAGTACATGGAGAAGCACGCCGTGAGCCGCCTGATCGGAGCGCCTCCGGGCTACGTGGGCTACGAGGAGGGCGGACAGCTCACCGAAGCGGTGCGTCGCCGGCCCTACGCCGTGATCCTGTTCGACGAGGTGGAGAAGGCCCACCCTGATGTGTTCAACGTGATGCTGCAGATCCTCGATGACGGCCGCGTTACCGACGGCCAGGGGCGCACGGTGGATTTCACCAACACGGTGCTGATCCTCACCAGCAACATCGGCAGCCAGTCGATCCTCGATCTAGCGGGTGATCCAGCGCGGCATAGCGAGATGGAAGCGCGGGTGAATGACGCCCTGCGCGGCCACTTCCGGCCTGAATTCCTCAATCGGCTCGATGAAACAATCATCTTCCACAGCCTCAAACAGGAGGAACTGCGGCAGATCGTGGAGCTGCAGGTGCAGCGCCTGGCCAAGCGCCTGGAGGAGAAGAAGCTGGGGCTGCAGCTCAATGCCGACGCCCTCGATTGGCTGGCCGGGGTGGGCTACGACCCGGTGTATGGCGCTCGCCCCCTGAAGCGCGCCATCCAGCGCGAGCTGGAAACACCGATCGCCAAGGGCATCCTCGGCGGGCAGTTCACCGGCGGCCACACCGTGGCCGTGGATGTGGAGTCCACCGGTGAGAAGCAGCAACTGCGCTTCCAGCAGATGGATCCCAGCAAGCTGCCAGTGCTGGTGTGAGCGCCAGGTGTGCAGCTGGGCTCAGCCCACCAGCGCGTCGATCCGCTGAGCCAGCTGCACATCAAAGTTGGAGAGGCCGCCTGTGTCGTGGGTGGTGAGCTCGATCACCACCCGGTTCCACACGTTGCTCCACTCCGGGTGATGGCCCATCGCCTCCGCCACCAACGCCACGCGGCTCATAAAACCGAACGCCTCCACAAAGTCGGCAAAGCGGAGCTCACGGCGCAGCTTGCCGTTCACAAGGCTCCAGGCCGGTAGCTGTTCGGGCAGGGCCTGGATCTGATCGGCGCTGAGGGGAATGGCAGCCATCGGCTCGTGTCACGGGCGCCGCCAGCCTGGCTCAACCGAAGCGGTAGTGCTTGCGCACCGGAGCGTGCACATCCCAGGAGCAGCTGAGGCCAGCGGCAAACACCACCAGATCACCAGCGCCAAAGCACACCGCCTCACCGCCCTCAGGCGTCACCGTGACATCACCCTCGAGCAGCAGACAGGTTTCCTGCTCGTGGTAGGTCCAGGGGAAGCGGCTCACCCCACAGCTCCAGATCGGCCAGCCAGCCACCCCCAGTTGCTCCAGCTGCTCAGAGCCAGGGTTGGACGTCACGGTGATCGGGCTGGTCATGGATGAGGTCATTCCCCAATGAGATGCAGGCTGAGCTGGCGCTGATGCGCACGAGCTCGGTGCTCCCAGAGATACACCGCCTGCCAGGTCCCCAGCACCAAGCGACTGCGATCAAACGACAAGCCCAGGCTTGTGGTGGTGAGCGCCGTGCGGATGTGTGCAGGCATGTCATCGGCGCCCTCATCGTCGTGGGCATAGCGCTGCAGATCGCCATGGCCGCAGAGGGAACGCACCCCTGCCTGGGGCACGAGGGCACGCAGGTAGGTGGTGAGATCCCGCAGCACGCGCGGGTCGGCGTTCTCATTCACCGTGAGCGAGCAACTGGTGTGTAAAACGACCACTTGGACGATGCCCTGCTGCAGGCCGCTCGCCGCAATTTCGCGATTCAACGCTGCCGTGAGATCGGTGAAACCCTCTCCGCTGGTCTGAACAGCGAGCCTGGTGAGGTGCTGTCGCATCACGCGAGGCTGTCGTTACCGGTGAACCGTACTGGGCGCAGTCCCCGCTGGCCAAGGCGTTGTGGGTACGTTAAAGCCTGTGGCTGAAGCCCATGAGCAGCACACCCAGCCCAGAGCTCACCCTCCTCTACGACGGAGGCTGCCCGCTCTGCCTGCGGGAAGTGTCCTTCCTGCGCCAGCGGGATCAACGGCTGCACCCCGGCGCCACCCGGCTGGCATTCGTGGATATCGATGCTGCCAACTACAACCCCGCGCAACACAGCGGCATCAGCTATCGCGAAGCCATGGGCCGCATCCACGCGATCCAGGCCGATGGCACGGTGCTACGTGATGTGGAAGTGTTCCGGGCGGCCTACCGGCAGATCGGGCTGGGTTGGCTCTACGCCCCCAGCGCCTGGCCGGGGCTACGTCAACTCGCCGACATCGCCTATGGGCTCTGGGCCCGCTGGCGCTTACCGCTGACCCGGCGCCCTGATCTGGATCAACTCTGCAGCTGCCGCTCAGAAGCGACGTCGCATCATCCGTGACGCCAAGCGGGTGTCGAGTAGCAGCAGCAGCAAGCCCGCAATCAAGGCCAGCATCGCCACCACAAACAGCGGCACCACAATCGCCGCCAGATCCACCACAGCGATGGCGCTGATGAAGGTCACGGCAACCACCGCCGACACGAGCACACCTGTGATCGTGACGCTCTCGATCGCCCGCGACAGCAGACCCATGCGCCGCCGCAACAGCCGCATGTCCTGACCGTCCATAGCCGGCCCCTGGATCGCGCTGGCACGATCCAGCACCCGCGCCAGCCGGTTGCTGATCACCCCCAGCACCCCGGCAATCGCCGTGAGCAGAAACACGGGCGCCACCGACAGCTGAATCGCCTTGGCCAGGCCCATCACCGGCGCTCCGGCCTGGGGGGCAGCAATCAGAGCCAGGAGCGTCATGCGATGGGGGCCAGAGCCGTGGCCTCACTCAAGCGACACCAGCAGGAACTGCCAAGCTGCACCCAGTGCGGGCACGGCCATGACGCTGATCGACAGTGTTTACCAAGGA
>NZ_JBIPMN010000272.1:0-9687 GCF_044369115.1 Vulcanococcus sp. | reverse complement strand
AATAGATCTCCCTACAGCTACCGGAGAAGGCGTGATAGCCAGCTCTTGTGATCTCGGAAAGGATCCGATCGGGGCTCCAGCCTGGGGCCAGGACCTCGGGCTCCACGAAGGCATAGAACTCGTACCAGGCATGCTCGGTGCCTTCCAGTGGCAAGGGAATACGCAAGGCTGGGAGATTGCCCAGGGCTTCAGCAAGAAGCAACGCATTGCGGGTGGAGGCGGCGGCACACTCCGGGAAGCTATGGAGCTGGATGCGGCCGATGGCGGCATAAAACTTGGAAGGCAGCAAGGCTCATGCCCGACCAGAGGCAACGCCAAACGGCACCGCCACGCGCTGATCCAGCCAAACCCCAATCAACAAAACTGCCACCGCCAAGCACAACACCCACAACAACCCACCAGCCAGATGAGCAATAGCCAAGAGAGCAGTAGCAGCGGTATATAGACGCGCTACAGCGGCATGGCTCCAGCCAGCCTGGTTGAGGCGTTGGAACAGATGCAAACGGTGAGCCTGGAATACCCGCTGGCCGGCGAACAACCTGCGGGGTACGCAAATACAGGCGTCAGCCAGGAGGGGAGTGGCCACCAGCAACAGGCCGAGGGCTGCCAGAAAACTAGCTTGCTGGAGCACGGCGCCAACGAAAACGGCGCCAAGGAAGGTGCTGCCCACATCACCCATGAAGACTTTTGCAGGGCTCCAATTCCAAAGCAAAAAGCCAAGCAAAGCCCCCACCAGGGGCCACAGGGCTGGCATACCGGTAAGAGCAGCAGCGGTAAACAACACGGCCATGGAGCAGCCCACCAGGCCGTCGAGACCGTCCATGAAATTAATGAAATTAATTACAGCGGTGGCGGAGATCAAAAGGAGCAGAAAAGGCAGCCAGCCAGCCGCAAGGGCCGGCAGCGGACTTATCAACAGCAACAACAAGGCAGTGAACAACTGCACGCCATAGCGCAAGCCGGCGGGCAGGTTATAGCGATCGTCCAAGAAGCCCACTAGAGCCAGGGGCAAGCAGAACAGTGGAAGCCAACCGCTTAGCAAGGCAACAGCAAGGCTTCCCACCAGCACAAAAGCCACCCCACCTCCACGGGGGGTGGGGAGCCGATGGGAACTGCGGGCGTTGGGTTGATCTAGAAGCCGACGACTGAGTACGGGGATGAACAGCCAGAGGGATAACCAGGTAAGCGCTGCAGCAAAAAATCCACAGACAACAAACGGCAACCAAGCCACCAGCCAATGGGGCGGCGAGAAAGAACTCCACTCACCCGACTCTATTGCTGATGGAAGAAAGGAACTAAAAGGGAATCTTAAGAACACGATTAATGTTGACAATAAAGACTAGGTCAAGCAAGCTGGCCTCAATCCAATGACCTCAAGCATGATTATAGCCGCTGCGAACGCTGCAACACGAAGAAGCTGTAACAAAAACTTGTCTAGAATGGCAAAAAGGCTTGCCTTTTGGCTTGAGCCTTGAGCAGCGATTGAAGCATTTCAAGCGCGCTGCTGGTAGCTGGCAAAACTAAAGGCAAAGTCTTTATTATCCAGCTGGCCCGGTGACTGACAGGAAAGATGACGTGACTAACGCCGATTAGGCGATCAGTTCCAACGCAGCTCTGTATGAGTGACTAAATCGTCAGCTGGTGGGTTGATCCACACCACTTCTGGTTGGCTCCAACAGCGTGATGTCGTTGTCGACCGCCGGGGATTGACTTGACTAACATGTTTATAGACACAAGCACGGTGGCGGCAGATCTGTACAGACTCATCGCAATAGCGCTTATGATGCCTCACGAACTTGATGCCGCTGTGGCAGTGCTAATGGTTGGTCCAGTCCACAAATGGGGAGACTCAGAGGCAGGCTTCCTCTTGCTGCTGAGTGGCCGGCTGGGGTAATCATGCAGGTAAGTATCGTTACGGGAAAGGGATTCCGAGCATGTGTGGTCGTTGGTAACCTTCGGCCGGAAAGACGATCTGAGTACGCCCAATTCAAACAGTCGCACCTCAAGCGTCGCCGCTCTCAGTGCATGCCGATAACGGCAATGCAATGAGAGCGACTGTTTGCGACGGGGACTAACGCGAACCTTCAGGCAGGCCGGGCTTACCAGCTCAGCGGCAAGTTTGGAGTCCTCGCATTGCTACACATCCCACGCAAGCACCTTGTGGATCCAGACGTCGATCACCAGGTGGTGATACATCCAGATTCCTTTGACACTGGTGGGGAGATAGGAAGTGTCATAACTCCAAACCTAGTTTGGAAGATCAGCTCGAAACCTGGGCGCAGGCCTTGGTTCCTTCGGCAGCCTTGCCCTACCGCGAAGGTGCAGCTGGCCATGGAGATGCATCACCCGGATGAAGCTGCGCTCTGAACCGATATAAAGGCTTTGGTATGCCTGGATTGGCGCAATATGGCCTGGCAACTAGGAGGCGAATTCGCTCTGACTACAAGTAAGCAGGATCCTTCTTCGTTCCACCTCATGCAAGCAGTGGGCCACCTGGCGGCTACTACATTTGCGACCATCCACACCTTCCCCATTACCGACCAGCTTGCCTATGCCAGCGTTGAAGGTTGTTAAGGCCATGCCCATGGGCTTGTGCAGTTCATTGGCGCGGGCACCTGCAACAATCCCTTCCTCAAGGATTGGCACGGCCTTCCGCAGATCTTTCGGGGTTGTCAGTCTTCCCAGTGCTCTGACCAGAAGACGAGGACTTTTATCTACAATCAACGGTGATACCGCCTCCGCTGAGAATTGTCCTTTCGGCGCAGATCCTGATATAGCTGCTTAAGTTACTTGAGATCTTGTTGGTGCCGCTTCTCTAGGTCCCGCTGCTCCACTATGGTCAGCAACTCACTAGCATTTTTCATCAAGTACCTTCTAAACGCTCGGCCTTCGGCCTCGCTAGGGGCGGTATGCCGGCAGCGGCATAGTTGTTCTGGGAGTAAAACTCGCTGAGTGCAGCAGGCACTGTGCTCCGAGGCATTGAACCCAGCTATCTCGAGGAAGACAGTGAACCTCACAAGAGTAGACTAGCCCTCTGGGTCCTTAACCGATGCCGGAGCGAGCTCCCCCTGCAACCGCCAGCTCTTCCTCCAGTTGTGGAGGGTGGCCTGACGAATCCCCAGTTCCTGGGGAATCTGAGACACGCTCTGCCTATAGGGCGGGCTCATCCATTTTTGCAGGTCTGCCTGTATAGTGAATCTGTATCGAAGAATTGATTTGATCCATCAAACCCATGCTGGCTCAAATCAAAAGGCGTCATCATTACTGGCAGGGGGAGGCCAATCTAACTGTGCTATAGTCTCAGAAAACACTTATTGACCGCGTTAGAGCAAATTCAAATGTGCTTAATGGCATGTTCAGTGCCCTATCACGAGAACACCAACGTCGAGTCATCCTGAGTTCACCATGACTGGAACCAGAGAAAATTTCGCACGAAACTTGCTACATACCAGGGTTGACTGCCGAAGGCTTGCCACTCTAAAGAGCTCAAGTCCATGGAGATGCATACTTACTCCTCAGTTCACATCGGTTCTGCTCTACAGGCTTTCACGGGCATTGTTCCTCTCGCCACTTAAGCCCCTATCAATAATCCCTACGGTCGCAAACAACATTCTCTTTGGTGTTGAAATTTCGCCTCGCACTGCCATCGGCCCTGGCTTAGTATTGCCGCATCCAAATTCAATTGTTATTGGTGCAATATCCATAGGGGAGTTTGCAATCATCTATCAGCAAACGACACTGGGTTCAAAAACCTTCGATGACGGCTTTAACTCACACATGAGGCCAACGATTGGCAACCATGTGATAATCGGCTGTGGAGCCATCATCCTGGGCAACATACACATAATTGACAATACACTAGTTCGAGCCAATAGCCTAACAACGTCAAGCTCTAAACTATAAACAACCCAATGTCAACACTAGTGGTGATTGGTTCCAACTCCAAAGCCTGGCAATGCCTGAACAGAGATAGTGATGTGATCAACAAGATGTATGAGTCAGTCATCGAGCTTCGAACCAGGGATCTCTTCGTGCAACCCGTGGGGGTAAAGGCAAGTAGCTGCACAGGGCCGATTGACGTATTGATCTTTTCCTTCTCACGCATAATGCTGGACAACCTTGCCCTCATGAAGGCTTGCAATGCTCAATTCAGAGGTAACAATATTATTTATATAAGCTCCCTTTCGGTGCACGCCAACTCCGTATGCAGGCATTACAATTATCCTAAGATGAAAGTCGAATGCGAGTTGCTAGCCGGCGAATTTAACTTCAAAATCCTCAGACTGGCAAATGTGTCTGCAATTGCACAGATGCATGAGGAGATCAGCAAGCGCTATCTTAGTCATTACACGACCGCCCATGAACTCTTGTGCGGCATTAAAAAATGCAGAAAGAATAAGATAGTAGAAGCATACGCATTGTGCAACAAATCCAGGGCCCCGTTCTGGCTGACACCGATCTACCTAATGTATTCAACACTGTTTCGCTTCACTCCAAGTCTTCTCGTTGTCATGCGCCCATTTGATTTCTTACTGCGCGAGCTTGGATCGAAATACTACGGGTACAATTACATCGTGGAAAACCGCCCGGTTAGCAGATGATGTTTGATGTTATAGTTATAGGAGCCAGCCTGTCATGTCTCGGCTATCTTCATGGTCTTATTGATTCACCATGCTTCGCAACCAAAAGATTGCGCGTTCTGATTCTCGCAGACGACCGCTCTACGTCAACATATTATCCACAAAGTCAGAATGTCCTGCTTGAACATTACGGTCTTGGCGGGTTAAGCAATTATTGGCATTCGATCATACCCTTGAGTCTATCCACGTGGATGAACTGTGGAGAAGATAGTGACAATTACTTGTTTTTCCTGTCCAAGTTTTATCCTCAGGAGCAATGGAATACCATTTACAGTTCCAGCCATGTACCGGATATCACTCAGCGCTTGTTTGTCCCTCGTCAAAGGATTCGAGCAGGGACACTGATTCAGGAGATTGTAAGCCGGTTCGAAAAACAGCTTCAACTACTCAGTTGCCACGCCTCAAGAATCGAATATCGAAATGGCCAATTCACAATAAACTCAACGGATCATCATTCGTTCAAGACACGAAAACTTGTCATGGCCGCCGGCAGCCTGGGTACCCCTTACCTTTTGAGTAGTCTGTTTGAGTGTCAGAATCTATCGGGCACGGCATCGGATCATGTAATCACCTATCATGGGAGGTACGAACCAAGACATCAATCATACGCGGCAAAGCCAAAGATGATCAAGACTGGATACATTCTTGAGTGTCCCTTAAGTGAATGCAGATCATCCATTTACTACTCAAGACCATCGTTAGCGGATTTTACGCGGGTTGATCAACCTATTTTGAAAAGAATCACCCAAGGCTTAAATAGAAATCTTTCAACCTTGAAAAACATTTCCATCGGCACGTTGGCAGAGCAAATGTACACGCGGGCAGGGTTGCAGTTACCATCCAAGTACTTCAGCATCTATTCTCAGACATTAGCCGAACGTTCATATAGTTATTCAATTGACAAAAATCACTCTAGGGCCATTCTGTCCTGCAATGAACTCTCTATAGCCTACTCAATAGCTGAAGCCCGCAAGAAGAATCCATGGTCCCACGGAGGCAAGTTTATTCCTTCAAGTTTCGAAGATAAATACATACCTGGGGTGCATTTACATGGCACCATTGGAAAGGCATCACCGATTCGGCGATCTATTGATTCTCTAGCTGAGCTGAGCATCATCGATTCGTCTGTACATGAAACCATTGGAGCCGAGCATCATGCGTTCCGTGTTGCATACCTAGCTTACATGAAAGGTCTATAAGTACTAGCATGACAGAATTAAGTGTTTCCGTCATCATCCCATGCTTCAATTGCCAATCAACAATTGACCAAACGATCCAGTCGATTCTACGCCAATCATATCCAAACTTCTCGATCGTTTGTGTCGATGATGCCAGTACGGACCAAACATTGCTCAAACTAAGATCTTATACCGATAGGCAGATTCAAGTATTGTCGATGCCTGTCGGAAGTGGTGGACCTGCGACACCAAGAAATTGGGGCGTGAGACATACAACCAGTGACTTGGTTGCTTTTTGCGATAGTGACGACATATGGCATCCTGATAAATTAAGACTGCAGGTAGAGGAATGGCAGAAACTAACGATACGATTCCCGAATCTGATTATAAGCTCATCTCGTCTGATGTTCAAAACCTATCCAAAACAACATACACAGTTGCAAGAGACTGCCGTGCAGCACTTGGATTCCAGTAATCTGTCAAAGCGAATCGATGAATTGGCATTTTTGTCCAATCCTATAGTAACATCTAGCGTACTTTGCAAGCCATCCACAGCAATCAATTTCCCGGAAAGTCCTTCACTATCAGCCGTCGAAGATTATGCTCTTTGGCTTCTGCTGAAAGACAAAGGATATGTGTTCTATAGTTTAAAATCACCTCTCGTATACTATCGGAAGAGCCACAAGTCGATTTCATCTGGAAATTCTCGTCAGTTGTCGCGCCTTATCGTGATGTTTCGCTATATTTATATCCATCGGATACTGTCTAATTCTAGATTGAACTCCTCCAAAGCTGTGGATATGGCAGCGATGCTAATGGTGATCCCTCGACTGACCGCCTTCATATTCCACCATACAATAAAGACACTGATCTTTCCCACCCCGTGGCTTCATTAATCTTCGGTGCATCAAGTCCTGTCGGCCAATCACTGTACGACAGGTTGGTTTCAACAGATGACATCGTGTATGTTTCGTCAAGGCGTAGGCCGGAATTCATTGAGGAAGAGCTCTTCTTACAAGTGGATTTACATTCAGAGAACTTTAGTGCGTACTTAAACTCATTGAAACATATGCTGGCCGGCCAACGGCTTCGCATATTTTTTTGCTCTCACATCTGGTTGACCCTTGGAGCATTGGACGCGCTCATCAAAGATGAAGAGCTAAGCCACAATATTGCGAGCGTTATCGTTTTATCGTCTGCCAGTTATCAAACAAAGACGTACTCCATCTCCCGTGAAGAAAGGAGGTACGCCAGCAAACTCAGAGATTCTCATCGATCCATATCAACTCTGCTTACAAAGTCTAAAATTCCACATTTCATTGTGGCCCCAACCGTAATCCTAGGTCAATCAGCATCCTATTCAGATAAACTATCCCGTGCATACTCCTGGCTTTCCTTGGTTGCATGGATACTAGTCATGCCAACCGACAGAGGGTTGCGGCAGCCAATAGCACCAAGTCAGCTTGCCGACCTACTCTATTCACTGGCGAGTTCGGAATTCATTCTACCAACAGAGCGTGGGAATTTGGCTTCCGTTGGTGGTGATGAGGTGGTCTCAATTGATAGACTGTTATTGGCCAGAGTGCCAAGGAAGCCCATCATAACCATTCATGTTCCATCAAGACTTTGGCTGTTCGCATCTTCCCTTGTGGCAATTATCGCTCCTCAATTCGGCGCAATCCTTCATCGCATGCCCATAGATCTGTTGCCTGATTATGGATTGACTTCTTTCAGGAAACAAATGGGTAATGCTCCCTGAAGGGCAAAGCGGAGAAACGCAGCAACGGTCTTGAGAAATGGATTGAAACTCATCCACGCTGGCAGAGAAATCAGCTCAGGACTCGAGGTATACGGGAGTGGAATCACTCCATGAAACCAACGAGGCGATCCACGCCCATGATTTCGGCCCTGGCACTTGGGCGACGATGGCATGGGACAACTTGAAGAAACCATCACCCAGCTCTTGAAATCGCCATACGATACAAGCCTGCCTGAACAGAACGAAGAACAAGAATTCCTATGGCGATAAACATCAAGGAATTATAAATATCGTGCGTCAGAAGCAAACCAATGAATGCCACAGTAAAACATAAAGAGATGACAAAGTAAGAAACACCCTGGCCTGACACAACCAAAAACTGTGAATACAATGAGGCGACGGCCGAAAGTATGGCTACGAAGCAAAAAATGATGAGCAAGCCTGGAGATACATAGGCGCCCTTAAAGAGAATCGATGCAAGTTGCAACTTCACGGCTACTACTGCAATACCCATGAGGCCTGCACCGACTGCAACAATCTTTACGATATGAATGCTTACCTGTGAGATTCCAAGGTTGAGTGGCACAGGCTGCGTTGATCGGTCCTGATCTGAGGCGGCAATAAGACTGCCAAGGGAGTTAAAAATAGGCTGTAGCTGTATATTCGAAACGATCTCTATGGCCGTGGCAACTGACCAGCAGGCTAAATATGTTGCCAGCTCTCCAGGATCTAACTTGAAGGACAAAATAAACTTGTCAACAAAACTTGGAAATGCATCAAAAATTCGACCAGCCCCCGAATATGTTGCAGCCGATGTATTGAACAACAAACTAAACGGACGAATAGATCGCCTGAAGGCAAGCAAAATAATTCTCCAAACAGACCGGGCAGAAGTGGGCAATAAGTCGCTCAACAAGGAATATAGAAGCACCGACGAAATAGCCATTGAAAATACGCCATCAAACCAAAGAAGGACAGAAGGAGTAAGATAGTATCCGTACCCTGATGCCGTGATGAAGAAAACCAAGCCCAAAGGCAAAATTGATCTAGAAACCGAATGAAACGACTGGAAAACAAGAAATCGCCTTCGTGAACGCGTACACGTGGCGAGAACTGAAGTAAGAGTTAATGACAATCCAACCAATGCGATTGGAAGCAAGAAAACAGGTTGCAACAGCCTTAACGAAAGACTGGGAAGGATGAGATAGGAGAGAACTGCAATCGCCAAGAGAATCGAATAGCGCCTCAGTGCAATTACAAAGAGCGAGAGGACCAAAGCTACGTATGCAGCATGTGACTTTTTAGCAATAAATCGAGGTAAATAAAAATCGGCCGATTCACCTACGGACATCCCCATGATGAGCGCAAGGAGAGAAGCCAAAGACAAATAGCGTATATACAATGTAAAGTAATCTGACTCAATAGCATGCGAATAAAATGACAAGCGCAAAATACCGACGGATGCGCCAAAAATAGCTAATATATAGTATAAAATAGACCGACTTAGAATACCCATCTCACTTCGGCATCGCGCTTCTGATTCAACTACTGTACAATAGCGCCACATGTGCTGCCCCCTCTCCACTCCCAATCGGCCCTCCCAGCGGACATCAATGGGTTGGAGAAATGCAAACAATCAGAACGAGGCACTAATATGCGAAGGGAGTACTTGGGAAGCCTACACGCTGTCGAGAGATCTTCCGGTAGCCAGTACCCGATAACATTGGGAAAGGTATGCATACTCGTTGCGCTCGGCAGCAATTATGCCATTCGGAAGCCATTAAATGATTCGGATGTTGCCATCATGATGAAGCCTGCGATCTTATCTGTCAAGTCAAGGAGACCGACTGATCTACGGTAACAACGCCACCCTCCTTGAATGCCTTGGCAATGACTAATCAATTATAAGACAATGTACGGAGATTCATTGGTAGGGCACTGATGCTGCGGCGGCATGCTTTCAAAGACTCAGACTACATTCTAACCCTCACGAAACATCACGCAAAGTGCCACCAACATCATTCGGACACACGATTGTAACTGCTTGGTACATTGAAGTACAGCTGCTCCCAGGACACAGACCCATGGCCAGACAAGCAACTCTTCGACT
>NZ_JBIPMN010000094.1:0-10070 GCF_044369115.1 Vulcanococcus sp. | reverse complement strand
CAACGCAGTCACCCTTCTGCAGCTTGGCAGGTGGGGCACCAGTGGCTGCTGCGTCCGCTCAATTTGTCGCGGCGAATGGGGGTGCCGCACACCCGGCAGGGTTGCCCCCCGCGTCGGTACACCCAAGCGGCATTGCCGTAGTTGCCATTGGTGCCGGTGAGATCGCGAAAATCGCTGAAGGTGGTTCCTCCGGCGCCGATGCTGGCCTGCAGCACCTCCACCAGTGCTCGATGCAAGCGCTCGAGCTGCGCTGGCTTGAGCGTATGGCTGGGGGTGTGAGGCGCGATGCGGCTGATGAATAACGACTCATCGGCATAAATATTGCCCACGCCGGCTACCAGCGCCTGATCCAGCAGCGCCGTTTTGATCGGTCGGTTTGAGCTGGCGAGCTTGCCGGCGAGGTGCCGGGGTGTGAACTCTGCGCTGAACGGTTCCGGGCCCAGCCGGCGCAAACCCGTCATCACCGAATCCAGCGGCTCGCCTGGGGGGACCCACCACATTTCTCCGAAGCTGCGCAGATCCACGAAGCGCAGTTCCTGGCCGGCTGGGTTCCAAATCCGCACGCGCGTGTGCCGGCAGGGTTCGGTTGGGCTCTCCATCCAAAGAAATTGGCCTGTCATGCGCAGATGCACACCCCAATGCCCTGCGGGTTCACCACCCCGCTCAAGGCTGGCCATCAGGTACTTGCCGCGCCGAAGCCACTGCCGCACTGTGCAGCCTTCAAGGGCGCTGCAGAACAGTTCGGGCAAGGGCGGGGAGGCCACAGCCCTGGCGCGAAGCACCTCCACGCGGGCCACCACAAAGCCGCTCACCTGTTGCTCGAGCCCGCGCCGCACCGTTTCCACTTCGGGCAGTTCTGGCACGTTCGGCTCTCGAGGCTGGAGCGCCACAGCCTGCCATGTGGGAAACACCTTTCACGCTCACCGGACACAAGAAAACCCCGGCTTTTGGGGCCGGGGCTTGGCGGAGGGAAACGCGAAGCTGTCTGTTCGAGAGCTCAGGCCTTCTCGAGCTCGCTCTCGGCGAAGTTGTTGGTGTTGATACCGCCTTCGGAGCCGCTCACGCCGTTGTAGTTCACTTTCTCGAAGCGCACCACGACGGGGTAGCGGATGCCGGAGGTGTCGATCGAGGCGACGGTGCCGACTTCGTTGAACCAGTAGGACTCAGGACGCTTGATGCGCACCTTGTCGCCGCGGGAGATGGCCATCGCTGCGCAGGGAAAGGGGTGGCTGTCAGACGGAATGTACCCGCGTCGGGCTGGTCTTCTCACTGGCCGTCACGAAACGTGGCACCATCGACCTTCCCTGAGCGCGTCCCAATGGCCGAGGCCCCGTCTTTCAGCCTCGATCTGCCGGATCCCGAGAGCGACAGCATCAGCTCCATGGAGTTCCTGGCCCGCATCGAGGAGGCCTGGGCCATCTGTGATCGCTTCGACCTGCAAACCGAGATCTGGCGGGGACGGATCCTGCGGGCGGTGCGGGATCGGGAGCGTCGCGGCGGCGAGGGCCGTGGGGCCGGCTTCTTGCAGTGGCTCAGGGAGCAGGAGATCAGCAAAACCAGGGCCTACGCCCTGATCCAGCTGGCGGAATCAGCCGACCAGATGCTCGGCGAGGGGGTGCTGGAGGAAACCAGCGTGAACAACTTCTCCAAGCGCGCCTTCATGGAAACGGCCCAGGCCGATCCAGAGGTGCAGCTGATGATCGGCGAAGCCGCCAACGACGGCCAGCAGATCACCCGGAAGCAGGTGCGGCAGCTCACCGATGAATTCACCGCCGCCACCAGCCCCCTGTTGCCGGAGGAAATCCGCCAACGCACCGCTGAAAACCTGCTGCCTCCCAGGGCCGTGGCGCCTCTTGTGAAGGAGCTGGCCAAGCTGCCGGATGAACAGCAGGAAGACCTGCGCAAGGTGCTCCGCGATGAGCCGGAGCTGGAGCGTGTGAAGGATGTGACCAGCACGGCGCGTTGGCTGAGCAAGGCCACCGAGGCCGGCCTTTCGGTGCGGGCCTTCCAGCAGGGTGAGCTCGATTTCGACAAGGCCATGCAGGAAGCGCTGCGCCTCGATGCGTTGGGCTTGCTGGCCGATGCGGTGGGACAGGCTCAGGCGCTTGAGGCTGCTGTGTTGAAGCTGCACACCAGCTGGCGGCGGCTCAATGGCCTGCAGGAGCGCCTGTGGGTGGAGAGCGGCAGCAGCACGCCCCATTTGCGGGAGTTGCTCACAGCCCTGCAGACTCTGAGCGGCAACACCATGCGCGTCTCGCTGGGTGAGTTGGCGGGCGGAAAGCGGGTGCGGTTGCAGCTCGTGGAGGAGGCGCCGGATCAGTTGGAGGCACCACCGATTCCAGTGATCGCCCAGGCCGGCTGAGGCCGGCGTGATGGCGGATCGGCTCGAGCAGGCGCTGCAGGATCACTTCGGCTGGAGCAGCTTCCGTCCCGGGCAGCGGCCGGTGGTGGAGGCGATGCTTGAGGGGCGCGACTGCTTGGCCGTGCTGCCTACGGGCGCGGGCAAATCCCTCTGCTATCAGCTGCCGGCCTTGGTGCGCGGAGGGTTGGTGCTGGTGATCTCGCCCTTGGTGGCCTTGATGGAAGATCAGGTGCAGCACCTACAGCGGCGGGGGATTCCGGCGGCCTGCCTGCACCGAGGCCTCGATCCGGCCCGCCGCCGCGACCTCATCGCCAGGGTGCGCAGCAACCGGCTGCGGCTGATCTATCTGGCGCCAGAGCGCCTCCAGGTGGAAGCCACCCGCCAGCTGCTGGAGGACATTCACGAGCAGGGGAAATTGGTGGGGGTGGCAATCGATGAGGCCCACTGCATCAGCGCCTGGGGCCACGATTTCCGCCCCGATTACCGCCGCCTGGGCCAGTTGCGTCGCCTCTGCCCGGGCGTGCCGTTGGTGGCCCTGAGCGCCACCGCCGCGCCGCGGGTGCGGGCGGATCTGATCCGCATGCTGGAGCTGCGGAGGCCGCTGATTCAGGTGCGTTCAGCGCGCCGCGACAACCTCGCCTATGCGATGCGGCGTCGCCCCTCCGATCCCATGCCCCAGGTGCTGGAGGCCCTGGCCGAGGCCCGTGGGGCCAAGCTGATCTATGCCCGCACGCGCCGCTCTGTGGAGAGCTGGGCGCGGCGGTTGTGCGACGCCGGCGTCGAGGCGATCGCCTATCACGCCGGCATGGATCCAGAGAGCCGGGCCCTGGCGCTGACCCATTTCCAGGAACATGCTGCGCCGGTGCTGGTGGCCACGGTGGCCTTCGGCATGGGGGTCGACCGCCCGGATGTGGGCCTGGTGCTGCACCTCGATCTGCCCGCCAGCCCTGAGGGTTATCTGCAGGAGTCGGGCCGGGCGGGCCGTGATGGGCTGCCGGCCCGCTGCCTGGTGCTGTTCGACCCCGACGACCGCACCAGCCTGGGCTGGGCTATTCGTGCTTCGGCTGAATCGGTGAGTGACCCCCAGGAGCGCCAGCGGGTGGAGCTGGCCCAGCAGCAGCTGCGGCGGATGGAGGCCGTGGCGGAGGGGCTTGCCTGCAGGGAGCAGGCGTTGCTTTTGGCTGTGGGGGAGTTGGTGCCGCCCTGCGGCCGCTGTGATCGCTGCAGCGAGCAGCAGGCCCTGATGGATTGGTCGGACCACGCCGCCGAGGTGTTGACTCTGCTGGAGCAACGGGGCGGGGTGGATCTGCGCAGCCTGGGGGAAGACCTGGCCCAGGCGGAGGGCGAGGAGGTGGAGCGCTGGCGCTGGTTGGCGCGCCAGTTGGTGCAGGAAGACCTGATCGCTGAGAGCGACGACGGCGCCCAGCGGCTTTGGCTGCGCCCCGCGGGTCGCCGTTTTCTGCGCCAGCCCTGGCCCCTCAGGCTGGCGGCCTGATCAGCCGCCCTTGGCGGTGCAGAGGTCGTTGATCAGCTTGTGCTCGAAATCGCTCTGGGGCGCATCCCAGGTTTTCCAGGTGCCCGATTGCCCTGTGGCGTTGAGCCGCTTGGCATTGCAATTGATGGCCAGGTAGAGGGGCTGGCCGTCGCTGTTGAGGCTGGGGGCCACATAGCTGCCGCCCATGGGCTGCCAGTTGGCCCAATCCACCTGGAGGGGGCCGTAGTTGCGCCAATCGGGTGAGGCCGGTTTGCCGGGCTTGCTGCTGGAGGCAGCCGCGGCTGGTTTGGCCGCTGATTTGGCCGCCACGGTTGTGGTGGCTGGTTTGGCTGCCGGCTTGGGCTCTGGTTTGGGTTCGGACTTGGCGGCTACGGGTGTGGCGGCCTCAGAGGCTGGCTTCGGTTCAGGTTTGGCGGCCACCGGTGCTGCGGCGGCGGTGGCCGCGGGCGTTGGCGCCGGCTTGGCCGCCACAGACTGGGCGGCAACTGGTTGGGCTGCGGGTTTGGCTGCGGGCTGAGGCGCAGGCTTGGCTGCCGGTTTCGCTGCAACGGTCTGGGGCTTCGATGCCGGTTTGGCGGCCGCGGGCTTGGCGGCTGGCTTGGCTGATCCCCGCAGCTTCAGGGTGCGGCCCACCTCCATCTGGTTGGGATTGCTGATCCCGTTGAGGGCGATCAGGTTCTGCATCGACACGCCGTAGCGATCGGCAATCACAGAGAGGGTTTCGCCGCTCTGCACCCTGTGCTGGGTGGCGTTCTTGTTCACGGCAGGCTTCGCCGCAGCAGCGGTCGTGCGGGTGATCGGCACCTGGATGCGGCTGCCAGCCCAGAGGTCCTGCGGGCCGCGCAGGTTGTTGAGCTCCATCAGGCGTTGCACGCTGGTGTTGTAGCGCTCGGCGATCTCGGAGAGGGTTTCGCCCGGTTTCACGGTGTAGTTGGCGTTCACCGTGGTGGTGCGCGTCCCACCACCTCCACCACTGGGTCGGGCCGCGGCTGCTCCGGGCACCTGGATGCGGCTACCGGCCCAGAGGTCCTGTGGGCTGCGCAGGTTGTTGAGCTGCATCAAGCGCTGCACGCTGGTGCCGTAGCGCTCGGCGATCTCGGAGAGGGTTTCGCCCGGCTTCACGGTGTAGTTGCCACTGCCACTGCCTCGGCTGGCGCTGCTTCCTGCCGCTCCGGGCACCTGGATGCGGCTGCCGGCCCAGAGGTCCTGCGGGCTGCGCAGGTTGTTGAGCTGCATCAGGCGCTGCACGCTGGTGCCGTAGCGCTCGGCAATTTCCGAGAGGGTTTCACCGGGCTTCACCACAACCTCTCCGGCCAGGCCCGGCAGGGGCAGCAACAGGGCCAGGGCGAGTGCGGCAGCGGAGCGGCGGCGCATGGGGCGTGGGCGTTCGGCTGGAGGCACCATACGGGCCTTGGCCGGTGACGCCAGCCCTCGTTTGATAAGGCCTGGTGATCAGGCCCGACCATCCATCTGGGGCAGGCAGGGACGTTGCTCAGCCCAGCAGTCGCCGCACCAGCGGCAGCTTGCCGGCGTAGGGCGGGTAGCGGAAGGGCACATCCAGGCGAAAGGGCCGGCGCAGCACGCTGCGTTCATGCGAGAAGGTGCGGAAGCCGGCTTCTCCGTGGTAGCTGCCCATGCCGCTGTTGCCCACGCCGCCAAAGGGCAGCTCCGGCACGCCCACCTGCATCACCACATCGTTGAAGCACACCCCGCCGGAGCTGGTGCGCTGCAGGATCTGCTCCTGGGCTGCGCGCTGTTTGCTGAACAGATACAGGGCGAGGGGTTTGGGGCGCTGGTTGATCCGCTCGATTGCTTCATCGAGGCCGTTCACGTTGAGCACCGGTAGCAGCGGGCCAAACAGCTCCTCCTGCATCAGGGGATCGTCGAGGCTGTCCACCTGGATCAGGGTGGGTGCGATACGCCGCTGCCCGGCATCACTCGCCCCGCCAAACAGCACCTGGCCATGCTGTCGTGCTCCCTCCAGGAGTTTGTGAAGACGATCGAATTGGGCCTGATTCACGAGGCTGCCCAGATCGGGCGAAGCCAGGGGCTCGCTGCCGAAGCACTGCTCAATCCGTTGGCTCAGCCGCTGCACCAGTGGGGCTTGCACCGCCTCATCCACCAGTAGGTAGTCGGGCGCGATGCAGGTTTGGCCTGCATTCAGGCATTTGCCCCACACCAGCCGCCGGGCACTCACCTCTAAATCCGCATCGCCCAGCACCACCGCAGGGCTCTTTCCCCCGAGCTCCAGCGTCACCGGAGTGAGGTGGCGGGCGGCGGCTTCCATCACCAGCCGCCCCACCAGTTCACCTCCGGTAAAAAAGATGTGATCGAAGCGCTCTTGCAGCAGCGCCTGAGCCACAGGGCCATCGCCCTGCACCACCTGCACCGTGCTGGCGGGGAAGGCGGCACCGATCAGCTCGGCGATCAGGGCGCTGGTGGAGGGGGCGTGCTCTGAGGGCTTGAGCACCACCGTGTTGCCCGCTGCCAGGGCGCTCACCAGGGGCTGGAGGCTCAGCAGGAAGGGGTAGTTCCAGGGGCCGATCACCAGCACGCAGCCCAGCGGCTCACGGATCACTTCGGCGCGGCCTGGCTGCATGAACACCGGCAGCCCCACGGTTCGTGGCGCCATCCAGCGGCGCAGACGGCTGCGCACCAACTGGATTTCCTGCTGCACGGCCACCAGCTCGAAGTAAGCCTCCACCGGTGGTTTGCCCAGATCGCTGGCGAGAGCGCCGAGCACCGCATCGCGCCGCTCGGCGATGGCCTGCTCCAAGCGCTCCAGCTGCTCCAGCCGCCAGGCGCGCGGTCGTGTTGTGCCCGCGCTCACGGGCTGCCGCATCGCGGCGATCGAGGTGGAGAGCAGCATGAAAGGCAGTGTGAGGGAGGGCTCAGCCCAACCATTCGTGCTCGGGATGCTGCCGCAGATGCTGGCGGGCCTGTTGCTGCACTGCCGCGATCAGAGCCTGCAGGGCCTGGTGATCGCTGAGGTCGCGCCGCACCAGGATCAGGTCGATGCCGCCTGGATGGCGCAACAAAGGCAACTCCAACAGCTCAGCAGCGGCTGCGGTTGCCGCGTGGCTGGGTCGGGTGATCACAGCGAGATCGAGCACGCGCTCCTGCAGCAGGAGATCCATCTGCATGGGATTGCTGTAGGGCTGCACCAGGGTGGGCTGCTGAGCGCCGCTCACTTCGGCGGCATGACCGCAGGCAAGCCAGCGGGGGGCGGCGGGAGCTGCCTGCAGGCGCATCCACTGCGACGATCGCCTGAGACCTTCCAGCAGCACCTGATTGGCGCTGGCCCGGTATTGGCCGTCGTTGTGTTTCCGAAATTCCAGGCCCAGCCGGCGGCTCACCTGGCGGTAGATGCGGGAAATCGAGCTCTGATCGCGCTGGGTGATCTGGGCCACAACGCTGGTGCTGGGGGTGATCTCCAGCAGATCGAGAACGGGTAAGCCGTCAAACAGGATGTCGGCCAAGGGAACCATCTCTGCCTATGCAGAATCTGCAAGCAGGGGGTGCTGCCGCTCAATCCCCAGTGGTGGGTAGAGCCTGATCCGTGCTTTCAGGACTGGGCTTTGCGGGGAAGAACAGCTGCAGTGAAGCCCCGCCTCGGGCGCTCGTGCCACAGCGCAGCGTGCCGTGATGGTTCTCCATAGTGGTGCGCACCACAAACAGGCCCAGCCCGCTGCCGCTGTTCTTGGTGGTTTGTAGGGGTGTGGCAACGAGTAACGCTGGCGGCAGACCGGGGCCGTTGTCGTCCACCGAGAGGCACCACTGATCGCCCTCAGCTGTGAGCCTCAGGCTGATCCAGGGATCCAACGCAGCCCCATCGCTGAGGGTTTCAGCGGCGTTGCGGAGCAGATTCACGATGGCGATCTGGATTTGAACGGCATCGCCATCGATCCAGGCGGGCTGCTGCTGGCGATCCAGCGCCGAGCTCTCCACCGTGAGGCGGCTCACCGGTCCACCGGAGCGGGTGTAGAGCAGGGCGCTCTGAGCGACTTCGCGTAGATCCAGCCGCTGATGGTCGGTCTGCACGTTGCGAAGCAGGGTGCGCATCGTTTCGATCGTGAGCACCACCCGGTCTGCTTCCCGGCGGATGCTCTGCAATTGGGCCTGCCAGGCTTCTGGCAGCTCAGGGCTGCCGGGTTTTTGGCTGCGCTCCAGGAGCAGCTGGCTGTTGAGCAGCAGCACGCTCAGGGGCTGATTGATCTCATGGGCCACGGCCGCGGCCTGCAGGCTGCTGCGCAGCTTGTCTTTGAGCAGGGCGAGGGTTTGGGCATCGCGGAAGCGCTCCCGCTCCTGCGCCTCCCGCAGGTTGGCGGTGAGAGTGTTGTAGCGCTCCACCAGCTCGCTGATGGCGCCATCGAGGGCGAGCAATTCTTCGCCGGCGCTGCCGCTGAGGCCGCTGGTGAAGTGGAGGCCTTCCCCGGCTGCCGGGTTGGGAGCTGCCAGGGCTTCACCCAGTTGCCGGGAGGCGCATTCCAGTTGGTGGAGTGGATCCAGCAGGGCTCGGATCTGGCGGCTGATCAGCACTACCGCACCGGCGAGCGCCGAGGCCGCAGCGAGCAGCGCCAGCACGCTGCTGCGTTCGGCCGCGGCGCTTGTGGGTCCAGTCGCCAGGGCCGTGAGCAACGTCCAATTCAGCCCCTCCTCCTGGCCCCAAGGGCTGGCCTGCAGCGTGTAAGCCTTGCCATCCACGCGAACGCGTTGAGGCGAGCTGGGGCCGCTGCTTTGCTGTCCTGCGGCCGCGAAAGCCTGGCCCAATCGCTGAATCAAGGGGTTGCGCAAGTCGCGCAGGTTGGAGCGCTGCACCGTGCCTTGCTTTCGCGCCAGGGTGAGCTCAGGCAGCGAGCAGGCCACGAGATCGCCGTTGGGTTCCACGATCACAGCGATGCCATCGCGGTCCTTCCACACCCCCTGCAGCCAAGTGCTCAGGTGGCTGAGCACCATGTCCACCCCCACCACGCCCTTGAGGCTGTGGTTCGGGCCGAACAGCGGCGCGTTGTAGGAGATGGAGAACACCTCGGGTTGGTCTTCCCAGGCGTAGATCGAGCTCCAGCTCGGCTTGCCGGCCTTGGCGGTGTCGACGTACCAGGCTTCTTCGTGGGTGGTCGTCATGCCGGGGATCCGCTCCAGCAGAGCGCCGAGCCTGCCGTCTGCGTTCATGGCATACACGGCCATCGAGCCGCGGCCGCTGCGAACTGTGTCTTCGTTGAGGAGCAGAGCGCCGGCTGCGGTGCGCTCCAGGCCCACAAACGATCCATCGGCATGGCCGATGTTGATGTAGTCCACCGGGAATACCTTCATCTGGGTTATGAAGCGCTCAGCGAGCGCCCCAAAGTCGCGTTCGCGGGTGGGATCGGCCTTCAGCCAGTTGAGGTTGAGCTCGTTGATCCAGATCGGGTAGCTGAGCTTGCTGGAGAGGCGAATGGAGAGATCCACCACCGAGGCGTTCTGGCGGTACACCTCACTGAGCTCGAGGCCACTGCGCTGTCCGAGGTTGTAGCTCAGGAGGCTGAAGCCACCGGTCACCAGCACCAGCTGCACCGTGCTCACGGCGGCCAGCCGGTTGGCGAGTCGTTTGGGCCGCTGGAAAACCCTGGCTAAGCGCCGGCTCAGCACTCAGCCTCCACCGCGCTGAGGCGACTCCTGAGCGCAGCCTGCCGCACCAGTTCAGAACCACTCACGCAGAGCTTCTGGGCGATGGCCTTGCGGTGGGTCTCCACCGTGGCCACGGAGAGTTCGGTGGCGCGGGCGATCTCTTTGTTGGTGAGGCCCTGGCCGATCAGGCCGTAGATCTCCTCCTGCCGCGGCGTGAGCGCCTCCGAGCTGTGGGGCAGGCAGCGCTCCAGCACCTGGGTGAGTTGCCCGAAGGCTGAGGTTTTGTCGACCACGCCCGCGATCAGGGGCTGCAGTGCAGCCGGACAGACAAAGCTGCTCGCCTGACCGGAGAGCACCACAATCTTGGCGTGGGGGCGAGCTGCGGCCAGGGCCTCGGCCACCGCCAGGCCATCACCATCGGGCAGGGCCAGATCAAGGATCAACAGGTCGGGCGCGTCGTCGCCGCTGCAGAGGGCGATGGCATCGGCCTGGCGCGTGGCCGTGGCCACCACCTCGAGGCCGGGCATGGCCTCCAGCATCGAGCGCAGCAACTGGAGGAACATCACCTGGTCCTCCACGATCAGGCAACGCAGTGCCTCAGGGATC
>NZ_JBIPMN010000241.1:0-2813 GCF_044369115.1 Vulcanococcus sp. | reverse complement strand
GGTAGTTGAGGTGAACGGTGGGGATGTAGGGGTTGCGCGGGTGCAGCACCATCGAGGTGCCGGTGGCGAACCAGCGGTGGCCCTTGGCTTCCGGGCGCTGGCTGAGGATCGAGGGCGGCAACTCACTGCCTTCCACCTCCGAGAAGTTCACGCCGCCCTGCTCGAACACGCGGCCGCCCTTCATCACGCGGGAGCGGCCGCCGCCGCCCTCGGGCCGCACCCAGCTCTCCTCCGCAAAGCGGCCGGTGCCATCGAGTTGCTCCAGGCCTGCGCAGATCGAATCCTGCAGGCCCATCAGCAGCGCCTTGGCCCGCTGGCGTGAATCGGCCGGCGGCGCTTCCAGGGTTGGCGTGGCGGCGGAGGCGCTGCCCAGCTTGGCTTTGGCTCGCGACAGCAGGCCCTTCAACATCAGTGCAACCGCCCGGGGGGCTCAGGCAAACCGCCTCACCTTTTCAGCTCAACGGGCCGAGGCACAAGCTTTCGAGAGGGTTCGTGATCCCGATTGCGGTAGGCCCGCAGCGGCTACGGCTGCGCCTCAGGCACCTCCATCCACCGCTTCTAAGATCCGGATCCTTTCCTCCCGCCCGATGGCCAGCGCAGATCAGGCCTTAGCCCAGGCCCTCGCCGCCCTCGAGCCCCTCACCGATGCCGGCAGCGGCCGCAGCCTGCTGGAGCTGGAATGGATTCAGCAGGTGCGCGTGCAGAACACCCGCGTGGTGTTCCGCCTGGCTCTGCCCGGGTATGCCAATGCCCAGCGCGAGCGCATCGCGGCCGATGCCCGCGGTGCCCTGCTGCAGTTGGGCGGCATCGATGATGTGCAGATTGAGCTGGCGCCCCCGCCGGCTCCGGCGGCTGCCCATCAGCAGGCCCCGATCGGTGCGGCTGGCCATGGCGGCGGCGGGCCTGAGAAGCAGTCGATTCCCGGTGTGAAGCAGGTGATTGCTGTGAGCAGCGGCAAAGGTGGTGTGGGCAAGAGCACTGTGGCCGTGAACCTCGCCTGTGCCCTGGCGGCCTCCGGCCTGAAGGTGGGCCTGCTCGATGCTGATATCTACGGCCCCAACGCTCCCACGATGCTCGGGGTAGCGGATCAAACCCCGCAGGTGAGCGGCAGCGGCAATGCCCAGATCCTCACGCCGCTGGAGAGCTGCGGCATCGCGATGGTGTCGATGGGGCTGCTGATCGATGCGGATCAGCCGGTGATTTGGCGCGGCCCGATGCTCAACGGCATCATTCGCCAGTTCCTGTATCAGGTGGAGTGGGGTGAACGCGACGTGCTCGTGGTGGATCTGCCCCCCGGCACCGGCGATGCCCAGCTCAGCCTGGCCCAGGCGGTGCCGATGGCGGGCGTGATCATCGTCACCACGCCGCAGATGGTGTCGCTGCAGGATGCGCGCCGCGGCTTGGCGATGTTCCAGCAGCTCGCGGTGCCCGTTCTGGGCGTCGTGGAGAACATGACGGCCTTCATCCCGCCCGATGCGCCCGAGAAGCGCTACGAGCTGTTCGGCTCAGGTGGCGGCGCTCAGCTGGCGCAGGAGAGTGGGGTACCGCTGTTGGCGCAGTTGCCGATGGAACTGGCGGTGGTGCAGGGCGGTGACGGTGGCCGGCCGGCGGTGCTCAGTGCTCCGCAATCAGCCACCGCCCAGGCGTTCCGCGATCTGGCGGCATGTCTGTCGCTGGCGGCCGCCGCATGACCCTGCTGGGGCTTTGGGGCCGGCGCCGCAGCGCCATGTTCGCGGCCGGCGGGGCGCGTCGGCGCCGCTGGGTCGACCGCGTCGACAAGCTGCTCTGGTGGATCCCCCTGGCGATGATTTTCGTGTCGGGGATCCTGATCGCCAGCACCCAGCGCCAGGCGGATTACGCCGATTGGTATCAGCACTGGATCACGGCGGCGGTGGGATTGGCCATTGCCTTGGGCCTGGCGCGCGTGCCGGTGGAGAGCATCACCCGCTGGCCCTGGGTGATTTATGGCGTCACGGTGGCCAGTCTGATTGCGGTGCGGGTGGTGGGGGTGAGTGCCCTCGGCGCCCAGAGCTGGATCAACATCGCCGGCTTCCATGTGCAGCCCTCGGAGTTCGCCAAGATCGGCGCAATCCTGCTGCTGGCACGGGTGCTCTCGCGCCATCCGGTGGAGCGCCCGGTTGATCTGGTGCGGCCGGTGGCGATCATCAGTTTCCCCTGGCTGCTGGTGTTGGTGCAGCCCGATCTGGGCACCTCCTTGGTGTTTGGAGCGGTGCTGCTGGTGATGATGTTTTGGTCGGGCATGCCCGGCAGCTGGGTGGCCCTGTTTCTCTCGCCGGTGGTCACGGCGATCGTGGCGGGGGTGTTCCCGTGGCTGCTGTTGGCGTGGATTCCGGCCATGGGCCTGTTGGCCTGGAAGAGCCTTCCCTGGAAGCGCGCCGGACTCGCGCTGGTGCTCGGGGTGCAGGGGCTCTTCGCCGTGGCCACCCCGTGGTTGTGGAACAACTTCCTGCAACCCCACCAGCGCGATCGCCTCACCCTGTTCCTCGATCCCAATAAGGATCCGCTGGGTGGGGGCTATCACCTCCTGCAGAGCACGGTGGGCATTGGCTCAGGAGGCTGGTTCGGCACGGGCTTGCTGCAGGGCCATCTCACCCTGCTGCGCTTTATCCCGGAGCAGCACACCGACTTCATTTTCAGCGCCCTGGGCGAGGAGCTTGGCTTTGTGGGTTCAGTGTTGGCGGTGCTGGGCTTTGTGTTCTGGATCTGGCGCCTGCTGCAGATCGCTGGCAAGGCCCGCAGCGATGTGGAGTCGCTGGTGGTGGTGGGCCTGGGAGCGATGGTGATGTTCCAGG
>NZ_JBIPMN010000140.1:0-7249 GCF_044369115.1 Vulcanococcus sp. | reverse complement strand
CATTCCCCTGCCGTGGCTCAGCTATGGCCGCTCGGCGATGTTGGTGAACTTCATCGCGCTTGGGCTTTGCGCCTCGGTGGCCCGCCGCGGCGGCCATCAGGGGGCGGCCCGCTGGTGAGCGCTGCAGAGCCCGTGAGCCTGGAGCAGCTGCGGCAGCGGCTGGCGGAGGGGGTGCCAGCGGGCAGCAGCGACGACGACAGCGTGAGGCGTCAATGGTGGGCAGCTCTCGCCACCTTGCAAGACGACTTTTTATTGCCCCTGGGTGCTCAGCAGGGCGTGTGGTTGGCCTCGCCGCTGCCGGCATTGCATGAGCCGGCCTTGCTGCAGCAGCTGCAGGGGTGGGTATGGGCGCCGGCGGAGCTAGGAGATCTGTTGCAGGCCGGTTCGCCGCTATTGCCGCCGGGGGTGAGCACTGCACCGGCACGGGCCGCCGGTGGGTTTCAGCGCCTGCCGCTGCTGGAGGCTGATGGCACCGACCCACTGCTGCTGGTGCTCACCCCGCGGCTGCAGGTAGCCATGGCTCTGCTGGGTGATCCCGGCCATCGGCGGCTGGTGGTGCGCTTTGATCCGCCCACCCTCTCCGCGGCCCTCAGCCTGTTGGATGAACGCCTGCAGCACACCGACCCCGAGCAGGGCCAGCGGCTGCGCCAGGCGATTCAGGCCCTAGGGCCGCTGCAGAGCGATGAGCAGTTAGCCCAACGCTTCTGGCCGCGGCTGGCGGAGCGGCTGGCGGCCATGGCGCCCAGCCTCACTCTGCAGCCGCTAGTGCACCGCAGCACCGTCGCCGATGCCACGACCGCCTCAGGCCCCAGCAGCGAACTGGCCCTGCTGGAAGCCCTCACCCATGAAGTGCGCACACCGCTGGCCACGATTCGCACCTTGATCCGATCGCTGCTGCGCCGCAGTGATCTGCCCGAGCTGGTGCGCCAGCGCCTGCAGCAGATTGATGGGGAGTGCAGCGAGCAGATCGATCGCTTCGGGCTGATCTTTCTGGCGGCGGAGCTGCAGCGGGAGCCCCCCACTGGCGATCAGGCCCTGGCCCGCACGGATCTGGCGCGGCTGCTGGCGCAGCTCGAGCCGGCATGGCGCCGGCAGTTGCTGCGTCGCAGCCTGGCGCTGGAGCTCGCTTGCAGCCCTGAGTTGCCGCTGGTGCTGAGCGATCCGGCTCGCCTCGAAACGGTGCTGGGTGGCTTGGTGGATCGCTTCAGCCGCGGCCTGCCGGCCGGTGCGGTGGTGCGCCTGAGCCTTCAGCCCGCCGGCGCCCGTCTCAAACTGCGCTTCAGTGCCAGTGCGGCGGTGCTGGTGGAGCCGGGTGAAGCCGCAGCAGCCGAGCGTGTGGGGCCAGTGCTCAGCTGGAACCCTGGCACCGGCAGCCTCCAGCTCAGTCGGCAGGCCACCCAGCGGTTGTTTCACAGCCTGGGGGGGAGGTTGGCGGAGCGGGCCGGCAACGATCTCACCGTGTTTTTCCCCGTGGCCCTCAGCTAAAAGCAGCCGTTTGTTGACGGGTGTGAAGACCCCGCTGCGACCGGCTGTTGGGCCTAAAACACGGTGCTAGCTTCCGGTCGAAACGGTCTGCGGTCCGCCGACTCCCCTCTCCGGAACAGCCATGGCATTGAGCGGTCAACTCCCGAAGTACATCGGCAGCACGGGCGGTCTGCTCAACGCCGCTGAAACCGAAGAGAAGTACGCCATCACCTGGACCAGCAGCAAGGTTCAGGCGTTCGAGCTCCCCACCGGTGGCGCCGCCCACATGAATGAGGGCGAAAACATCATGTATTTCGCCCGCAAAGAGCAGTGCCTGGCTCTGGGCACCCAGCTGCGCACCAAGTTCAAGCCCCGCATCGAGGACTACAAGATCTATCGGATTTTCCCCGGCGGCGACACTGAATTCCTGCACCCCAAAGATGGTGTGTTCCCCGAGAAGGTGAACGAAGGCCGTCAGATGGTGGGTCACAACGCTCGCCGGATCGGTCAGAACGGGAATCCCGCCAGCATCAAGTTCACCGGCAAGAACACCTTCGATTCCTGAGGGCTGAGAGCTCTGCCTGGCTGCCGGCAGCGGGGCGATCAACCTCTATAAAGGCGGGGCCAGGCGCCCCGTTTTTTTTGCCTGCACGCTCCGTGATGCCTTCTCCCGACCGCGCCACTGTTCTGGCCCAGGCTCAGGCAGGCAACAGCTACATCCCCATCTGGCGCACCTGGCCGGCGGATCTGGAAACACCGCTCACCACCTGGCTGAAAGTGGGGGCTGGCAGCGAGCACGGTGTGCTGCTGGAGAGCGTGGAGGGCGGCGAGCGTATCGGCCGCTGGAGCTTTGTGGTGAGCGATCCGCTCTGGACGCTCACGGTGCGCGGCGATCAGGCGGAGCAGTGCTGGCGCGATGGTCGCCGCAGCCAGCGCAGCGGTAATCCCTTTGATCTGCTGCGCGAGGCGCTGCAGCCCTACACCCCCTCCTCGATCCCGGGCCTGCCGCCGGTGGGCCAGCTCTTTGGCTTCTGGGGATATGAGCTGATTCGCTGGATTGAGCCGACTGTTCCGGTGCATCCCACCGCTGCGGATGGCCCGCCGGATGGCTGCTGGATGCTCGCCGACAGCCTGCTGGTGTTCGATCAGGTGAAGCGGCAGATCACGGCAGTGGCCTACGCCGATTGCACCGATGGTGCGGATCCTGCCACCGCCTACGACGCAGCGATCCAGCGCCTGGATCGGCTGGAGCGGCGCATGCACGCCCCGCTGCCGCCTGATCTCACGCCGCTCGATTGGCGTGAATCGCCCACGGCCGAACTGCCCACCCGCAGCAACCGCAGCCGTGAGGATTTTGAAGCGGCTGTGCTCACCGCCAAAGACCACATCGCAGCGGGCGATGTGTTCCAGCTGGTGATCAGCCAGCGGCTGGAAACGCCAGTGCAGCGTGAGCCCTTTGAGCTGTATCGCAGCCTGCGGATGGTGAATCCCTCGCCTTACATGGCGTTCTTCAACTTCGGCGGCTGGCACCTGATCGGCTCCAGTCCTGAGGTGATGGTGAAGGCCGAGCCGATGGCCGATGGCAGTGGCCGGGTGAAGGCCTCGCTGCGCCCCATCGCCGGCACCCGCCCCCGCGGTGCGGATGAGGTGGAGGACCTGGCCCTGGAAGCCGATCTGCTGGCCGATCCCAAAGAGCGGGCCGAGCACGTGATGCTGGTGGATCTGGGCCGCAACGATCTCGGGCGCGTGTGCCAGCCCGGCAGCGTGAGCGTGAGTGAGCTGATGGTGATCGAGCGCTACTCCCACGTGATGCACATCGTGAGTGAGGTGGAGGGTCTGCTCGATCCGCAGCGCGATGTGTGGGATCTGCTGATGGCCTCTTTCCCGGCCGGCACCGTCAGCGGCGCCCCCAAGATCCGTGCCATGCAGCTGATCCACGCCCTCGAACCCGATGCACGCGGGCCCTATTCCGGCGTGTACGGCGCCATGGATCTCGGGGGCGCCCTCAACACCGCTATCACGATCCGCACGATGGTGGTGTTGCCGGATGCCGATGGCGGCTGGCGGGTGCAGGTGCAGGCTGGTGCTGGCCTGGTGGCAGATTCCGTGCCGGCTTCAGAGTTCCAGGAAACCCTCAACAAGGCTCGCGGCATGCTCAAAGCTCTGGCTTGTCTGGCATGAGCCAACCGCTGTTGCTCAAGGGCTTCGAGGTGGAGCTGTACACCGGCCGTGCCGACGGCACGGTGGTGGGTTGCTCCGCCGAGGCCGCAGCGGCCCTCGAGGGATTCGTCACCGAACCCGATTGCCGCAACCTCGAATACACCACCCCACCGGCGGCCAGCTACGGCGAGCAGCTGCAGCTGTTGCTGGAGCCGCGGCTGCGCCTGCGCCAGTGGCTGGCGGATCGGGAGCTCACCCTGCTGCCAGGCAGCACCCTGAGCACCGGCGATAGCTATCGCTTCGAGCGCTCCAATCCTGATAATCCGTATCACGCCTACATCGAGGCCACCTACGGCACCCGGGTGGTGACGGCCAGCGTGCACATCAACCTCGGCCTCACCGATATGGAGGCCCTGTTTGCGGCCTGCCGCTTGGTGCGCTGTGAGGCGGCGCTGCTACTCGCCCTGAGTGCCAGCTCGCCATTTTTGGATGGGGCGGCCACCGGTGCCCATTCCCAGCGCTGGCTGCAGTTCCCGCTCACCCCGGAGCAGGTGCCGCTGTTTGAGAGCCATCCGCACTACGTGCGCTGGGTGGAGGAGCAGCTGGAGCTGGGCACCATGCAAAACGTGCGCCACCTCTGGACCTCGGTGCGGCCCAATGGCGACAACCGGCCCCACGATCTCAACCGGCTAGAGATCCGCATCTGCGATCTGATGGCTGATCCACTGCTGCTGCTGGCGGTCACGGCCTTTGCCGAGCTCCGCATTCAGCAGTTGCTCAGCGATCCCAAGGCTCACGATCCGCTGCACGCCAGCGCCCTCAATCTTGAGCAGCTGGCTGAGCTGGCCGATGCCAACGATCGGGCTGCTGCCCGCAGCAGCCTCGATGCGGAGCTGCGGCATTGGCGCGATGGTGAGCCGCTGCTCGCCCGCCGCTGGCTGGCCACGGAGCTGGAGGCGCTGGCTCCCCTGGCCCAGCAGCTGGGGATGGAGCGCTGGTTGGCGCCCCTCCGCAGCGTGCTGCAGGCGGGTAACCAGGCGCAGCAATGGATCTCGGCCCATGCTGCCGGTGCGGCGGTGGCGCCTTTGATCGCGGCGGGGGCTATCGAGATGGCCCAGCGCGAAAGCGAGCTCATGGCCTTGCTTGCGACAGACGGCGCAGCCCCTTTGGGATGATCATGGCCAACGTCTCCGCCTCGCACAGTTCCATGGGGCTCACCCTCGCCGCCAACGAAGCCTCTGCTGTCGCGGTTGAGCCCCGGGTGATGCGTCTGCTCGATGAGCGGCTCGAGCTGGTGGAAGACCTCTGGCAGACCGTGCTGCGCAGTGAATGTCCGCCGCAGCAAGCGGAGCGGCTGCTGCGCATGAAAGAGATCAGCTGCGCGGTGGATGGTCTGCCTGGCGATGCCGCGTCCGCGGAGGCCACAGAGCGCTCCACGGCTGAAATCATCCAAGTGATTCGCGAAATGGATCTGGCGGAGGCCATCGCCGCCGCCCGCGCCTTTTCGCTCTATTTCCAGCTGGTCAACATCCTCGAGCAGCACATCGAGGAAGACAGTTATCTCGCCAGCCTCAGGGCCCATCACCCGGAGGATCTCAATGATCCTTTTGTGCCGCCCCTGGCGAGTCAGACCGAACCGGCCACCTTCCGGGAGCTGTTCACACGCCTGCGGGCTTTGGGGGTGCCGCCCGCTCAGATCGAGCAGCTGCTGGTGGAGCTCGACATCCGGCTGGTGTTCACCGCCCACCCCACAGAGATCGTGCGCCATACCGTGCGCCACAAGCAGCGCCGTGTGGCGGCCCTGATTCAGCAGCTGCAGCAGAGTCAGCCTTCCAACCTCAACGACCACCAGAACCTGCGCCTGCAGCTCGAGGAAGAGATCCGGCTGTGGTGGCGCACCGATGAACTGCATCAGTTCAAGCCTTCGGTGCTGGATGAGGTGGATTACGCCCTCCACTACTTCCAGCAGGTGCTCTTCGGGGCCATGCCACAGCTGCGGCAGCGCATCCGTAATGCCCTCACGGCCACCTACCCCGATGTGCTCCCCCCGAGCGACGCCTTCTGCACCTTCGGCTCTTGGGTGGGCTCCGACCGCGACGGCAACCCCTCCGTGACCCCAGATATCACCTGGCGAACAGCCTGCTATCAGCGTCAGCTGATGCTCGAGCGCTACGTGGCGGCTGTGGGTGATCTGCGCGATCAGCTCAGCATCTCGATGCAGTGGAGCCAGGTGAGTGCGCCGCTGCTCGAATCCCTGGAGATGGACCGGCTGCGCTTCCCCGAGATTTACGAGGAGCGCGCCGCCCGCTACCGGCTCGAGCCCTACCGGCTCAAGCTCAGCTACGTGCTCGAGCGCCTGCGGCTCACCCACCAACGCAACCAGCAGCTGGCCAGCGCCGGCTGGGAAGCCCCAGGTGAAGCCCGCCCGGCGCTCCCGGAATTCGGCCAGGGTGTGCTGGCCGCGGCCCCAGCCCCGGAGCTGCACTACGCCACCGTTACTGAATTCCGCACCGACCTCGAGCTGATCAACGACAGTCTCCAGGGCACGGGCCTCAGCTGTGAGCCCCTGGAGAGCCTGATCGCCCAGGTCCATACCTTTGCCTTCTGCCTGGCCAGCCTCGACATCCGCCAGGAGAGCACCCGCCACAGCGATGCGCTCGATGAACTGAGCCGCTACCTGCAGCTGCCGGTTCCCTACGGCGAGATGGAAGAGGCCCAGCGGGTGGAGTGGCTGCTCACCGAGCTGCAAACCCGCCGGCCGCTGATTCCCCCCGCGGTGCAGTGGAGCCCCGCCACCGCCGAAACCTTTGATGTGCTGCGGGTGGTGCATCGCCTGCAGCAGGAATTCGGCAGCCGCATCTGCCGCACCTATGTGATCTCGATGAGTCACACGGTGTCGGATCTGCTGGAGGTGCTGCTGCTGGCGAAGGAAGCCGGCCTGGTGGATCCGATGGCTCAGCGCTCCGATCTACTGGTGGTGCCGCTGTTTGAAACGGTGGAAGACCTCAAGGCTGCCCCGGCGGTGATGGAGCGGCTGTTCAGCGAGCCCTTCTACCGGCAGCTGATCGCCAGCACCAGCCCCACCGGTAAGCCTTTGCAGGAGCTGATGCTCGGCTATTCCGACAGCAACAAGGATTCGGGCTTCCTCTCCAGCAACTGGGAGATTCATCAGGCGCAGATCGCTCTGCAGCAGCTGGCCACCCGCCACAGCGTGGCGCTGCGCATCTTCCATGGGCGCGGTGGCTCCGTAGGGCGAGGCGGCGGTCCGGCCTACCAGGCGATCCTGGCCCAGCCCAGCGGCACCCTCAACGGCCGCATCAAGATCACCGAACAGGGGGAAGTGCTTGCCTCCAAATACTCCCTGCCGGAGCTGGCGCTCTACAACCTGGAAACCGTCTCCACCGCGGTGATCCAGAACAGCCTGATCACCAGCCATGTGGATGACACCCCCGACTGGAATGAGCTGATGGCTCGGCTGGCGGCTTCCTCCCGTAGCCATTACCGCGCCCTCGTGCACGACAACCCTGATCTGGTGGCCTTCTTCCAGCAGTGCACACCGATCGAGGAGATCAGCAAGCTGCAGATCTCCAGCCGGCCGGCTCGCCGCAAAAGTGGTGCCAAGGAT
>NZ_JBIPMN010000250.1:0-2676 GCF_044369115.1 Vulcanococcus sp. | reverse complement strand
GCTGGAGGCGATCCGCAACCTGGGCGGGCAGCCAGAGCTGCTGCACCTGCCGGTGCCGGCCACAGCGAGCTCCTCGATCCGCCGGCATCCCAGCCCCGAGCAGGTACCAGCAGCACTGTGGGAGGAACTGGTTCGTCACAATCTCTACGGCCTGGGGCAGCAGCCCTCCCACACCGCCCGCTGATGCGTCTCGCCCTCGCCCAGATCAACCCGCTGGTGGGAGACCTGGCCGGCAATGGCAAGCAGGTGCTGGAGGCCTGCCGCAGCGCCGCGTCGGCAGGTGCTGATCTGGTGGTAGCACCGGAGCTGGCGCTCTGGGGCTACCCACCGCGCGATTTGCTATTACGCCCGGCCCTGCGCCAGCAGCAACAGCAAGCTCTGGACAGGCTGGCCGCCGAGCTCCCCCGAGGGCTTGCCCTGCTGCTGGGGGTGAGCGAGCCCACGCCCGATCGGCAGACGCCCGATCTGTTGAATGCCGCTGCTCTGGTGGAGCACGGCAGCTGGCAGGTGGTGGCCCGCAAGCGCCTGCTGCCCAGCTACGACGTGTTCGATGAACGGCGCTATTTCCGCCCGGCCGACCAACCCTGCCTGCTCGAGCTGGAACGCCAGGGCCGCCTCTGGCGCCTGGGCATCACCATCTGCGAAGACCTGTGGGTGGAAGACGAGTTGCACCAACAGCGGCTGCTCGGGGCTGATCCCGTGGCGGATCTGCAGGCCCTGCAACCCGATCTGCTGCTGAACCTCTCAGCCTCACCCTTTGGCACCGGCAAAGCACAGCTGCGGCGTGAGCTAGCTGCCGCTGCGGCCCGCCGACTGCAGTGCCCTGTGGTGTACGTGAACCAAGTCGGCGGTAACGACGAACTGGTGTTCGACGGCGGCAGCTTCGTGACCGGCACCGATGGCACGGTGCTGCGCCAGCTCAGCTTTGCCGAGGCTGATCTCGGCCTCTGGGACGCCCGTGATGCAGCTCCAGCAGCGGGGTACCTCGCCGCGCTGCCCGCAACCGACCACCTGCTGCTGCGCGCCCTGGTGCTGGGGGTGCGCGACTACGCCCGCAAATGCGGGTTCAGCAAGGCGCTGCTTGGGCTCAGCGGTGGTATCGATTCAGCCCTGGTGGCAGTGATTGCCGCTGCGGCTCTCGGGCCTGAGAACGTGCAGGCCCTGTTGATGCCCTCACCCTGGAGCTCGGAGGGGTCGATCCACGACGCCCTCGCCCTCGCCGATCGCCTGGGCATCGCCACCCAAACGGTGCCGATCGAACCCCTGATGGCCAGTTTTGATGCAGCCCTCAGGCCGCCACTCGGCGGTGAGCCCGCGGGATTAACAGCCGAAAACCTGCAATCGCGCATCCGCGGCACCCTGTTGATGGCCGTGGCCAACCAGCAGGGGCAGTTGCTGCTTTCCACAGGCAACAAAAGTGAGTTGGCGGTTGGCTACTGCACCCTCTATGGCGACATGAACGGCGGGCTGGCCGTGATTGGCGACCTCTACAAAACCGGCGTGTTCCGCCTCTGCGCCTGGATCGATTCAGCGGCATCAGCCCACTGCCGCGCCGCCCTCGGCCTACCGGCAACCGGCGAGCTGGTAGGCGCCGCCATCCGCGAGAAACCCCCCAGCGCTGAACTGCGCCCCGACCAACGCGACAGCGACTCACTGCCGGATTACGCGCTACTCGATCCGCTGCTGCAAGCGCTGCTGGAAGAGCATCAAAGCCCCGAAGATCTGATCGCGCACGGCGTCGATGCGGTGCTGGCCCAACGGGTGATGAGCTTGCTGCGCCGCGCCGAATTCAAACGCCGCCAGGCACCGCCCGTGCTCAAGCTCAGCCAACGCTCTTTTGGCAGCGGCTGGAGGATGCCGATCGCTGCGGCGTAGGCCAGCACGCAAGTGGTCAATCCCTGCCAGCGGCGCCAAGCTGAAGGGCGATCCGCCAGTGCGATCGCGCCATGGCCCCCACCATCGCTTCGATCGCCAGCATCGGCGTACCGCGGGAGATCAAGCCCGACGAACGGCGCGTGGCGCTCACACCCGATGCAGTACGCGAGCTGGTGAGCCATGGCCTGCAGGTGCGCATCGAACAAGGCGCTGGCGAGGGCGCCGGCATCAGCGATGCGGCATTTCAAGCTGCAGGCGCCGCCGTGGTGGATCAAACGGAGGCTTGGGCAGCCCATCTGGTGGTGAAGGTGAAGGAACCGCAGCCCGAGGAGTTTGCCTTCCTGCGGCCCGATCTGGTGCTGTTCACCTACCTCCATCTGGCGGCCTACCCCGCGGTGGGCCGGGCCTTGCTGCAGGCGGGCACCACCGCCATCGCCTACGAAACGGTGCAACTTGCCGATGGCAGCCTGCCGTTGCTGGCACCGATGAGTGAAATCGCCGGCCGCCTGGCGGCGCAGGTGGGCGCGCGCCTGCTCGAGAAACCCCAGGGCGGGCGCGGCGTGTTGATCGGAGGCTGCACTGGTGTGCGGCCGGCTCGGGTGGTGGTGCTAGGTGCCGGCAGCGTGGGGTGGAATGCCGCTCGGCTCGCCGCTGCCATGGATGCAGAGGTGTTCCTGCTCGATCTCTCACCCGAGCGGCTGCGGCGCCTGGAGAGCCAGCGGCAGGGCCGCCTGGTGAGCCTGGTGAGCAGCCGCGGGCTGCTGGAGCGGCTCGTGCCCTCCGCCGATCTGCTGATTGGCG
>NZ_JBIPMN010000093.1:0-10121 GCF_044369115.1 Vulcanococcus sp. | reverse complement strand
TACGCAGCGCAGCACCGGCCTCAAGGATGGGGTGATCACCGGGCTCTGCCGGGTGGAGGGCCTTCCCCTGGCCCTCGGTGTGATGGATTTCCGCTTCATGGGCGGCTCGATGGGCTCGGTGGTGGGTGAGAAGTTGGCCCGCCTGATCGAAGAAGCCACCGCCCGCCGCTACCCCGTGCTGATCGTGTGCGCCTCCGGCGGCGCCCGCATGCAAGAGGGGATGCTCTCGCTGATGCAGATGGCCAAGATCTCCGGCGCCCTGGAGCGGCACCGCCAGGCCGAACTGCTCTACATGCCCCTGCTCACCCACCCCACCACCGGGGGCGTGACCGCCAGCTTCGCCATGCTCGGCGACCTGATCCTGGCCGAACCCAAAGCCCTGATCGGCTTCGCCGGCCGCCGCGTGATCGAGCAGACCCTGCGCGAAAAGCTCCCCGACGATTTCCAAACCGCGGAATACCTGCGCGACCACGGCTTCGTAGATCACATCGTGCCCCGCACCAAGTTGCGCAGCACCCTGGTGAGCCTGTTGCGCATGCACGGCGTAACCAAGGCTGTGGCCGCATGAGCAGCGGCAGCGGCTTTAACGGGAGTGTCATCCACCGGCGGCTGGGCTCTGCACTCGCCTATGTGCTGGGCGCGCTGCTGCTCTTGGGCAGCATCAGTGCATTCGGCAGCGCACCAGCCTGGGCCGGACCGGTGGATTGGCATGAAGTGCCGGCCAGTGATGACGGCCGACAGTGGTGGGATGCCGGGAGCCTGCGGGTGAACCGCAACGGCAACCTCACCGTGCTCAGCCGCTTTCAGCCGGCACCCCCGGCTGATCAGCCCCGCAATGCTGATGGCAGCGAACCGCGTCCGCCGGCCAGCGATCTGTATGTGATGGAGATCGACTGCGGCCAGAACCTCTACCGCGACACCTCGATCAACGGCATTCCGCAGTGGGGCAGCACTTGGCAGGCCGCCAGCGGTGACGATCTGATCAGCTCCACGATCACGGAGGCCTGCGCAGCCGGGGGGACCCTGCTGGCAGGCTTCTGAGACGTGACCATCCGCCCGTGACGGCAGCCCCCTCCTCGCAGCGTTCCCTCGGTGTGGCCCTGGTGGGCCTCGGCTTCGGCGAGAAGGTGCACCTGCCAGCCCTGCGCGACTGCCCGCTCACCGAGCCTGTTGCCCTTTGGCATCACAGGCCGGAGCGGCTCGAGCAAGCCTGCGCCGCCAGCGGCTTGCCTGGATTCAGCAGCTTTGAAGCTCTACTGGCCGATCCGCGCGTGGACGCGCTGGTGATCGCCACACCGCCGGAGCCGCGCTTCGCGCTGGCCCAGGCCGCGATCGCCGCCGGCAAGCATCTGCTGCTGGAGAAACCGGTGGCCCTGGAGGCCTGCCAGATCGAGGAGCTGCAGCGCCAGGCCCTCAGCGCCGGTGTTGCCGTGGCGGTGGATTTCGAATATCGCGCCGTGCCGGCCTTCATCCAGTTGGCCGCGCTGCTGCGGCAAAACAGCATCGGCACGCCCTGGCTGATCAAGCTCGATTGGCTGATGGGGAGCCGCGCTGATGCCAGCCGCCCCTGGAACTGGTATTCCCAACGGGCTGCCGGCGGTGGGGTGCTGGGCTCCCTGGGCACCCACGCCTTCGACACCCTGCATTGGCTGGTTGGGCCGGCCCGACAGGTGAGCTGCCTGCGCAGCATGGCCATCCCCCATCGCCCCCTGGCCGATGGCAGTGGCCGCCTGGCGGCGGTGGATGCCGAAGACATTGCGCTTTTGCAGCTGGAGCTGGAGACCGCAGCGGGCCTCAAACTGCCAGCCCAGGTGAGCCTGGCCTCGGTGACCCGGCCGGGCCGGGGCTACTGGATCGAGGCGTACGGCAGCGAAGGAACGCTGGTGCTCGGCTCCAGCAACCAGAGCGATTACGTGCACGGCTTCCAGCTCTGGCGCTCCTCGCAGGGCGGTCCACTGGAGGAGCTGCCCCCCGATCCAGAGCTGGCCTTCAGCCACACCTGGCCCGATGGCCGTGTTGCCCCCGTGCGCCGCCTGATCGAGTGGTGGGCTGAAGCGGCACTGGAAGGGCGCCCCATGCGGCCGGGGCTCTCGGAAGCCGCGCACAGCCAGCTGATCTGCGACAGGGCTTTGCAGGCGTCCGACAGCGGCATGCGCCAGGCGATTTAGACGCAAAAGGCGCCGGTTAGGATCGCCCGCATTCACTCTCCCGGTGTCCCCATGGCGCTCGTCCCGCTTCGGCTGCTGCTCGACCACGCCGCTGAAAACGGCTACGGCATCCCTGCTTTCAACGTGAACAACCTGGAGCAGGTGCAGTCGATCATGGAGGCGGCCTACGAGACCGACTCCCCGGTGATCCTGCAGGCCTCCCGCGGCGCCCGTCAGTACGCCGGTGAGAACTTCCTGCGCCACCTGATCCTGGCCGCCGTGGAAACCTATCCGGACATCCCGGTGGTGATGCACCAGGACCACGGCAACAGCCCTGCCACCTGCTTCGGTGCCGCCGCCAACGGCTTCACCTCAGTGATGATGGATGGCTCCCTGATGGCCGACGCCAAGACCCCCGCCAGCTACGAGTACAACGTGGCTGTGACCAAGGAAGTGGTGGATGTTGCCCACGCCATCGGCGTGAGCGTGGAAGGCGAACTGGGCTGCCTGGGCTCCCTGGAAACCGGCATGGGTGAAGCCGAGGACGGCCACGGTTTCGAGGGCAAGCTCGACCACAGTCAGCTGCTCACCGATCCCGCTGAGGCTGCCGACTTCGTCGCCAAAACCAAGGTGGATGCCCTGGCCATCGCCATCGGCACCAGCCACGGCGCCTACAAGTTCACCCGCAAGCCCACCGGTGAAGTGCTGGCCATCAGCCGCATCGCTGAGATCCACAAGGCCATCCCCAACACCCACCTGGTGATGCACGGCTCCTCCTCCGTGCCCCAGGAGTGGCTGGACATGATCAACAAGTACGGCGGTGCCATCCCCGAGACCTACGGCGTGCCCGTGGAAGAAATCCAGGAAGGTATCCGCAACGGCGTGCGCAAGGTGAACATCGACACCGACAACCGCCTCGCCTTCACCGCCGCTGTGCGTGAAGCCGCCGCCAAGGATCCCGCCAACTTCGATCCCCGCCACTTCAACAAGCCCGCCCGGGCCTACATGAAGCAGGTGTGCCTGGATCGCTATCAGCAGTTCTGGTGTGCCGGCAACGCCAGCAAGATCAAGCAGCGCGACATCAACTACTACGCCGGTCTGTACGCCAAGGGCGAACTCGACCCCAAGACCGCCGTGGCTGCCTGATCACAGCGATCATTCACGTCTGATCACTGATCATCGGGGGGCCAAAAGCCCCCCTTTTTTATGGCTGGAAGGTTGGTGCTGCTCCGGGCTCCGGCAAGGTGAGCGCTTGGGGCAGCGGCCGTGGCTGTGCGGAGACCAGCTCCTGCAACGCTGAATCGAGATTGCGCTCCATCACGAAGCGGCGTCCGTCTGTGACCACCACCCGCACCAAGGTGGGCAACGCATTGTTGGTGCTCTGGAGATAGATCGGCTCCACATAGAGCAAACCTTTGCCCACGGGCATCACCAGCAGATTGCCGCGGATCAGCTTCGAACCGTCGCGGTTCCAGAGGCCGAACTGATAGCTGATCGCCGGGTCCTGCTCGATCAGTGCCGACACCTGCTGCGGGCCCAGCAGCAAGCGCTGCTGCGGGAAGCGGGCCAGCAACAGCTCGCCGTAGTGCGGGGTGTCGTTGCGGGCAGCCAACCAACCCACCATGTTGGCCCGCCGCAATGGCGTGAAGGGCAGCAGCAGCACAAACTCCGGCCGTGTCTCCCCGGGAAGCTGCATCGTGACGTGATAAGGGCGCACCGGCGTGGTGGTGCTGCCGTAGATCTCCTGAGGGATGGCCCAGACATCGTCGCCGTTGTAGAAGGTGCGCACGTCGGTGACGTGGTAGCGAAGCAGCCGCTCCGCCTGCACCTGGAACTGGCTCTGGGGCACCTGAATGTGGGCCAGCAGTTCCGGCGGCATCGCCGAGAGCGGTTTAAACAAATCCGGGAAGGCGCGTTTCCAGGTGCGCAACACCGGGTCGGTTGGATCACTGACGTAGAGCCACACGTGGCCGTTGTAGGCATCCACCACCGCCTTCACCGGATTGCGGAAATAACGAATGCCGCTGGGGTTGGGATCGGAATAGGGATAGCTGCGGCTCACCGTGAAACCATCCAACAGCCAGTACTGGTGGTGGTCGTTCTGGAAGCCCGGCTCGCTGTTCACCCGAGCGGTGACCAGATAAGGCTTGCTCTCGAAGCGCAGGAAGGGAGCCAGGGCTGTGAGCCGTTGATTCACCTGGCGCCGCATCAACAGGCGGGAATCTGGGGTGAGGGAGCCGGTGAACAGCAGTCGTGGCTCCCACAGGTAGATCGCCGCCATCACGCGGTCGATGGGGCCATGGATCGGCACCCCGGCCTTGCCGTCGTAGTGGGAATAAACGTTGAGATCACCCTCGGGGTAATCAAATTCCCGCACCTGGGTGGGGGCAATCGCGTAAGGCGCGCGGTCGGAGGCGAAATAGAGCTTGGGGCGACCCACCGGCAGTGCCTGCTGCGCCTGGGCATCGCTGATACCCAACTGGGGGATGCCTTGCACCTTGCCACTGCGGCCCAGGTCTTTCACGAAGTAGAGGGGAAGCCCATCGGGGCCAGAAGCATTCACCGTGGAGACGGTGAAGCCGTAACCGTGGGTGAACACCAGGTGGCGGTTCAGCCAGGTGCGGGAGTTCTTTGCCAGGGCTGAGGTGTCGAGCTCGCGTGCAGCGATGAGCACCTGCTGCTTGCCCTGGCGTTGAGGATCAGCGTTCAGGGGGTAGCGATCGACCGCCGCTGAGGGGAATCTGTAGTAAAGGCGCAGCTGCTGGAGCTGACGATTCGCCTCCAGCAGGGGGCCGCTATCCCACAGGCGCACGTTGGCCAGGGTGCCCGGGGCCGATTGGAGATCCGCGGGTGTGAGCTGCTGGCGAGGGGCCAGATCCACTCTCCGCACAGCCTCCAGGCCAAAGGCACGGCGCGTGGCGTCGATGGTGCGGCGCAGATAGGGGGTTTCCAGCGCCAGCTCCCGCGGCTGCACCCAGATGCGCTGCACCACGGGTGCCACCACCCATTCCGCAAAGGGCACCAGCGCGGTGGTGGACAGCAGTGGCAGCAGAGCCCCTCGCCGCAACCAGCGGCGGGGAATCGGCACCAGCAGGCCGATGCCGGTGAGCAGGAGCAGTAGAGCGAGCAGCAGGCGCAGAGGCAACCGCACGTGCAAGTCCACGAAACCGGCACCGGCAGCCACACCGCTTCCATGCAGCATCAAATCGAAGGGCGCCAGAGCATTGCTGAGGGAAGCCATCAGCGCCAGCACCGCCAGCTGCGGCTGCAACACCCGCTGCTGCTCGCGGCTCAGACCAGGAAAACGCAGCTCCGAAAGGCAGTTGCCTTCACTGAAGGTGAGCCAGAGGCAGCCGGCCAACCCCACCAACCCTTGCACCAGCACCACGCTCACCAGCAGGTGCAAGGCCGGTAGGCGCAGCACCGTGAAACTGAGGTCAAAGCCTGTGAGTGGATCCCGTTCACCGAAGGGCACCGCCAAAAGCGCCGGCAGCCAAAGGCTCCAACCGCGAGCCACCGCCGTGGCAGAACCTGCCAGAGCAGCAGCCAGGGCCACCCGCAGACTGGTGTAGGGCCAGAGCAACAGCAGCGGCAGCAGTGCGGCCCCCAGCCCCAGAAACAACAACGGAGGCAGATCCGCCAACACCGGAATCCCGGTGATCACATCCCCGCTGAACGGAGCCGCGATCAGATCTCCGGCCTGCACCATCAAATAGGTCAGTCCACCGGCCAGCAGCAGCAGCAGGGCCACAAACAGGCCTACAAGGAGCGGCGGGCCGAGCGGCACCAACGGCGTTAGCGGCAGCGTTTTGCGGGCGACCTGCTGGCGCAGCCGCCAGCAGCGCTGCAGCTGCTGCAGCTGCAGGGGAACCCCCAGGCCGAACACCAGCGCGAAGGCCAGCAGCTGGAACAGCCAGCGGCGCAGCACCACCGACTGGCTCTGAAACTGACCGAACCACTGCGCCTCGATCACCAAGCGCGGCACCAGCACCAACAGGCCCAGGCCGATGGCCAGCCAACCCAGCCAGCGCAGACCCCGCTTGAGGGCATCAACGGAAAGCCGCAAGGAGTGAACCGAGCACTGCCTGAGGCTAGGCAGCACCGAGAGCGGGTCAAGACAGCCGCAAGGCCCGAACAAAGAGCCGATCAATACCCGATGCACGGGATCGGGTATTGATCGGCTGTGCAAACAGCGCTGCTAGCTTCCACTGACCTCAGCGACGTGATCGTGACGGCGACCCTTTCCCTCTCCACCGCTGGCCCCACCTTCACGGGCCTGCGCTGCAAGGAGTGCGGCCAGCCCTACGAAGCCGGCGCCCGCCACGTCTGCGAAGACGTGTGCTTCGGTCCGTTGGAGGTGGTCTATGACTACGAGGCGATCAAGAGCCGCGTCAGCCGCGCCACGATCGAAGCCGGACCCGCCTCGATCTGGCGCTACCGGGAATTCCTACCGATCGCCGGTGATCCGATCGATGTGGGAACCGGCTTCACGCCGCTGCTGAAGGCCAACAACCTGGCCAAGCGCCTGGGTCTGAAGAGCCTCTATATCAAGAACGATGGCGTCAACATGCCGACGCTCTCCTTCAAGGACCGCGTGGTGAGCGTGGCCCTCACCCGCGCCCGCGAGCTGGGCTTCAAAACGGTGAGCTGTGCCTCCACCGGCAACCTGGCCAACTCCACAGCTGCCATCGCTGCCCACGCCGGCCTGGATTGCTGCGTGTTCATCCCCAGCGACCTAGAGCTGGGCAAGGTGCTCGGCACTCTGATTTACAACCCCACCCTGATGGCGGTGAAGGGCAACTACGACCAGGTGAACCGCCTGTGCTCGGAGGTGGCCAACACCTATGGCTGGGGCTTCGTGAACATCAACCTGCGCCCCTACTACTCCGAAGGCTCCAAGACCCTCGGCTACGAGGTGATCGAGCAGCTGGGCTGGGAACTGCCCGACCACATCGTGGCGCCCCTGGCCTCCGGTTCCCTGTTCACCAAGATCCGCAAGGGCTTCGATGAATTCATCAAGTGCGGGCTGGTGGAGGAGAAGGCCGTGCGCTTCAGCGGCGCCCAGGCTGAAGGCTGCAATCCCATCGCAACAGCTTTCCGCGAGGGCCGCGATTTCATCACCCCGGTGAAGCCCAACACCATCGCCAAGTCGATCGCCATCGGCAACCCCGCCGACGGCCCCTACGCCATCGACATCGCCAATCGCACCGGCGGCACCATCGCCGACGTCACCGACGCCGAGATCATCGACGGCATCAAACTCCTGGCGGAAACCGAGGGCGTGTTCACTGAAACCGCCGGCGGCACCACGATTGCGGTGCTCAAGAAGCTGGTGGAGCAGGGCAAGATCAACCCCGAAGAGCGCACCGTGGCCTACATCACCGGAAACGGCCTCAAGACCACCGAGGCTGTGGTGGATCACATCGGCCAGCCGTACACGATCGAAGCCCAGCTCGACAGCTTCAACGCTGCTTGGCAGCAGGCCCAAGCCGCCCAGGCCGGCTGATCTTCAAACCCCTCCCGCGCTCCACAACCTTCCTCTCCCGACCATGCCCATTCAGGTTCTGATTCCGACTCCCCTGCAGAAGTTCACCAACGACGAAGCCAGCGTTGAGCTCGTCGCAAGCAGCGTGGACAGCCTGATCGACGCCCTCGACGGCCGCTACCCCGGCCTGAAGGGCCGCCTGTGCGATGAAGCCGGCAAGCTGCGCCGCTTCCTCAACGTGTATGTGAACAGCGAAGACATCCGCTTCCTCGACAACCAGACCACCGCCCTCAAGGACGGTGATGAAGTGAGCATCGTTCCCGCCGTTGCCGGCGGCTGATCCGCAACAGTGGTTCCATGACCCAGACCCCCGAGCGCAAGCGTCACGACGAGCCCGCTGCCAGCAAGGCTCTGCTCTTCGATTACCGGCAGGCGGCCAACCCGGTGCGGCCTGGGCTGACCGATCCGATCCCCTACCGCAGCTGGGGACCTGAGCTACATCAGCAGAGCCCCACCGGCATCCTTCCGCTCGATCTGAGCGCCGAGTTGGGGGTGCCAGGCCCGGCCACCAGCCCCGCTCTCGCCGCTCATTTCATCCGCATTGAGGCTGGCGAAGGCGTGCGCGCCGCGGCGGAAGTCACCAGCTCGCTGTTCTTTGTGCTCTCAGGCAGCGGCGTGTGCCGGGTACCCCCGGCCGATGGCAGCAGCCCCACGGATGCAGAGATCCACTGGCAGCAGGGCGATCTCTTTGTCTTGCCCGCCGGAGGCACACCGCTGCTGGAAGCCAGCAGCACCAGCGTGTTGTATTGGGTGCACGACGGGCCTCTGCTGAGCTATCTGGGGGTGAGTCCAAACGCAGCCCGGTTTGAACCCACCCACTACAGGGCTGCCTGGATGCAGGCCGAACTCGAGCAACTGGCGCGCCAACCGGGCAGTGGCAGCAGCAACCGCGTCAGCCTGCTGCTGGCCAACCGCGACCTGCCCAGCACCCGCACCGTGACCCATGTGCTCTGGGCGATGTTCGGCATCGTGCCCGCCGGCGCCACGCAGGCCCCGCACCGGCATCAATCAGTTGCCCTGGATCTGATCATCAGCTGCCAGCCCGGGGTCTACACCTTGGTGGGAACCGAGCTCGACGGCGACGGCAGCATCCGCAACCCACGCCGCCTCGAGTGGCAGAGCGGCGGTGCGTTCATCACCCCTCCCGGCCACTGGCACTCCCATGTCAACGAAAGCGGCGAGCCGGCCTGGCTGCTGCCAGTTCAGGACGCCGGCCTGCACACCTACCTGCGCAGCCTCGACATCCGTTTCGCTTAGACCACTGCCGCTTCGTTCTGGCGCTGCTCGTGCTGTTCCACCAGGGCGGTGAATTCAGCGCCCTGAATCGTTTCTCTTTGGATCAACAGATCCACCAACGCATCCATCAGCTCGCGTCGGGGCCGGAGCAGAGCCACAGCCTGATCCAACGAAGCCCGGGCTAGCTGCTGCACCTGCGCATCGATGCGGCTGCCCGTTTCCTGCGAGTAGTGCGGCTCGGAACGCAACCAATCGCGGCCGAGAAACACCTCATGCCCCTCCCCTTCCAGCGAAACGGGCCCCAGGGAGGAAAAGCCGTAGCGGGTCACCATCTCGCGGCCGATGCGGCTCACCATCTCCAGATCACCGGAGGCACCCTGGGTGACCTCGCTCGGGCCGAACACCACCAATTCGGCCGCACGACCACCCATCGCCACAACGAGGCGAGCCTGCAGATAGGCCTTGCTGATCAACCCGGAATCGAGCACGTCTTCATCCGGCATCGTGCGGGCAAAGCCGCCCACGCCACCGGCCCGCGGCAGCAAAGTGACCTTGTCGAGCCGATCGGCAGCGGGCAGCAGGGTGGTGAGCAGGGCATGGCCGATCTCGTGATAGGCGATCAGGCGTTTCTTGGCACTGTCCTGCAGGGGAGCCGCGGTGAGGCCCATGGTGATGCGCTCAAGGGCATCGCCGATGGCCGCGTCATCGATGCAGCTGCGCTCACGCCGGGCCGTGAGGATGGCCGCTTCATTAAGCAGATTGGAGAGATCAGCTCCGGAGAAGCCCGGGGTACGGCTGGCCCAGTCAGCCAGGGACACCTCAGGGTCGAGGGGTCTGGAGCGGGCATGCACGGCCAAGATCGCCTCGCGCCCGCGCCGATCGGGTAGATCCACATGTATGCGGCGGTCGAAACGCCCTGGCCGCATCAAGGCCGCATCGAGCACATCCGGACGGTTGGTGGCGGCCAGAAGGATCACACCAGAGTTTTCGGCGAAGCCGTCCATCTCGGTGAGCAGCTGGTTCAGCGTTTGCTCACGCTCATCGTTGCCGCCGCCGATGCCGGCTCCGCGCTGGCGGCCCACCGCATCGATCTCGTCGATGAACACGATGCAGGGAGCCTTCTCTTTGGCCTGGCGGAACAGATCACGCACGCGGCTGGCGCCCACGCCCACAAACAGCTCCACGAATTCAGA
>NZ_JBIPMN010000195.1:0-4378 GCF_044369115.1 Vulcanococcus sp. | reverse complement strand
CTGGCAGCAGGAGCAGCTTGAGAGCCGCCTCGGTGTGACCAGGGGCACCTTGGCTGAGCGCCGGTGAAACCCAGCTTGGGCGCAGGCACTGCGATAGATTCCCTTAACGCACCGTAGGGGTCATCGGTCTCGGTTGTGGTCGTTGTTCATCAACGCTCCATGCCCTTAAGACCACGCTGCAAGAGATACCAGCCCTCATCGCTCCGCTTTCTGCCACGCGATTTGGCTCAGGGGTTTCAGACACCGTTCCCACGCCAACGCCTGCGGCGTGCGCCATCGAGATCACAACCAGCACCACCATTTATGAGCGGCGAGCATCCGGGAACCCCGATCCGCAATATTGCAATCATTGCCCACGTTGACCACGGCAAAACCACCCTGGTGGACGCGCTGCTGGCTCAGTCGGGCATCTTCCGCGACAACGAGGCTGTCCCCACTTGCGTGATGGACTCCAATGATCTCGAGCGGGAGCGTGGCATCACCATTCTCTCCAAGAACACCGCGGTGGACTACGAGGGAATCCGGATCAACATCGTGGATACCCCTGGCCACGCCGACTTCGGCGGTGAGGTTGAGCGTGTGCTCGGCATGGTGGACGGCTGTCTGCTGATCGTGGACGCCAACGAGGGACCGATGCCCCAGACCCGGTTCGTGCTCAAGAAGGCCCTGGAAAAAGGCCTGCGCCCGATCGTGTTCGTGAACAAGATCGACCGAGCTCGCGTGGATCCCGAGCAGGCTGTCGACAAGGTTCTCGATCTGTTTCTCGAGCTCGGCGCCGACGACGACCAGTGTGATTTCCCCTACCTCTTTGGTAGTGGCATGGGCGGCTACGCCAAGCCCGACATGGCCACCGAGAGCGACAACATGCGACCGCTCTTCGATGCCATCCTCCGCCACGTTCCGCCGCCGGTGGGTGATCCCGAAAAGCCCCTGCAATTGCAGGTGACCACCCTCGACTACAGCGATTTCCTCGGCCGGATCATGATCGGCCGCATCCACAACGGCACCATCCGCGCCAATCAGCCGGTGGCTTTACTGCGTGACGACGGCAGCGTCAAGCGCGGACGAATCAGCAAGTTGCTCGGCTTCCAGGGTCTGCAGCGGGTGGAAATTGAACAGGCCCGCGCCGGCGATCTGGTGGCTGTGGCTGGTTTCGATGAAGTGAACATCGGCGAAACCATTGCCTGCCCGGATGAGCCCAAGGCGCTGCCGCTGATCAAGGTGGATGAACCCACCCTGCAGATGACCTTCGTGGTCAACGATTCACCTTTCGCGGGTAAGGAAGGCAAGTTCGTCACCAGCCGTCAGGTTCGCGACCGTCTCAATAAGGAGCTGCTCACCAACGTGGCCCTGCGGGTCGAAGACACCGACTCCCCTGACCGCTGGGCTGTGAGCGGCCGCGGTGAGCTGCACCTGGGCATCCTGATCGAAACCATGCGCCGTGAGGGCTATGAGTTCCAGGTGAGCCAGCCACAGGTGATCTTCCGCACCATCGATGGCACGCCTTCCGAGCCCTTTGAAACCCTGGTGCTGGATGTGCCTGAGGAGTCGGTGGGAGCCTGCATCGAGAAGCTCGGCATCCGCAAAGCCGAGATGCAGAACATGGAGAACACCAACGACGGCCGCACCCAGCTGGAGTTTGTGGTTCCCTCCCGCGGTCTGATCGGCTTCCGAGGTGAATTCATCCGCGCCACCCGCGGTGAAGGGATCATGAGCCACTCCTTCCTCGACTATCGCCCGATGCAGGGTGAGTTCGAAACCCGCCGCAACGGTGTGCTGATCGCCTTTGAAGAGGGCACCGCCACCTTCTATGCGCTGAAGAACGCTGAAGATCGCGGCCAGTTCTTCATCACCCCAGGTACCAAGGTGTACAAGGGCATGCTGGTGGGTGAGAACAACCGCCCTCAGGACCTCGAGATCAACGTCTGCAAAACCAAGCAGCTCACCAACATGCGCTCGGCTGGCGCTGAGGAACTCGATACCCTCCAGGCTCCGATGCAGATGACCCTGGAGCGCGCTCTGGAGTACATCGGCCCCGACGAAATGCTCGAGGTCACCCCTGAGTCGATCCGTCTGCGCAAGCTGCCGGCGAAGAAACCCGCCCGCCGCTGAATCCTGCGTTGAACCAGCCTCAATCTGAGGAAGCCAGCCTGGTGGTCGATCCCCGTTTCGGGGAGGCCGTCAGGCTTTTCAATGCCGGCGAGTGGTACGCCTGCCACGACGGCTTTGAGGAGCTCTGGCATGAAACCCAGGGACCTTGCCGCAAGGTTCTGCAGGGCATTCTGCAAATTGCAGTGGCGCACCTGCATCTCGAGCGTGGCAATCGCCGCGGAGCCACGGTGCTGCTCGGGGAGGGCCTTGGGCGTCTTCAGAACGCAGGGCCAGCCCAGCTGGGCCTTGATCTCGATCAGCTGCGTCAGCAGGTGCGGGCGCGTTTGCAGGCGTTGCAGCAGGAGCAGGACCCCACGGGGTTGCCATTGCCCCGGCTCCATGCCGATTGCGCAGACGCCTGATGGGCCAGGCGAACTGAGCGATACGATGGCTCCATTCACACCGAGGGGAGCGGGGTTTGGCCGCCGAGTGCAGCATGCCCAGTCACGCTTCCGCTCTGGTGGTTGCTCTGTTGATCTGCGCTGCAGCGTCGCCGCAGGCTGCTGAGGCACAAGAAGCCCCGGCAGCTGCATGGCAGTCGGTTCCAGCCGAGCCAGCTGCAGGCGCTCCGCTCCAGGCTCCGGCTCAGCCTGTTCGGGTTTCAACGGGCCTGGTCACAATTGAATCGGATCAGCAACGCGCCGATCAGCTCACAGGCGTGATCACCGCCACGGGCAATGTGCGCATTGTGTATCCCGATGAGCGTGTTGTGGCCACCGCCCGCCAAGCCCAATACTTCAGCAAGGAAAACCGGGTGGTGCTCAGCGGCGATGTGGACATCGTTCAGGAGGGGGGCAATCTGATCCGGGCGGAACGGGTGGTGTACCTCGTGGATGGTGAACGCCTGACTGCCATACCTCCCGCCGGCCAACAGGTGTTCAGCCGCGTTCGTATCCAGCAAACACCCATCCAGCAAGCACCGTCGCCTCAACCGTCGACGGCCCCTGCTCCGGCAGCTCAGCCATGAGCCTGGTTCTCGATCAGGTGGCGCTGACCATCGGTGGTCGGCCACTGGTGAAGCAGGTGAGTCTCAACCTCAATCCTGGTGAGGTGGTGGGTTTGTTGGGCCCGAATGGCGCGGGTAAGACCACGACCTTCAATCTGGTCACCGGCTTGCTGCGGCCCGATTCCGGCGCCGTGGTGATGGATGGGGCATCGGTGGCCGAGCTCTCGATGCCGCAGCGGGCACGGCTTGGTATCGGATATCTGCCCCAGGAAGCGAGCGTGTTTCGCAACCTCAGCGTGCGCGACAACCTCTTTCTAGCCCTGCAGGAGAGCGCTGCACCCCGCAGGCAGCACAACGAGCGGGTGGAGCAGCTGGTGGATGATTTCCATCTGCGCCCGTTTGTGGAACGCCGAGGATTTCAGCTCTCCGGAGGTGAACGCCGTCGCTGCGAGGTGGCCCGCGCGCTGGCGGTGGGTCAACGCGGCCCGCGCTATCTGCTCTTGGATGAACCCTTTGCCGGGGTGGATCCTTTGGCCGTGGCCGATCTCCAGAGCCTGATCGCGAGGCTGCGCGATCGCGGCATGGGGATCTTGATCACCGATCACAACGTACGCGAAACCCTCGCCATCACTGACCGGGCTTACATCCTGACCGAGGGCAGCATCCTGGCCAGCGGGCCCTCACGGGAGATGGCCAACGACCCCTTGGTGCGACGCCACTACCTCGGGGAGGACTTCAAGCTGTGAGCAGCGTTCCTTCCCGCTTCGATCCCTTCCAGCGCCAGTTCAACAGGCTGCGGCGCCAATGGCAGCGTGTGCCGTTGATGGACCGCTGGCTTTCTTCTGAGTTGCTCGGCCCACTGCTGTTCGGGATTGCGGCCTTCACCGCCGTGTCGCTGTCGGTAGGGGTGGTGTTTGAGCTGGTGCGCAAGGTGGCTGAAGCGGGGCTCCCCCCACTCGTGGCCATGCAGGTTCTGGGGCTGCGGCTGCCCGGTTTCCTGGTGCTCTCGTTCCCCATGGCCACTTTGATGGCCACCCTGCTGGCCTTCAGCCGGCTTTCCAGCTCCAGCGAACTCACCGCGCTGCGCAGCATTGGTGTTCCCACCTGGCGGATGGTGGTTCCAGCGCTGGCAGTGGCGGCCTTGATGACGCTGCTCACCTTTGTGTTCAACGATGTGATCGTGCCCAGCGCCAACCTGGCGGCTGCCGACACACTCGATTCCGCTTTGGGGCGTTCCGTTGCTGCCGAGCGCGGCGACAACGTGGTCTACTCCCGCTACGC
>NZ_JBIPMN010000171.1:0-5739 GCF_044369115.1 Vulcanococcus sp. | reverse complement strand
GGGAGAGCACCGGCAACGACCTTGCCCAGCTCTTTTATGCCCGCCGCTTCCGTGAGGGAAAGATGTACGAGATCACCTTGGTGGATTTCAGCAAGGCCGGCCACCAGCAGCTGCTGATCGCCAAAACAGGCACCTGGAATGATGCGCGCAGCATGTGGGAGTTCCGTGATGGCCGCATTGTCGATATCGATAGTGCCAACAACCGCACCACCTCCGCTGACTTCGATCGTTATTTCTATCCCTTCACCAAGGCGCCGTTGGATGTGGGCAAGTTGCCCAGTGATGCCGCCCAGATGACCGTGGCCCAGGCCTGGCGCGCCGAAGCCCTGCTGGAGCAGGCCGGCGATCGCAAGGAAGCAAGACGCCTGCGGGTGCGTATTCAGGAGAAATTTGCGTTTCCGGCCATCTGTCTGGTGTTCGGCCTGATTGGCAGCAGCCTTGGGGTGCGTCCCAACGCCCGCACAAGCCGCAGCCAGGGCTTTGGCATCAGTGTGCTGCTGATCTTCGGGTACTACTTGATGTCATTCATTTTCAGTTCGCTGGGGATCAAAGGCACCTTGCTCCCCTTCTTTGCCGCGTGGATGCCGGTGTTCATCGGCCTGGGCGGCGGTCTTGTGCTGTTGAGACAAGCCAGCCGCTGAGCCCTCCTTGCACGGCAGACTGGGCGGCATTCCACCGCGTGGTTCTCCCTTTTCGTGACCGATCCGGTTTTGGCCCTTGGCCTCGGTGCCTTTGCCTTGCTGCTCCTGTCCCTACCTCTGGCCTTCTGGAGTGTGAGCGGCGGCGGCCAGGGCAGTCAGGCCGTGCGCTTGATGGTGGCAGCGGCCAACCTGGCGCTCACCGCCCAGCTCGTCTTGCGCTGGTGGCAGTCGGGTCACTTTCCGATCAGCAATCTGTACGAGTCCCTTTGCTTCCTCGCGTGGGCCTGCACTCTCACCCAGTTGCTGGTGGAGCGCAGTTACCCCTCACCGATCGTCGCAGCTGCAGCGACGCCGATGGGCCTTGGTTGTGTGGCCTTTGCCAGCTTCGCCCTGCCTGATCAACTGCAGCAGGCCGCTCCACTGGTGCCGGCTCTACGGTCCAGCTGGCTCGTGATGCACGTGAGCGTGATCATGGTCAGCTACGCAGCCCTGCTTGTCGGCTCCCTGCTCTCCTTGGCGGTGCTGTTCACCGATCGCGGTCAACAATTAGAGCTGCGCAGCAGCTCGATTGGCAGCGGATCCTTCCGCCAGGCCAGCCTTGCCACCGAGGGCGGCTCACCGGCAGGCCTGCAACTGAGCAGCGCCACCATTTCCCTGAGTGAGCAGCTCGACAGCCTCAGCTACCGCACGATCACCGTGGGCTTTTTGTTGCTCTCGATCGGCATCGTGAGCGGTGCGGTGTGGGCGAATGAAGCCTGGGGCAGCTGGTGGAGCTGGGACCCCAAGGAAACCTGGGCTCTGATCTGCTGGCTTGTGTATGCCGCTTATCTGCACACCCGCCTGAGCCGCGGCTGGCAGGGCCGGCGGCCGGCGATGGTGGCGGTCGCCGGTTTGGTGGTGATTTGCGTGTGCTACATCGGCGTGAACCTGCTGGGAATCGGCCTGCACAGCTACGGCTGGTTCCTCAGCGCTTGATCAGTGCTGGCTCTGCGGCAGGCTCAAAGGCGACCGCACGCGGGACCACACCCATAAGCGAGAACAGTTCCTGTCAAGGGAAAACCGCCAGTCTGTACTAGCCGTACAAACTGGCGGTTGTTGTGTTGGCCTGCTGGGCAGGCCATGTAGGGCGTTCAGGCAGCCACAGCTACAGGACGCTTGCTGTTGCGAATGCCGGTGATGGCATCGGCGTAGCTGGGCTGGTTGAACACGCCGGAGCCGCTCACGATCGCGTTGGCACCAGCTTCGATCACCTTCCAGGCGTTCTCGGCCTTGATGCCGCCGTCCACTTCGATCCAGGGATCGAGGCCGCGCTCATCGCACATACGGCGCAGGTCGCGGATCTTCTGCACCTGGTTTTCGATGAAGCTCTGGCCGCCGAACCCAGGGTTCACGCTCATCACCAGCACCAGATCGCAAAGCTCGAGGCAGTACTCGAGCGTGTCGATCGGGGTGCCAGGGTTGAGCACCGCGCCGGCCATCTTGCCGAGATCCTTGATCTGGGCCAGGTTGCGGTGCAGGTGGGTGCAGGCTTCCACCTGAACCGAAATGATGTCGGCGCCGGCCTTGGCGAAATCAGCCACGTATTTCTCGGGCTCAACGATCATCAGGTGAACGTCGAGCGGCTTCTGGGTTACGGGGCGCAGCGCTTCCACGATCAGGGGACCGATGGTGATGTTCGGGACGAAGCGGCCATCCATCACATCCACGTGAATCCAGTCGGCGCCGGCTTGATCCACAGCGCGCACGTCTTCGCCGAGGCGGGAGAAATCAGCCGAAAGAATCGACGGCGAGATCACCAGGGGTTTGGTGCTCATGGCAGCGCTGCGGGCAGGGAGAGGGGTGATTGTAGGAATGCACCTTCCAACAGCCTTTGAAGCGCCCTTGCAGCGGCCCCGAATCGCTCTAGAAGCACTGATACAGTGAGCGGCGCTTCAAGCCTGAAAGGCCTTGGTGTTGCTGGCCGAACCGGCTGTTCACACGGTTCCGGCGGTCACGATCCCAAGCACCTCCTGGGGTTGACCTCTCTTTCCCTTCGCTGCACCGCCTGTGGATCGCACCCTGATTCAAGAAATTCTCGAGGTTGTTGAGCAGGCAGGCATCGCTTCCGCCAAGCTCACCGGCATGGGCCTCAAGAACGAGGCAGACGCCGCCGCCGTTGAAGCCATGCGCGAGCGGATGTACAAGATTCAGATGCAGGGCCGCATCGTGATCGGTGAGGGCGAGCGCGATGAAGCTCCCATGCTCTACATCGGTGAAGAAGTGGGCAGCGGCACCGGCCCCGGCGTTGATTTCGCTGTCGATCCCTGCGAAGGCACCAATCTCTGCGCCAACAGCCAGCGCGGTTCGATGGCCGTGCTCGCCGCCTCTGATCGCGGTGGTCTGTTCAACGCCCCCGACTTCTACATGAAGAAGCTGGCCGCTCCCCCGGCCGCCAAGGGCAAGGTGGATATCCGCAAGTCGGCCACCGAGAACATCGAGATCCTCAGCCAGTGCCTGGGTATCCCCAAGGATGAGCTTGTGATCGTGGTGATGGACCGCGCCCGCCACAAGGATCTGATCAAGGAGATCCGCGCCACCGGCGCCCGTGTGCAGCCCATCTCTGATGGCGACGTGCAGGCCGCCATCGCCTGTGGCTTCGCGGGTACCGGAACCCACTGCCTTATGGGCATCGGCGCTGCTCCCGAAGGTGTGATTTCCGCGGCCGCCCTGCGTGCCCTCGGCGCTCACTTCCAGGGTCAGCTGGTGTACGACCCCGCCGTGGCCCAGACCTCCGAGTGGGAAGGTCTCACCAAGGAAGGCAACTTGGCTCGTCTGGCTGAGATGGGCATCAGCGATCCTGATCGCATCTACGAAGCGGAAGAACTGGCTTGCGGCGAGAACGTGGTGTTTGCCGCCACTGGCATCACCGATGGTCTGCTGTTCGATGGCGTGAAGTTCGAGAAGGACTGCACCCGCACCAGCTCCCTGGTGATCAGCACCCTCGACAACACCGCACGCTTCACCACCACCGTGCACATCAAGGACGGCGCCCAGAGCATCGCTCTGCGCTGATCAAGCCCACAGCGGTTGGGGTGCTCTGAATTCTTCAGGGCACCCCGCCTTTGTGTAGGCACTCTGCATTCGCCTTCCCTCGCACGTTTCGTTTCCGCTCCATGCACATCGCCGTCGTCGGCCTCAGTCACCGCACGGCCCCGGTGGAGATCCGGGAACGCCTCAGCATTGCCGAACAGGCGATCGAGGACTCCCTGCAGCGGCTGCGCTCGAGCGATGAGGTATTGGAAGCCTCGATCCTGAGCACCTGCAACAGGCTCGAGATCTATACGCTGCTGCGCCACCCCGAACAGGGCGTGAGCGCCGTGGGTAGTTTTCTCAGCGATCACTCCGGGCTTGAGCTTGATCAGCTCACACCCCACCTGTTCACCTATCACCACGAAGACGCTGTCGCCCACCTGATGCGGGTGGCCGCTGGACTCGACTCCCTGGTGCTTGGAGAAGGCCAGATCCTCTCCCAGGTGAAGAAGATGTACCGCCTGGGCCAGGAGCACCGCTCCATCGGGCCAATTCTCAATCGCCTTTTAAATCAGGCCGTGAGCACCGGCAAGCGGGTGCGCAGCGAAACCAATCTCGGCACCGGTGCGGTGTCGATCAGCTCCGCCGCCGTTGAGCTTGCTCAGCTGAAGGTGGGCCAGGCCCGTGGGGTCGATGATCTGGTGCCGCTCGATCAAGAGCAGATCGCCGTGGTGGGCGCAGGGCGGATGGCACGCCTGCTCTTGCAGCACCTTCAGGCCAAAGGGGCCCGAGGGGTGGTGTTGCTCAACCGCACGCTGGAGCGAGCTGAGCAGATGGCCGCTGATTTTCCCGGCCTACCGGTTCAATGCCGGCCCCTCACTGAGCTGGATCACTGCCTGAGCACCTGTTCGCTGGTGTTCACCAGCACGGGAGCGGAGGAGCCGATCATCACGGTGGAGAGGCTCGAGAAGCTCAACCGCCGCTCTTCGTTGATGCTGGTGGACATCGGCGTTCCCCGCAACATTTCCGCTGGTGTTGGCGATCTCGGTGGCGTGAACTCCTACGACGTGGACGATCTGCAGGAGGTGGTGGCGCGCAACCAAGAGGCTCGCCGTGAGATCGCCGCGGAGGCTGAAGGAATGCTGCGCCAGGAGGGCCGCGATTTTCTGGATTGGTGGGATGGCCTGGAAGCGGTGCCCATCGCTAACCGCCTGCGCACCCAGCTGGAAGTGATCCGTGAACAGGAGCTGCAGAAGGCCCTCAGTCGCATGGGTCCCGATCTTTCGGCCCGCGAGCGCAAGGTGGTAGAGGCGCTCACCAAGGGCATCATCAACAAGATCCTGCACACCCCCGTCACCAACCTGCGAGCACCGCAAACGCGCCAGCAACGGCACCAGGCGATGAAGGTGCTTCAAGACCTGTTCGAGCTGCACGACAGTCAGGACTGAGCGGCCGGGCATGGCCCATGTGACATGCCCTTTCCGTTTGCAGCCAATCTGCTCAGAAGGGTTTCGGTGTGGGCATTGGTTCGCCTACCGTCTTGGCGCCCAAGGCACTAGGGATCAGGCATGAAGCGCGTTCTGGCGATCATTCTCGGCGGCGGAGCCGGCACGCGCCTTTATCCGCTCACCAAAATGCGCGCCAAGCCCGCTGTGCCTCTGGCAGGCAAATATCGCCTGATTGATATTCCGATCAGTAATTGCATCAACTCCGGCATCAACAAGATGTACGTGTTGACGCAATTCAATAGCGCGTCGCTCAACCGGCACCTCACTCAGAGCTACAACCTCTCGTCCGGCTTCGGCCAAGGTTTCGTGGAGGTGCTGGCGGCGCAGCAGACCCCCGAAAGCCCCAGCTGGTTTGAAGGCACCGCCGATGCGGTGCGTAAATACCAGTGGCTGTTTCAGGAGTGGGATGTGGACCACTACCTGATCCTGTCCGGCGACCAGCTCTACCGGATGGACTACAGCACGTTTGTGGATCACCACATCTCCACCGGTGCTGACGTGAGCATCGGCGCCCTGCCTGTGGATGCCGCCCAGGCCGAGGGGTTTGGCCTGATGCACACCAACGACCACGGCCGTATCAA
>NZ_JBIPMN010000287.1:0-2698 GCF_044369115.1 Vulcanococcus sp. | reverse complement strand
TTCGTCAACAAAATTGTTGGCGGCATCGTTCCCAAGGAGTACATCGGCCCGGCGGAAGCCGGCATGAAAGAAACCTGCCAATCCGGTGTGATTGCAGGCTTCCCCATGATCGATGTCAAGGTCACCATGGTGGACGGGTCCTACCATGATGTGGACTCCTCGGAGATGGCGTTCAAGATCGCCGGCTCCATGGCCTTCAAAGACGGCGTCAAGAAGTGCAATCCTGTGCTGCTTGAGCCGATGATGAAGGTGGAGGTCGAGGTGCCTGAGGATTACCTCGGATCCATCATCGGCGACCTCTCCTCCCGGCGCGGCCAGGTTGAGGGTCAGTCCGTCGAAGATGGACAATCCAAGGTTCAATCCAAGGTTCCTCTGGCCGAGATGTTCGGCTACGCCACCCAGCTCCGATCCATGACCCAGGGTCGGGGTATCTTCTCGATGGAGTTCAGCCATTACGAGGAAGTTCCTCGTAATGTGGCAGAAGCCATCATCTCAAAGAATCAGGGTAATTCCTGATCTTTAACGCAGTACCACTTACCCACCCGATTCTTTTTCATCATGGCTCGCGAGAAGTTCGAAAGGAACAAACCCCACGTCAACATCGGCACCATCGGCCACGTTGACCACGGCAAAACCACCCTGACCGCCGCCATCACCAACGTGCTGGCCAAGAAGGGTCAAGCCAAGGCCCAGGCCTACGACCAAATTGATGGCGCCCCCGAAGAGCGCGAGCGCGGCATCACCATCAACACCGCCCACGTTGAGTACGAGACCGACGGCCGCCACTACGCCCACGTGGATTGCCCGGGTCACGCTGACTACGTGAAGAACATGATCACCGGTGCCGCCCAGATGGACGGCGCCATCCTGGTGGTGGCCGCCACCGACGGCCCCATGGCCCAAACCAAGGAGCACATCCTGCTGGCCAAGCAGGTGGGCGTGCCCGCCCTGGTGGTGGCCCTCAACAAGTGCGACATGGTCGACGACGAGGAGATCCTCGAGCTGGTGGAAATGGAAGTGCGCGAGCTGCTGAGCAGCTACGACTTCCCCGGCGATGACATCCCCGTGGTCAAGGTGTCCGGCCTCAAGGCCCTGGAAGGCGATGCCGAGTGGGAAGCCAAGGTCACCGAACTGATGGCGGCTGTCGACAGCGGCATCCCCGAGCCCGAGCGCGAAATCGACAAGCCCTTCCTGATGGCCGTTGAGGACGTCTTCTCGATCACCGGCCGCGGCACCGTGGCCACCGGCCGCATCGAGCGCGGAAAGGTGAAGGTGGGCGAAACCGTGCAGATCGTGGGCATCAAAGACACCCGCGAAACCACCGTCACCGGTGTGGAAATGTTCCGCAAGCTGCTCGACGAGGGCATGGCCGGCGACAACGTGGGTCTGCTGCTCCGCGGCGTTCAAAAGGAAGATATCGAGCGCGGCATGGTGCTGGTGAAGCCCAACTCCATCAAGCCCCACACCAAGTTCGAGGGTGAGGTGTATGTGCTGAAGAAGGAAGAGGGCGGCCGCCACACCCCCTTCTTCGCCGGCTACCGCCCGCAGTTCTACATCCGTACCACCGACGTGACCGGTCAGATCACCGCGTTCACCGCCGACGACGGCTCCAACGTGGAAATGGTGATGCCGGGCGACCGCATCAAGATGACCGGTGAGCTGATCTGCCCCGTGGCCATCGAGCAGGGCATGCGCTTCGCCATCCGCGAAGGCGGCCGCACCATCGGTGCCGGCGTGGTGTCCAAGATCATCGAGTGAGCCTGAGTCGGCCTCGGCCGTGATCTAGGTTCAGGGGTGGAGGGGCAACCCTTCACCCCCACCGCACCTCGACAATCCAGCTGCTCCAGGCGTTCCGCAGCTCCGCTGACGGACCGTCCGCCCCCCGTTTCACACCCTTGCCATGTCCACTGCCATCGCTCAGCAGAAGATCCGCATCCGCCTGAAGGCGTTTGACCGCCGCATGCTGGATCTCTCCTGCGAAAAAATCATCGAAACGGCCGACCACACCGCTGCAACCGCGATCGGCCCGATCCCCCTGCCCACCAAGCGCAAGATCTATTGCGTGCTGCGCTCGCCCCACGTGGACAAGGACTCCCGCGAGCACTTCGAGACCCGCACCCACCGCCGGATCATCGACATCTACAGCCCTTCGGCCAAGACCATCGATGCGCTGATGAAGCTCGATCTGCCGAGCGGTGTAGACATCGAAGTGAAGCTCTGAAGCACCGCTTCAGCCGCACATCCCCGAAGCCCGGGTGCCGCCGCAGCTGGATGCACCGAGGCCTCAACGCCCTCAGCCCGCCTGCCGGCGGGCTTTTTGCTGGGCACGGCCAGCCCTTGCGATGCCTAGGATCTGCCAACCCCAATTCCTCAGCCGGACCTCGACGACGTGACCCAACTGGCCGTGCGCGAACTGCCGCTGTTCCCGCTGCCGGATGTGGTGCTGTTCCCCCAGGAGGTGCTGCCGCTGCACATCTTCGAGCCGCGCTACCGCATGATGCTGCGCACGGTGCTCGACAGCGATCGGCGCTTTGGTGTGGTGCGCTGGGACCCCCAGGAGGGGGCCATGGCGGAGGTGGGCTGCTGCGCCGAAATCCTCCAGTGCCAGACGCAGTCCGACGACCGCAGCAACATCGTGACCCTCGGCCAGCAGCGCTTTCGCCTGCTGGAGGTGGTGCGCGAAGCCCCCTTCAAGGTG
>NZ_JBIPMN010000249.1:0-2706 GCF_044369115.1 Vulcanococcus sp. | reverse complement strand
CGATGGCGAACATCAGATCAAAGGCGCGGCCGTCGTGGCCGCCCCGGCCCCTGACGCTGCGCTGCAGGGCATTCCCGAGCTGGAGCAGGTCGAGTTCAGCCAGCCAGTCGCCCTGCTCAAAGGCGGCAAGCGCGTACTCCTGCTGGCAAGGCGTGGGCGGCAGCGTTTCGCTGGAGACCGGGCTGGTGGTGGCGGTTGTGGGCGATGGCGCGAGGCAGGAGCCCGTCCAGCTGAGCATCGGCAGCAGGGACGGGATCAGAGGAAGCAGAGAGTGAAGGAAAGCGAGCAAGGAGTGTGTTGTGAGGCCCCATAGGGTTCCGGGCCCCTTGCGCTGCCCCTGGCAGTTGAGTCATGACGGAGGAGCAGTGCGAGAACCCACAGACCGGAAGGACCCACTTGCCCCGGGCGCCCATGGCCCGGGGCTTCTTCTTGGGCAGCGCCTGCGGAGCCGCGTGCACAGCCAATGACAACTCGGCCAGCTCCTGCTAGTACAAGTGTATGCATGCAGGGCTGTGATGGCGCGTTTTCCCTCCTCTTCGTCCCCCTCGGCCACGCGTTGCCCAGGCGGAGCAGCTGCGCCCGCAGAGGAGCCAGAGGCCTGGTCTTACCTGGATGAGGGCGTGCTGCGCCCCAGCCGCAGCCGCAAGGTCTGCATGACCTGCCACTGGTTTCGCCACCACGCCGGAGCCGAGTGCATTCCGCTGCTCACCTGCCGGCTGCACCACGGCCTGATTGCCCAGGGTGAGCACCTGCTCACCCGCTGCCAGGGCTGGACCGATGACGTCAGCCGACAGCAGGGCTGGGCACCGGAGGCTGGTTGAGGCGTGTTCGTTCAGAAGACGGGCCAGAAGATCCCATCGGCGCCTGCAGAGGGCTGGCTGAGCGATGGCCGCCAGCCGCTGCAATGGCCGCGCTGGCCTTGAACACGATCAAGCGTCGATGCGATCGCACAGCTCCCGGGCAATCTGAATGACCGATCAGGATGAGGCTAGATCAACTGGTCTGACTGCCCTGCAGTGGAACGGGACATTGAACAGCTCTGCATCGCAGCCACTGATCACCACTCTGCTCCTGCCCAGCAACCAACGCAATGCGTGTAAAGACGGATTGTTTGAGGCGGCTGGCCGGGCGAATCTGAACCCATCAACCCAGGGAGGCGCCACCGATGGCTGATACCCCACCGCAGCACCAGCAGAAGCAACGCTGACTGCAGGCCCCTGCTCCAACAGTCTTCACCCAACTGTGGGCAGGTCGTTCAGCCGGGCAAGTCGAGGAAGGGCATCCAAAGCCGCCTCACCCTGTGCGCCTGACTGATCGACACTCCGTTTGCATCGACATAGGTGCCCCAGGAGAACCAATCGCTCACACCTGGAACGTTCGGCCCCAGGTGCCAACGCCAGCAGCTTCGACCAACGATTGCCATTGGAATGTTGATTGACTCATGACCCCCGGGCGCTGCTCGGGGGTTTTTGGTTGGATCAGAAGCTGAAGCTGGTCTTGATCAGACCACCCAACTGGTTGAAGCCCCTGCCCTCAGGGGTGTCACCCCCCAGCGGCCGGCTCAGGTAAAACAACGCCGGGGTCACAGCGATGTTGTCGGTCACCTGGACCTTGTACCACCACTCCCACACGTAGTTGCCATCGTTGGGGGAGTCACCGCCCTTGAGGCTGGTGGCAAAGGGCGCCTGGCCAACGGCCATGCCGAGCGCGTTGCCCTGCATGAAGGCATCCTCCCACTGCAAACCCACGCTCCAGGACTGGCTGGTGCTCACCAGGCCCTGATCGTTGACGGTGCTGTTGTAGTTGGTGCTGTTGATGCCCCAGCCGGCACTGATGGAGGGGATCCAGCCGCTTTCGGCGGGCTGCCAGTAGGCGCTCAGACCGAACGCTGAGGTGTCACCTGGGTTCTGGAAGCTGTCGAGGGTGAAGTTGGTGGCATAAACAAACAGATCGTTGGCGTTCTGGATGTAGGAGTAGGTGGCCACAAGCCCCCACTGCTCCGCGGTGTAGCCGATCTGCACGGTGCCGGTGCCACCGGCGCCATCGGTGGCGATGCCACCCTCATTGGGAGTGCCGTTGTTGCCATTGGCGGCCACGTAGTTGGCACTGATGGCGAAGCCATTCTTCTGCCACCAGACACCGGCGCCGGCACCAAGGTTCTTGTTGTAGGCCCCCGGTGCACCGCCGAGGGTGAGCACGTCGAGCACCGTTTCAGTCGGGTACACACTCGGCCAGATGGCGAGCATGTCCTCCTGACCAACGCGGCCACCCAGGGTGAAGGTGAAGTCACCCAGGGGGAATTGATAGAAGAGGCGATCGATGCCCACGATATTGGCGCCCGCATCTTCCTGGAAGGCCACTTCTAGCTGTGAGAGAGCGCTGGGACCGCCTCCGCCGAAGCTGTTGTTGGATCTGTCAAAGTTGCCACCACGCAGGGTCGTGCGCAGCAGATCCTTGCCGGTGAAGCTGGTGTTGAAGTTCAGCTGCACGTCGTAGTTGAAGGTGGTGGCGCCGAACGCTGCCTTGTTGGCATCCACCAAGTTGCTGGCGCTGCCCCCGAAGGTGTTGGCACCGAACACGAACGTGGCCAGGCCTGAAAGCTTGGTAGTGGTGGAGAACTGGGTGGCTTCCAGCTCAGCAACCTTGGCCTCGAGGCCATCCACACGGCCTTTGAGCACGGCGAGTTCCTTTTCGAACTCCTTCATC
>NZ_JBIPMN010000248.1:0-2723 GCF_044369115.1 Vulcanococcus sp. | reverse complement strand
GATGTTCTCCGCCGAGAGCATGGCCGAAATCCCAGCGTTGGAAGACCTGCCGGCCCAGGCCTGCCTGCAGGAAGCAAGCGCCTGAACGCCCGGGGGATGGCGCAGACGAGATCGGCAGAGATTCAGGCGTAACCAACAACCAAAAGGGAATTCAGGCGAACGACTTGACAAGTCAATCGTCTGGATTCATCGTGAAACAACGAGGCGCACATCCGCCTCGCGAATGACAGCCCGTCATTCACCCCTATTCACTCTCAGATCAGGGAAAGCGGGCCTCGGGATTTACACCTCTGGAAGGGACGCGGCCCTGGCCGGTGGCTGTGAGCAGGAGCAGGCGATCCAGAAGCGCAGCAACTCGGGGCCGATCGCCGGCTCGGTTGCCGCAGCTGGTGATGCACCCCTGCAGAAAGCGGATGTGATCGCCTACGACACGGCGCTGCTTCGCGAGGAGAGCGAGACCACCTACGCCAACCCCAGTTCGCCCGCGATGGGACTGCTGCGCCAGCGGCGCCGCTATGCCGACCAGCTGCTGTTGTTGTTGCCCTCCCTCAGCGGCTGGGTGCAGTTCACCGCCCAGGCCGCAGGGCAGCTGGGAGCAACGCCGATGCTGCGGGGTTGAGCGATGACCATCAGCCCCAGGCGTTTCACCAGCGGCCAACATCCACAGGCGGCAGGGCCCTGGCCCGCCACGCCATTGCAGCCGTTTGCTAGTGCAAGCCTGCTGCTGGCAGAGAACGCCATCCCGGGAGACACCACCTCAGCGGTGGTGGCGGCGCATGTGCTCGAGTGCTTTCTGGTGCGCGCCAACTACATCTCCGCCAAGGAGAACGGCCCTGGGGTCGACACCGGCGACTTCACCTACAGCGGCATGGTCTGCCGGGCTACCCGCCTGCCGCCTCACCCAGGCGCCATCTGGCTGAGCAGCACCTTGAACTGGCAGCAGAACGGCCGCCGCGTTGCCAGCGGTGGCAGCGTCGCACCGGGAGGTGCGCTCAGCAGCACCGTGGTGGCTCCCTGCGAGGGACTGATCTGGCTGGGAGATCTCAGCCTGCTCAACGCTGCAGGCGTTGCTGATGTGGATCCCTACGCCCAGCACACCACCTTTGTGGTGCTGGAGTTCGGCGCCGATTACGGCTCCGGCGGCATCGGCGCCCTGGTGCAGCCGCTGATCGGCGAGCGGGTGTTCGGAACGCTCAAGCCGAATCGGCAATGAACGCCTCTGATCCGTGATCAGGCCTTTTTCAGGAGCTGGTCGTATTGGGCATGGGTGCCGATCCACACCCACAACAACTCATCCGTTGACGCCTCGACGGCCAGCGCACGGTGCCGGAGGCCAACGCGAACGGACCAGAACCGTCCAATGCGCTTGAGATGCAGTGAGGGATGGCGCGGGTCCGCTTTCAGCTGCTCATAAGCCCGATCGGCCTGGTCTTGAACATCAGCAGGCAAGGCTTCGTAGCAGGACCAGAAGCGGGGACTGGCGCGATGCTTCACCGATCGGTGCAGCGACCAGCAGCCAGGTCACCAAGGGCCTCTTCCGCCAGCCAGTCCAGACGTCCCGATTGCAGGTCCTGCTCCATCTGCATATCCCATTCATGGGCATCAAAGGCTTCGAACCAGGCCCGGAACTCCGCCCGCTGCTCAGGGGCCAGCTGCTCGACGGCAGCTTCGATGGCTTGCACGGTGGTCATTCCAGGAGGTTAGAGCGCCTTGCCGGAAAAAATTCGCTACTCGGCAACAGGGGATGGCAGCGCCGCGATGGGCTGCCGATCCCACTGACAGCCGAGACGGGTCATGGCCACTGCTTCCGCAACCCCCAACACGTGCACGACCCGAAACACGGGTGATGGCAGCGACTTGCTGGACCTCCGCGAACCGGAGACCAGCGAGCAGGACAGCACGCAGGCCGAGCACAGCACTGGCTCGGATGCTGCAACCACTGCCAATGAATCCATCCAGGGATCAGGCGGCGATGGTCCCAGTGGGACTGGCCTCAGCGAAGCCCTCAAGGCCGAGCGCCGCCGCAGCAACAACCTCGAAAAAGAACTGCGGGGGCTGCGGCAGCAGCTGACCCGCTTCTCGGAGATCAACCCCGAGGAGTACGCCCGCCTGCAGGAGGCCGAACGCCAGAAGCAGCACCTCGAGCAGCAGCTGGAGCTGCGTGAGCGCCAGATGGAGGAGGCCGCCGCCAAACGGGTGGCAGCCGTCAGTGCCGAGCGGGATGCCGCCCATGAGCGGGTGCAAGAGCTGCGCAAAGAGCGGCTGCTGGAGCGCGCCTTTTCAGAAGCGGAAGGGCGCACCGGCGGCGATGGGCGCGGCACCTTCTTCCAGGTGTTCCGCTCGATGCTCTGGGACTGCTTCCGGCTTGGCAGCAGCAAGGACGGCAGCGATGCTCTCGAACCGTTGGACGCTCAGGGCCAGCCACTGCTGGGTGATGACGGCCGGCCAATGACCACGGCCGACTACCTCGATCAGCTGCGCATCCACCCTGTCTATGGCTTTCTGTTCCAGCAGCGTGGCGCCATGGGCACGGGCGCTTTGCCCGCGGGCAGTGCAGCCGGCAGCCTCGGCGCCAGCGGTTTTGGGGAGGTGATCAATCCACAGGCGATGAGCGCCAGCGAGCTCTACCGGGCCGGCTTTGCCCTCAATGGCCGCAGCCCGCGCAGCTGAGCGTCATGACGCGCTGGCACTACTACCTGGCCTTCTGGAGCCGCCGCTCCACT
>NZ_JBIPMN010000298.1:0-2736 GCF_044369115.1 Vulcanococcus sp. | reverse complement strand
CGCAGGGTCAGGTGATTTCATTACCGGCCCTGCAGGCACTGGACCACCCCGCCCGCTGGCAGGCGCTGCAATGGAGCCCTGGCTCCGTGGACCCATCTCTAGAGCCGGTGCGTCTTGAGGCGGGCCACTTGGTGGCCGTGGTGGGGCCATCGGGCAGCGGCAAAACCACCCTGCTGGACCGTGTCTGCGGCTTGCTGGGTGAAGAGTCCAGTTGTTGGCGGATCCAAACGCCTGATGGTGTTCTTGATCTCTCCGGTGCAGCAGGGGCCCGCCAATTGCGGCAACTGCTCGCCTACGCCCCACAGGACGCCGTGCTATTTGAAGCCAGCCTGCGTCACAATTTGCTCTTGACTGGAGAGCACTCCAGCGAAGAGCTCGAGCCCTGGCTGGAGTTAATGGGATTAACCCATCTCGCTCAACGGCCAGGAGGGCTGGATGATCCGCTCCCACTGGCTTTGGATCACTTCTCCGGCGGTGAAATGCACCGGCTGGGTTTGCTGCGTGCCTGGCTGCGTAACTGCCCGATAGAGGTGCTTGATGAGCCCACAGCTTTCCTGGATGCGGCTTCAGCTCAGCAGATACGATCAATCATTGCCGATCGCTGCAAAACCAGGCTGGTGTTGGTGAGCACCCATGATCCAGGGCTGATCAATCAAGCGAACAAGGTGATTGAGCTTCAGGTCAGTGATCGGATTGCTGCGTCAGCTGCGCATCATTACCCCTGATGCGACGGGCCAACTTCTCGATCCGCCCCAGAACAACAGCCATTGCCGATAAGGGTTGCCCTGTCTGCATGTCCACCAGTGATTCCGGCGGAATGGCATGTTGCATCAGCATAGAAGTCAGGTGCACTGGGTGAAGACTCAGATTCATGAGTCGCAGCAGATAGCGGGTTCGGTTGTGCACAGTCCATTCTCCAGTGCCAAGACTGCGCCAGGGGAGCATCTGTGCTTTACGAGCGGAGCTCAGCGCTCTGCACTCCTTGCTGGACGTTTTGCTTGCAAGCAGGGTCAAGAAACGAGGATCCGGGACACAATCAATAGCCACCGCGCAGGTTTTGCGAACGAGTCTGTACTTCCTCTGGGTGCTAAGGGTCTTATGTTCGAGCCTTCTAGATAGCCGGTGCACATCAACAAGATTCCTGATGCACATCCAGCAATCTACCGCGGCATGGCAACAGGCATGAACAAAGGCAGCTTCCAACGCGAGTGTGGACGCCGAAACGCCATTAATCGCCACATGATCTCGGTTTCTGAATAACTCCCTGAACGCAGGTAGTACTCCCCGCGCATGGGACGGGTGCCAGTGCAGGTCGATCCACTGCCGTTGCCCCCTGGAGCGAACCAAGGAGATCTCGATTGAGATGAAACGGCTGTAGCGCCCTTGTAATGAATTGGCTCCAACCAAAGAGGCTCCGTAGGTCAAATTGAAGCCAGCTGATTGCAGCAGGTTCAGGGCCTGTGGTACCTGTCTGGGATCCACCAGCAGATCCAGATCGCCCCGCCCCCTGGCTGTGAGGGAGCCGGTGGTTTGCAGGCTGAGCGGGATGCCCTTGATCACCAGCATCGGGATACCCGCCCGTTCAAATAAGGTTGCCATTTCGCGCGTCAAGCTGGCCAGGGCCAGGGCGGCCATGGTTTCGGCGCGGGCGAGTGCCTTGAGCTTGTCGCCCAACGTTGGCAAAAGGGCTCCCACGAGGGGATCGCCGTGCAACAAGCTTTCGAGGCGATGTCGCTGGATGGCGGCCAACAGGGCGCTGTCGGGGACAGCGAGCAGCTGTGCTGTTAGCTCCGGTGATGCTGTGGTGGTGAGTGGCGAGCCGTGCTCGGCGCATTCCCGCTCCCGCTGCAGCGCCAGACGCACCAGGCCCTTGATGGCATCGAGGCTGTCGGCCTTGATCACAGCAACGCTTGCCGGTGGTTGTGAGGGAAACTAAGGCGTCTTCGCCATGGTTCGATGCCACTGGCCACTGGCCACCACCGAGAGGCTTTCGGCCTGATCTGGCATTCCCCAGTGCTGGATATCCCCGAACTGCCTGAGCGGCTTGTTGAGCCCAGATCGGGAGACGTGGCTGCGGTTGCAATCGCTCCTGAAGACCCCGAATGCTGGCCCGAGTTGCCACCCGGCCTGCACGACACACCATTCCTGCAGATGGGGCGGGGTGATCTGCGGCTCACGGTGGAAGACATCGGCCGCTTCCGCATCACTGGCGGTGACCGCATTGCCTGGCACCGGGCGCACCAGGGGGTCAGTGATCAAGACCTGTGCACCTTCCTGTTGGGTTCAGCAGTGGGGGCGCTGCTCATTCAACGGGGCATGTTGGTGTTGCATGGCAATGCCCTGGAAAAGGATGGCCGTGCTGTGGTGTGCATGGGCCACTCGGGGGCTGGCAAATCCACTCTGGCCTACTCGCTGATGCAGCAGGGCTGGCGATTGCTGGCAGACGACCTGGTTGCCGTGACCCCAGATGGGCGCGTTCTGCCAGGTATTCCACGCATAAAGCTCTGGCACGACGCTGCCAAGGCGTTCGGGCTGGATCTGGTCCAGCTACCGCCGATCCGCCAGGGGATGGATAAGTACCTGCTGATGGGAGATGCAGTACACAGCGCTACCGAGGCGGTTCCCTTGCAGGCGCTCTATCTGATCCACCAACGCCGCCACGACAGCCAAGACTCAGATGCCAGCCGCATCACCCGGATTACCAGTCAGAAGACGGCGGCACTGCGACTGCGCAAC
>NZ_JBIPMN010000297.1:0-2739 GCF_044369115.1 Vulcanococcus sp. | reverse complement strand
CTTCAGTTCAGCGGCCATTTCTCGGGCCAGCGCGCCGCGGTAGAACCCGTCGGTGCCCTTGGCGGCGATGCGCTCAAGCGTGCGCGCCAGCCGCGGCTGCTTGAAGAGGCTGCCCACCACGGGAGGCTGCCCACCCGGCAGGAAAGTCTCGGCAAAACCAGGCGCCGCGTGCTCGATGTCCGTCCGCTTGGCCGCCGTGAGCGCGCTTTGGCTGAGTGTCGTGGGCATGCCGCTGCGGGCATGGTGGATGGCATCGGCCAACAAGCGAGAAAGCGGCAGTCGACCGCCCAGGGACTGCTGCGACAGCCGATGGGCCGCTCCCCAACCCGAGACAGTGCCTGCCACGGTGAGCGCGGCCATGCCGCCGCGAAAGGGGATGCTGCCCGTGATGCCGCGCTTGGCATACCACTCGCGCGTGGCCGCCCGAGCACTGCGCCCGCTGGCATCGATACCGCCAGGCACTCCCCCCGGGCCGCGAATGACCCAGAAACCATCACCGCCGATGGCGTTCATGTGGGGATACACGACCGCAATCGTGGCCGCCGCGGCGATCATGGCCTCCAGCGCATTGCCGCCTTCGCGCAGCACATCCAGCGCTGATTGCGCGGCCAGGGAATGGGGGGCGACGGCGATGCCGCGGGTGCCCATGGTGGATTGCATGGTTCGATCCTAGTCCCAGCCGATCGCCTTGGGCAGCCACAGGGCTATCTGGGGATAGAAGAACACGAGCGCGAGGGCCACCCCTTGCAGGATGATGAAGGGCACCACGCCACGGTAGATGTCCTTGATGGTGACTTCGGGCGGCGCCACCCCTTTCAGATAGAACAGGGCCCAGCCGAAGGGCGGCGTGAGGAACGAGGACTGCAGGTTCACTGTGATGAGCATGGCCAGCCACACCGGATCCACCCCCTGCGCAATCAGCACCGGCATGAACAAAGGCACCGCGATATAGCTGATCTCGATCCACTCGATGAAGAAGCCCAAGATGAAGATCAGGAACATCATGAACCAGATGTCGCTGTTCACCCCGCCAGGCAGCAGATCGAACATCTTGGTGATGAGCTCTTCTCCCTGAAGGCCGCGGAAGGCCAGGGCGAAGACCTGCGCAGCCATCAGGATGAACATCATGATGGCGGTGATCTTGGAGGTCTCCAGGGCCACGTCCTTCAGAACTCTCAGCGAAAAGCGCCGCGCACCGATGGTGATGAGCACCGCACCCACCGCGCCCATTGAAGCGGCTTCCGTCGGCGCAGCCACGCCACCGACGATGGCCCCCAGCACCGCCACCACCAACAGGATGGGCGGCACCACCACCTTCCAGAAGCGCTTGAAGAGCTCCTGACGGCTGACCTGCAAGCGCTCTTCCAGCGGAATGGGCGGCATCAGATTCGGGTTCATCCACCCGCGCACCAGCAGATACACGATGTACAGGCCCGCAAGCATCAGACCCGGCATTACCGCCGCCGCGAACAGCGTGCCCACACTCAACTGCATGATGTCGGACAGCAGGATGAGGATGAGGCTGGGCGGGATGATCTGGCCCAAAGTGCCCGATGCGCAGATGGCACCACAGGCGATGCCCTTGTCGTAGCCCCGCCGAATCAGGGTGGGCAGGGTGAGCAGGCCCAAGGTGATGACGGTGGCGCCCACGATGCCGGTGGTCGCTCCCATCAACACGCCAAACAGGATGATGCCCACGCCCATGCCGCCACGCACGCCGCCAGCCACCAGGCCCATCACGTCCAGCAGGTCGTCGGCGAGTCGGCTCTTCTCCAGCATCACGCCCATGAAGACGAACAGCGGAATGGCCATCCACTGGTAACCCGCCACGATGCCGTAGAAGCGCGCGGGCAGCAGGTTGAACAGGCCGTCTCCAAAGCCGAGCCAGCCGAAGACGAAGCCCACCACCGCCAGCGTGGTGGCCACGGGGATGCCGATCATCAGCAGCACAAAAAAGGCTGCCAGCATCAGCAAGGCAAGGGTTTGGGGTTCGAACATCGGCGGTCAGGCTGCAGTTGCAGGGGTATGAGGCGTGGCTTGACGCCGCGCCTGCTCGGTGAGCCAGCAGCGGGCCAGGGCGGCCAAGCACTGCACCACGAGCAGCACATAGCCCAAAGGGATGAAGGCCTTGATGAACCAGCGCATCGGGATACCGCCGGGGTCGGGCGAAACTTCATTGATCGCCCAGGCCTGCCTGACGTACGGGATGCTGAGCTTGATCAGAAGCAGAGAGACCGCCAGAAGAAGCAGCAGCGAAACCACATCCACGACGAACTTCTTGCGCGGCGAGTAGCCGGCGTAGAACACATCCACGCGCACGTTGTCCCCGCGCTGCAGGGCATAGGACATGCCCAAGAGAATGAGCGCGGCCAGCAGATGCCACTCAAGTTCCTGCGCCCACACCGAGCCCAGGCTCATCGTGTAGCGCAGAACCACATTGGTGGCCACGAGGGCGATCATGCCCAGGGCAATCCAGAGCGTGAGGTGGCCCACCGCGTCGATGAAGCGCTCGACGCGCAGGGTCCACCCCTCCAAGGGCGGTGGGGTGCTCATGGTCGACCGATCAGCCGCGGACCTTGACGTGATAGGCCTCTTCGCTGATTTCACTCCACCGGTCAAACTTCGCCTTGAAGCCCATGTAGGAGTCATGCACCTTCTTCACGAGCGGATCCTTGGCGGCGGCTTCAGCCAGCACCTTGTCGGTCTCGGTGCGCAGGGCCTTGATGACCGAGTCGGGCA
>NZ_JBIPMN010000246.1:0-2739 GCF_044369115.1 Vulcanococcus sp. | reverse complement strand
GCGAAGAACTGCAGCACCAGGATGAAGATCAGCGGCGGCACGATCCAGCTCAGGGCCGTGGTGATGAAGCTGGGCTTCTGAGGCGGTGCTGCAGCAAATTCAACGCCGTGCTCTTCCAGCCGCTTCGGCAGATCCATGTCGAAGATCGGCGTGGTGGCCAGCACACTCGGGGCGCCTTCCGCGGGAGCCTCCTTCAGCTCGTAACGGATTTGCTCTTGGGTGATGTAGGCGCGGCGCACGTTGCCGTCATCCACCTGACTCACAAACAGCGAGTAGGGGACGCGCGGCACCTGCTGCATGCCTTGGTTGGGCAGGAAGCTGCTCACCAGCAGTAGCACCCCAAAGCCGATCAGCACCAGGTTGACGATGCCAAAGCGACGATTCGGGGGCGTGTCGTCCTTACGGATAGGCATGCGCAGGCAGCCGGAATGGCCCCCAAACTAGGGGTCACCCACGGACCCGGTGGTGGGTGAGAACCGAACGGGAGCCGCTCTGGCCGTGTGTGGTCGCTATTCGCTCACTGCTCGCCTCGATCAACTGCTGCCGCGTTTGCAGGGTGCGTTGCCGCTGGGTTTGGAGCAGTACTACGCCCCACGTGGGCTGATTGCCCCGGGCGAACCGGTGTTGGCGCTGCGCCAGGAGCACGGAGCGCTGCAGCCCGCCCTGATGCTCTGGGGGCTGTTGCCGGAGTGGAGCAAAGACCCGTTGGCAGGCCCGAGGCCGTTCAATGCTCGCGCTGAAACCGTGGCGGAGAAGGCCAGCTTTCGCGGCGCTTGGCGCCACCGGCGTTGCCTGCTGCCGGCCGATGCGTTTTACGAGAAGGGCCACCGCATCCACCGGCGTGATGGCGCTCTGTTCTGGTTGGCCGGCATCTGGGATCGCTGGATCGGCCCGGATGGCAGCGAGGTGGAGAGCTGTTGCGTGCTCACCACTGCGCCGAATGCCCTGGTGGCTCCACTGCACAACCGGATGCCCGTGATCGTGCCGGATGGCCTTGAGCAGGCCTGGCTGGAAACAAAGGATGGCCCTGGCCTGCGGGCTCTCGAGCCGCTTCTCCAGGGCTGGGATCCGGGTTGGTGGACCGTTGTGCCGCCGGCGCTCCGTGCCGAGCGATCACCGCTCAGCTCAGAGCAGTTGCCGTTGTTTCCGCGATCTCCACAATGACGCCATCTGGGTCAGCGGTGATCGTGCAAGCAGCGCACACGCGTCGCCGTCATAACGGTTATGTGAGCCTGCTGGTCACCTGTTTGGGGGTGTTGATCTGCTTGATGCTGCCCCATGGGTTGCGTCAGCTTGCGGTGATCGGCTACCTGGCACTGCCGCTGGTGTTGATCAGTTCCCTGGGGATGCCGATCGATGAGGGCCGCTGGCCCACGCTCCGCAGGCATGGCTTCCGGTTGCTTGGCGTCGTCACCTGGGTGTCGTCGTTGGTTTGGTACCTCACGCCGCTTTCCCAGACCAGCACCGGAGTGCCGCTGTTGGTGCTTTGGAGCGTGCTGGTGCTGTGGAGCTGTGAACGCCTCATCCGCAATCTGGCGAAGGAACGCCAGATCAATCGGGAGGTGTTGCTCGGCGCCCTGGCCGGTTATCTGCTGCTCGGACTGGGGGCTGGGCTGTTGTTTAGTGCCCTGGAAACGGTGGTGCCTGGCAGCTTTATCGCCACCCGCACCAGCCCAGGGCCCATCCTGCGCTCCCATGGAACCGGGCTCAACCCTGCCAATCCGGTGTGGGCGTTGGACTTCGTCGAGCTCAACTACTTCGCGTTCGTCACGCTCACAACCACGGGCTACGGCGACATCCACCCCGTCACGGCTCAGTCGCAGATGGTGTGTGTGATGGTGGCGATCGCCGGCACGATTTATCTGGCGATGGTGATGGGTTTGTTGATCAGCCGCTACACGGCGCGCGGTGTGGAGGACGACCTCGACCTTTAGCGCTCCAACTCCCAGAGCCAGTCGGCCCCGAGCTGCTGCAGCTGCAGCGCTTGCCAGGGCTGCGCTTGGTTCACATCCACTAAGTCCAGGTCGCCAAAAGGGGTTCGGGCTGGCTCGCCCCCCAGCAGCTTGGGGGCCAGCACTGCCGCGAGCTGCTGCACACAACCTTGGCGCAGCGCCGCAGCCGCCAGGCCCGGCCCGCATTCCCACAGCACTTGATTGCAGCCGCGCTGCGCCAGGCGCACCATCAGCTCCAATGGTTCACAGCGCTCAAGCACAAGGCGTTCAATCCCGGCGGCATCCAGTTGGAAGCGGCGGCTGGCGGGGGCGTCGTAGCCATGCGCCACCAGAGTTGGCGCTGTGTGCTGGTTCCAGAGCTGGGCTTCGGTGGGCAGATCCAGCGTGCGGCTGATCACCACGCGCAGCGGCTCGGGGGTGCGCTGGCCGCGGCTGGTGAGCAGCGGATTATCGGCGCGCACCGTGCCGCCACCCACGATCACCGCATCGCAGCGGCTCCGCAGTTGATGCACCCAGGCCCGCGCTGCTGGCCCCGAGATCCACTGGCTGGAGCCGTTGGGCAGGGCTGTGCGGCCGTCGAGGCTCATCGCCCACTTGATCAGGCCCAGTGGGCGGCCGTGTTCCACCCGGTGGATGAAGGCGCGGTTGAGCTGGCGGGCTTGGGCCTCGCACACCCCCTCGATCACTTCGATCCCTGCGCTCTGCAGCTGGGCGATGCCACCTCCGGCCACTCGCGGGTCGGGATCGCGCATCGCCACCACCACACGCGCCACACCCGCGGCGATCA
>NZ_JBIPMN010000092.1:0-10290 GCF_044369115.1 Vulcanococcus sp. | reverse complement strand
CTGTTCGGTTTCTTGCTCATCTACACCGCATGCATCAGCCTCGGGGGAGAAATCCTGCTGCTGGCCAGCTACCGTGGCCTCGGGGCTATTACGGCTGCGCTCTGGGGAAATGCGGTGATCCTTGTGGCCTTGGTGAGTGCAAACATCGTGCTTTCAGAACCTCTCAACCTGCAGACACTTCTGGGAGCTGCTGTGATCTCAGGCGCCCTGCTGATGACAGCAGGAACACCCAAGAGCAAAGCAGACAGTATTCAACGAACATAACCAGCTCGAGCCATCAACGTCTGGACCTCATCAGAGACAAGAAAGGTCACAAAGAGTGCCGCCTCGGGGTCCGCTGCTGGAGACACAACAACATTCAGATCACGCCAGATGCGCAGGTCTTGAGAGATAGGAACAATCTCAAGGATCTGCGGATAGTCAACGGCCCATTCAAGCCAGACACAGGCGCATCAGCCCTGGCAACCCCATCGAGACAACAGCGAGTGGTGACATCATGAGAAAGAAGGAACACTCGTGACTTCAAGCTGGAAACAAAGAGTTGCGATCAGTCCAACCCCAGAAGCCAGCTGCAGATGTGCCGCTCAGGGCCCTGACCTGCCAGGCTCTGTTTTCGATTTAGAAGCTCGATGTCTGGCCAGAGCGCTTGGGCACAACTGAAGGCGCATCTGCGCGTCACACAACTCACAGGCTCCATCCACAGCACCCTCTACTTCGACCAGAACACCGCCATGCCGGCGGCGGCGGCGGGCTGGCGCGGTGAGCAGCTGGCCCTGCTGGCACAGCAGCTGCACGAACGGCAAACCAGCGCCGCCTATCAAGAGCTGCTCGCCGGCGCTGAGCAGGAGCTCACGCCCGAAGCACCTGCCGAGCAACACCACAACCTGCGGCTGCTCAAGCGTGAGCTGGCACGCCAGAGCCGCCTCGATCCGGCCCTGGTGGGAGCGCTCGCCCAGGCCCAGGCGGAGGGCTACAGCTGCTGGCAGGAAGCCAAGCAGCGCAGCAACTTTCAGCTGTTCGCTCCAGCCCTCGAGAAGCTGATCGCGCTGCGGCTGGAGCAGGCCCAGCAGCTGGCACCGGTGGAAGCCCAGGCCGATGGCAGCCCCCGCAGCCCCTGGGAAATCCTGGCCCAGCCCTTTGAGCCCGACATCAGCCAACAGCAGCTCGCGCAATGGCTGCTGCCCCTCAGAGACCTGCTGCCGCCCCTGCTGGAGCAGGCGCGGAGCCTGCCGGCGGGCAGCAACGAGCCCTGGGATCTGTGCGAACCGCAGCAGGAAGAGCTCTGCAGCGCCCTGCTCGAAGGCTGGGGCTTCAAGGCGGAGCGCTGCCTGCGGGCCCGCTCGCCCCATCCCTTTTCCTGCACCCTCGGGCCCGACGATTTCCGCATCACCACGCGTGTCGTGGCCGGCCAGCCCTTCTCAGCCTTCCTGGCCACAGCCCACGAATGGGGCCACAGCCTCTATGAACAGGGGCTACCGCGCAGCGGCGAGCACTGGTTCCCCTGGCCTCTGGGGGAAGCCACCTCCATGGCGGTACACGAAAGCCAGAGCCTCTTCTACGAAAATCGCCTGGGGCGCAGCCAGGCCATGGCCCGGCGCTGGCATCCGCGCTTCACGGCGGCCCTGGGCCGCGATGTGTGGGGCGATGCCCAAGCGTTCTGGCGCGACCTCAACCCGATCCGCGCTGGCCTCACCCGGGTGGAAGCCGATGAGGTGAGCTATGGCCTGCACGTGTTGCTGCGCTACGAGCTGGAGCTGGCGCTGGTGGAAGGCGGCATGCCCGTGGCGGAGCTGCCGGAAGCCTGGAACCGCGGCATGCAGGAGCTGCTGGGGGTGAAGCCGGCCAACGACGCCGAGGGCTGCCTCCAAGACGTGCACTGGAGCGAGGGCCTGTTCGGCTACTTCCCCTCCTATGCCCTGGGCCATCTGATCAGCGCCCAGCTCAGCGAAACCCTGGAAGCCGAGCTGGGGCCGATCGAAACCCTGCTCGCGGCCGATGGTGATGCCCAGCTGGGGGCTTGGCTGCAGCAGCGGGTGTATCCCCTGGGCCGCAGCGTGAATGGCGCCGAACTGGTGGAGCAGGTGAGTGGCCGGGCACTCAGCCATGAACCCTTCGGCCACTACCTCCGCCAGAAGCTGGAGCGCCTGGCAGGCGGCTGAGAGCCCTTGGTGGGCCATCCGTAGGATGCCGCCCACATCCCTTGCCGCTGCCCTGATGGCGAACATCGACCACGCCCCGAGCCGCACGATGCTCAACCTGCTGCACGTGCTGCCGGCCTTCGCCGATGAAGCCGAGCTGCGCCTCAACACGATCGTGGAGCTGAACAGCAACACGATCAACAAATACGAGCTGATCACGGAAACCGGTCACCTCAAGCTCGATCGCGTGGGCTATTCCTCGCTGGCCTATCCCTTCGCCTATGGCTGCATCCCCCGCACCTGGGATGAAGACGGCGACCCGCTCGACATCGAGATCGTGGGGGTGACAGAGCCCCTGGTGCCGGGCTCTCTGGTGGAGGCGCGCATCATCGGCATCATGAAGTTCGACGACGGCGGTGAAGTCGACGACAAGGTGATTGCCGTGCTGGCCGATGACAAGCGCATGGATCACATCACCAGCTACACCCAGCTGGGCGACCACTGGCTCAAGGAAACCCAGTACTACTGGGAGCACTACAAGGATCTGAAGAAGCCCGGCACCTGCCGCGTGAACGGTTTCTTCGATGCCGCCGAGGCCGTGAAGATCGTGAAGGAATGCGAGGCCCGCTACATGGACACCATCGATCCCAAGCTGGTCAACTGAGCGCAGCTGCAGAAGCGATTCGCACGATCGAGCAGCCCCCGTCAGGGGGCTTTTTTGTGCGCCACCGCCGCCGCTCTAGCCAGCGCTCGGGCCATGCCATCGCGGCTGGCGAGGCCCTGAAGTGCCACAAGCGGCAAACCCGAACCGGGGATGCCCACCGGCAACTTGGGCAGGGCCTGATGATCGAGACAAAACACCGGCACCTGCCGCAGGCCATTGGGCTGAAGCTGATCCTCCAGCTGAGAGAGATTGGCCTCCGACGAGAGCCAAATCAGATCAGAGCGGCGGCAGTCGCGCAGCGGTTGATCGGCCAGACCCGCAGAGATCGGGCGTTGCAGATCCTCCAGGGTGACCAGCGCCAACACCCAACCCTCCTCCTCCACCACCAGGCAATGGCCATGGGCAGCGAGCAGCTGCTGCAGGGCAACCTCTGCCGTGGTGGAGGCCGCCAGCACCAGGGGTGATTCCGGCTCGAGCGCTTCCACAACCGCAATCGAGGCCAGCCGCCCGCGGCGCTGCTCCTCCTGCACATCCGGGCCCACCAAACCTGGATCAGCCATACCGTGCCAACGCTCTACCAGCAGAGCGCTCAAACCGGCCGCCGCCATCAACGGCAGCACGATGCGGATGTCGTGGGTGAGCTCAAACAGCAGCAGCAGAGCTGTGAGCGGCGCCCGGGCGCTGCCGGCCAGCACCGCCGCCATGCCCACCATCGCGTAGGCGGGAGGCTCGGCCACCGGCAACTGCAGGCCGCTCTCCCCCAGCAGCTGCCCATACACGTTGCCAAGGACAGCACCAAGAAACAGCGACGGAGCAAAACCGCCACCCACAAAACCCGTGGCGCTGCTCAGGCCCGTAGCGAGCAGCTTCACCGCCAGCAACCCCAGCAGGCTCGCCAGGGCGATGCCGCCATCACGGCCCAGCAGGGCGCCGATGGTGTCGTAGCCCACGCCGAGCACCTGCGGAAAGCCGAGGGCCATCAAGCCCACCGCCAGGCCGCCAAACCCGGTCACCACACAGGTGGGGAGCCGCCCAAGCTGACGCTGCACGGGCTCGCTGCGCCCGAGGGCAAACAGATTGAGCAGAGCCAGCGACATGCCGCTGGCCACCAGACCAAGCCCCAGATAGAGCGGCAGCTCGAGCGGCGAGCGCACCTCATAGGCGGGGAGGCGGAAGATCGGTTCATCGCCCAGCGAGAGTTGCGTAACCAGCGAGGAAGCCACGGCGGCAACCAGCACCGCTCGCACGCTGGGACGACCGGGGATCGTGCTGTAGCTGCCCTCAAAGGCAAAGAACAAGCCAGCAATCGGTGCCTTGAAGCCGGCCGCCAAACCAGCTGCCACGCCAGCAGCCACAAGGGCTTTCTGGGAATCAGGCGAGAGGCCGCCCTTACCTGCCACCCAAAGGCCGATATTGCCCCCACTCTCCACGCTGGGACCCTCCGGGCCGAGCGACGCGCCGCTCCCCAGGCTGAGGGAGGCTGTAAGTAGGCGCAGGAAAGGGAGTTTGGGCGTGGGCTGCACGCTTCCATCTGCCATAGCCATCAGGCTCGGCAGGCTGGGGCCCAGATCGCGGCCCCACTGACGCAGGGCTCCCACCGCCAGCCCGCCCAGCAACGGCACCAGCACCACGGGCCAGGCCGAGAGCCACAGCGGCAGGGGATCACCCGGCAGCGGGATCGGCTCCGGCGGTGGCGGCGGTGGTGGCAAAAACGCCAAGCCTCCAAGCCCGATCTGCAACAGGGCGCCCAGGGGGGTGCCCGGCACAGGCAGCGGCGGCTCCGGAAGCGGCGGCGGTTCCGGTGGTGCGGAGGCAAACAGGCCGATCAGCCCTTCCACCACGGGGCCGTAGAAGAAGTTGTTGATGAAGCCCAGCAGGTAGTGGAAGCCCACTACCGCCAGACCCGTGAGCGCCCCAACCAGGGCAGCCCAGGCCAGCAGGCTCCACTGAAACGGCAACACGCGGGGTTCAGCCACCGCGTCTGCCATTGCTTCAGCAGGGGCTGAATCAGGCCTCGGGCCGGACGGTGGCAAAGATCTCCTCCAGGATCTCGCCAGCGCCCTGGGCCCGCAGGGCGTGGGCCAGGGCGATGCCGATGGCTTCAGGGTCGCCCTGATCGCCGCGGGCCTCATCGCGGATCAGGCGCTGGCCATCGAGGCTGGCCACCATGCCGGTGAGCACCAGCTTTTCACCTTCGAAACGGGTGTTCACACCGATAGGCACCTGGCAGCCACCTTCGAGTTCGCGCAGGAAGGCGCGCTCCGCCAAACAGCGGCGGGCGGTGGGCAGGTGCTCGAGCACCTTGATCTGCTCCAGCACCGTCGCATCACCCTCACGGCACTCGATGCCCAGGGCACCCTGACCCACGGCATGCAGGGAGATCGAAGGATCGATCAGCTCATGAATGCGATCGCCCAGGCCCAGGCGACCCAGACCAGCTGCCGCGAGGATCAAGCAATCAAATTCACCCGAATCCAGCTTCTCCAGGCGGGTGATCACATTGCCGCGCACATCCTTGAACGTGAGGTGCGGGAAATGGTGGCGCAGCTGGGCCAGGCGGCGCAGGGAGCTGGTGCCCACCACCGAGCCCTCAGGCAGGGTGGCGAGGGTTTTGTCTTTGTGCTTCTCGTGCACCACCAGCGCATCAGCGGGATCTTCCCGCTCGGTGATGCAGCCCAACATCAGGCCCTCGGGCAGGTTGGTGGGCAGATCCTTGAGGCTGTGGACAGCAATATCAGCCCGGTCCACCAGCATCTGGGCCTCCAGCTCTTTGGTGAACAGGCCTTTATCGCCGATCTTGGCCAGAGCCACATCGAGGATCTTGTCGCCCTGAGTGGCCATTGCCTCGATCGTGATCTCAAGGCCGTCGTGGGCCTTGGCCAGCTCATCGCGCACCCAGTGGGTTTGCACCATGGCCAGCTGGCTGCGGCGTGAGGCAATGCGCAGTTGGGAAGCGGCCATCGGAAGCGGGAGGGGGCAGCGCTGGGCCGCCGAAGTACAGCCGCCAAGCCTAAGGATCGGTGTGCCTGGGCCGGTTGGGAACGGCCAAGTCGTGATCAGTCGTCGTGATCAGGCAGCGAAAAAGTTGAGTGGCAGCGGCCCCCAGGTGTCTTCAGCCTCGGGATCCGCGGGGCTGTGGCCCGTGATCAACAGCCCTTCTCCAAGGCCAGCCTCGCGTCGCACTAAGAAACGGCCACTGTTCTGATTGGCCTTCAGAAACACAGGCCCCTCGATACTGCGGAGGGCTTCCCCCGCCGGATCAAGCTCATGGGCTGGCCAGTCCAGAGCGTTTTCCAGAGCGCGCAATGCCAGAACCGCTGCATCCGCCGAGGGAGCCATCACGCCCACGGTGAACCAATCGCAACGCTCGAGCAGCGGCATCAACGCCGCGCGCAGGGTGTCGCGCCCGGCGGCATCCAGCTCGGGAGCCGAGCGCAGACCGCGAAGGTCGGCGAGAGAAACCGAGGCGTCAGCCATGGGAGGAGGTAGGCGAAGAGGGTCGGCAGCGCTGCTCCCAAACGGTGAAGCCCGCCAGGCAGAAGCTCAGCCACACATACCCCACGGCGGCTCCGGCAGCGATATCGCTCAGCCAATGGGCGCGGCAGTAAAGGGTGCTGAGCCACACCAAAGCCACCCAGCAGCTGGAGAACACAAACAAAGGCCGACGCAGCCGCGGGTAATGGGCCGAGAGCAGGCAACAGGTGAGGAAATAAAAAACAACCGAGCCAGCCGCATGGCCACTGGGGAAGCTGCGACCGCTGATGTCGTCGAGCAGCCGGCCGCTGGGACGGCGGCGGTCAAACAGCGGTTTGAGCCAGCGGTCGACGATCACGAGGATGCCGCCGGTTCCCATCATCAGGCAGACCAATTCCGGCCAGAGGCGCTTCAGGCCGAGGAAGATCAACACCGCCAGCACCAGCACCGCGGTGAGATGCACGCCGCTCATCTGGTACACCCGCAGCAGCAGATGGCCGAGCGCCTCTGGAATCAGGCCATGCACGCCATCCAGCAACTGCTCATCGAGGCGCGGGTGGCGAATCGCCGCCAGCTGAGGACCAGCCCAGCCCAGCAACAGCACCGTGAACACCGCGAAACCAAGCCGCCACGCACCCAGAGCAGCCAGCCAGTCGGCCAACAAGCCACGAACCCGATGCACCAAAGCGGCCATCAGCGCGGCTCCAGTTGCTGAAGCTCCTCCACCGGCAGCCGGAGCAGGCGGTGTGCATCCCGCCGGCCCAGTGGCGTGCCATCACCGGGACCAAGCCCAAACTCGAGCAGTTCAGCGTCGCTACCCAGCAGCAGCACACTGGCCGGCTTCGCGGTACTCGAGTTCACGGTGCTGGGAGCCTGGCTGAGGGTGCGGATTGCCTTGCGGGGAGAGCTCACAAAGAGCACAGGGCGGCCGCTGTAAAACACCACGCTGTAACGCTTGTAGCCAACTACAAGCAGCGGCTCATTCGGCAACGCCTGCTCACCCGCCAGACGGGCCAAGGCGCGTATCGGCAACTGGCGCTCGCGATCCACCAGGGGCACCAGCACCGGCAACACCAAAGCAAGTGCAGCAGCAACCCCAGCGGCGTTGGGCAGCCACAACCAGCTCAGGCCCGAGCGGGCGCGCCACAGCAACAGCAGCAGAGCCATGGCCGCGAGGAGCAGCGGCAGGGCCAGCAACCAGGGCAGACCCGAAGCCCGCACGGCTTCTGCAAAGGCTGGATAGGAGGGGTCGGTTTCGATCCAGCGGGGCGCCAGAACGGCCGCCAGAGCCATCAGAGCAAGCAGAACCGCATTGCACCAGCCTGTGATGCGCTGACCCGCGGCCAGCGGTGTGGGTTCCGGCTGCAAGGGCAAGAACAGCAAGGCCACCAGCAGGCTTCCGCCGGGCAGAGCAGGCAGGATGTAGCCCGGCAGCTTGGTGGCCGCCGCTGAGAAGAACGCCACCATCAACACCAGCCACAGCAGAGCCAGCAACGGCAGGTCGGCCCCTGGAGGCGTCTCACGCCAAACGTTGAGCCGCCAGAAGCGAAGGCGAATCGCCGCAACCGGGAGATACAGCGACCAGGGCAGCAGCAACAGCAGCACCCAAGGCAGATAGAACCACGGTGGGCCGGGGTGGTCGTAAATCACCGAGGTGAAGCGCTCCAGGTTGCTGAAGCCAAGGAAGCGGCCCAGAAATTCCGTGCCATTGGCGGCGGTGGCCATGCCATACCAGGGAGCGGCCACGCCCAGAAAGAGCAACACCAGGGGAACCAAGGGGGTGCGGCGCAGCTCCAGAAACAGGGTTCCCTTCAAAGCCCAGAACACAAGCATCACAAGCCCCGGCAACAGCAGACCCACCGGCCCTTTGGCCAGTACGGCAATGCCGCAGAACAGCCCGAGGGCCGCAAAGCCCACTGGACGCTGCCAGGGCCGCTCAGCTGGGGCGCTGTGCGCGAGCACAAAACCGAGCAGGGCCAGCGTGATGCCACTCGCCAAAAACATATCGGTAACCGAGGAGCGCCCCCAACCCAGCCAGCCCGGGCTGAGGGCCAGCACGGTGGCTCCCAGCAGCGAGCGGCCCAGGCGCTGATGCATGGCTTCCGCGGCCGGAGCCACCAGCATCAACACGGCAAACACCGCGTACACCGTGGCACTGGCGGCCAAGGCCACCGGCAACCGAGCCGCCCATTCGCTCACCCCGAACAGGCGGAAGCTCAGAGCGACCATCCAATACCCCCAGACGGGGTAATCGAAGAAGAGCTCGCCGTTCCAGCGAGGGGTGACCCAGTCGCCGTTCACGAGCATCTCCCGAGGGATCTCCACGAACAGACCCTCGGTCTTGTCCATCAGTCCAAGCGCACCGAGTTGCTGACCAAACACCAGGCCGCAAAGGGCAGCCAAAGCGAGCAGGGCCAGCAGCAGGCTGCGGCGTTCGTCCCGGTCAAGCCAGGCGTTGAAGCGTTGCATGGCGAGAAATTAGGGGGTGTTCCACACGAAACGGCTACTGGCGGCGTAGTTCCACACGAACACCACCAGGATTCCGGAGAGCTGCGCCCAGAGCGTGTCGCGGGCCACCAGGCTGTAGAAAGCCGAAGCCAGACCCACATTGGCCAGCACAGGCAGCGACGCCACCAGCAGGAACTTGAGCAGGCCGCGCAACAGAGCCAACTCCTTCAAGCGCTGGAAGCGGAAGGTGAGGGCGTTGTTGATCAGGTAGTTGGAACTGGCGGCCGCCACCACCGCGAACGGCAAAGCCTGCGCAAAGCCCAGGCCGCTGAGCATCAGCAGCTGAGTGACCAACAACTGCACAGCCACACCGCTGAAGCCCACCAGGCCGAAGCTGATGGCCCGACGCGGCAGCAGCCGCAAGCTGAGGCTATGCAGGATCGAGATCAGAAAATCCCAGAAGATCGCCAGATCGAGCTTGGAGCTGCCGTAGGTGCGCGGCTGGAAGCTCAGCGGCACTTCCGTCGCACGCAGCCGGCCCTTGCTCACGGCCAGGAGTTCATACAAGAACTTGAACCCGTTCACATCCACCGCACGGATCAACGGCAGCACTGTTTCAAGCCGCAGGGCAAAGAAGCCGCTCATGTAGTCGGAGAGGCCGGCGTAGCCCCGCGGCAGGCTGAAACGCGCGCTGGCATTCGCCCAGTTTGAGCCGCGTTCGCGCCGCCCGCTCAAACCAAGGATTTCGGCGTCCGGGTGAAACCGACTTCCGATCACAAGATCGAGGCCGCCCTGCACCAGCGTGTCGATGGCCCGCTGCACAGAGGCGGGCTCGTGCTGGCCATCACTGTCCATCACCACAGCCACATCCCCGGTGGCATCGAGCAATCCCTCCTTGATGGCGCTGGCCAGGCCAGAGCGGCCTACGCGCCGGATCAAGCGCAGGCGCGGTTCCGCGTGAGCCAGGCGCCGCACCAGCTCGGCCGTGCCATCGGCGGAGTCATCGTCCACCACCAGGATTTCGAGGTTGTAGTGCTGCTGAAGCGGCAGCAACTGCTCCAGCAATGGCTCGATGTTGCCCCGCTCGTTGTACGTGGGCAGCACGATCGAAACCCTCAGCACCATGGCTTGCCCAAGAGAAAGCCGGCGGTCGAGCCGCCGGCACTGCAACCGTAGGACGCAGGACTGCGGAAACCAGGCCTACTTGATGTACTCCTTGAGTACGCCGTTGCGATTGGGGTGGCGCAGCTTGCGCAGGGCCTTGGCCTCAATCTGACGAATGCGCTCACGTGTCACATCGAAGATCTGACCGATCTCCTCGAGGGTCTTCATCCGACCGTCGTCGAGGCCGTAACGCAGGCGCAGCACATCGCGCTCGCGCGGGCTGAGGGTGGCCAGTACGCCTTCGAGATCTTCCCGCAGAAGGTTCTTGGCCACGTCCTGCTCAGGGTTCTCGATGTCGGCTTCGATGAAGTCGCCGAGACGAGAATCCTCTTCCTTGCCGATCGGGGTTTCCAGAGAGATCGGCAGCTGGGCGCTCTTGGCAATGAAGCGCAGCTTCTCAAT
>NZ_JBIPMN010000245.1:0-2754 GCF_044369115.1 Vulcanococcus sp. | reverse complement strand
GCAGGCGGCGCTGCAGACCGATCTCGATCTCGCGCTGCACGCCCATCCAATCCACATCGGGGGCCTTGCCACCGCTGTTGCGCGAGAGCTGCTGCCAGCGGTTCTCGAGCACCCAGGTGATCTCGCGTTCGGCCCAGAGGCTGAGCTTGCGTGGATCAGCGGCCGTCACCACACCGCGCAAATTCACGCGGGGCGGAGCGGCCATCACGCCATCGGTGCTGATCACCGCCAGCATCGTGATCACGCCATCGTCGGCGAGCTGCTGACGTTCCTTGAGCACGCGGGCATCCACGATGCCGTTGCGGGAGGCATCGAGCAGCTCGATACCGGCCTTCACCGGCTCACCTTTGTTAATCGAATCGGAGGTGAGTTCAACCACATCACCGTTGTCGATGATCAGGATGTTCTCGGCGGGAATCCCCATGGATTGAGCCGTTTTGCTGTGGCACACGAGCATGCGGTGCTCACCGTGCACGGGCACGAAATACTTCGGCTTGGTGAGCGCCAGCATCAATTTCTGGTCTTCCTGGAAGCCATGGCCAGACACGTGAATGCCTTCGCCCTTGCCGTAGACAACCTTGGCGCCCAGCATCATCAGTCGGTCGATGGTGTTCACCACAGAAATGGTGTTACCCGGGATTGGGCTGGCGGAGAAAATGATCGTGTCGGTGGTCTTTACCTGCACCTGCGGGTGCTCGCCGCGGGAGATGCGGCTCAGTGCCGCCAGCGGCTCACCCTGGCTGCCGGTCATCAGCAGCAGCGTTTCGCGATCGGGCAGATCTCGGATCTGCTTGATCGGCACAAACAGATCATCCGGGGCACGCATATAGCCCAGCTCGCGCGCCTTGGCGATCACGTTGAGCATGGAGCGGCCGAGCAGGCCAACCTTGCGGCCGTTCTTGAGGGCCAGCTCGAGAATCATCGCCACGCGATGAATCGAACTGGCAAAGGTGGTGATGATCACCCGGCCTTCCGCCTGGGAGATGTGGCGATCCAGGCAGGGGAACACGGAGCGCTCCGGCGGGCAGAAGCCCGGCACCTCGGAGTTGGTGGAGTCGCTGAACAGGCACAGCACACCCTGCTCGCCGTAGTGGGCCAGGCGGGCCATGTCGAAGGTTTCGCCATCGACGGGGGTGTGATCGAACTTGAAGTCACCGGTGAAGATCACGGTGCCCACCGGAGTGGTGATGGCCAGCGAGAAGCTGTCGGCCATCGAGTGGGTGTTACGGATGAACTCCACCGAGAAGTGCTGACCCACCTTCACCACATCGCGCGGGGCGACGGTTTGAAGGATGGTGCGATCCATCACACCGGCTTCTTCCATCTTTCCGGTGAGCATCGCCAGCGCCAGGCGCGGGCCATGAATCACTGGGATATTGAAGTTCTTGAGGTGGTGAGCAATGCCACCGATGTGATCTTCATGACCGTGGGTCACGATCATGCCGCGGATGCGCTTCTGGTTTTCTTTCAGATAGCTGGTATCCGGCATCACCACATTGACGCCATGCATGCCATCGCTGGGAAATGCCAGACCGGCATCCACGAGCATGATGTCGTCGCCGTATTCAAAAACGCAGGTGTTCTTGCCGATCTCGTGAAGGCCACCGAGGGGGATGACCCGCAGACAGGGTTGTTTGGCTTGGTTCGTCATTCAGGAATGGGGGTCCGGCGCAGCCGGATGCAGAACAGAAACATCGATGGAGCAAACGCCGTGGCGTGCTCCGGTGGGCCTTGGCGTCAGGTGGGACGCAGGGCTGCCAGAACGGAAGTGAGTTGATCGCGCACGTCGTTAGAAGCGGATACGAGAGGAAGCCTTGGGGCACCCACGGGCCAGCCGCTGAGCTCAAGCGCGGCTTTCACGGGGATGGGGTTGGTGGTGCAGAACATCGCCTTGCACAGCGGCAGCAACTGCTCATGCAGCGCCAGGGCGGTGGCGTGATCGCCGGCCAGGAAGGCCTGCACCAGGCGTTGGATCTGATCGCCGGCCACATGGCTGGCCACGCTCACCACGCCCACGGCACCCACCGCCAGCATCGGCAGCAGCAGGGCATCATCGCCGCTGTAAATCGCCAGCCGTTCGCCGCAGAGGGCCCGCAGGGCACTCACCTCTTCGGTGGTGCCGCTGGCGGCCTTGAAGCTCACCAGGTTGGGCAGATCCATCAGCCGAGCGGTGGTCTCGGGGCTGATGCTGCAGCCGGTGCGGCCCGGGATGTTGTAGAGCATCAGCGGCAGGGCGGGAGCCGCGGCGGCCACAGCGCGGAAATGCGCTTCGAGGCCCTCCTGGGGCGGCTTGTTGTAGTAAGGAACCACCACCAGCGCACCATCGGCGCCGAGGGCCGCAGCCTCAGCGATCGCTTCCACGGCTTCAGCGGTGCAGTTGCTGCCAGTGCCCGCCAGCAGGCTGGCGCGCCCACCCACGGCCGCCTTCACGGCCGAGAACAGCTGGTGCTGCTCATCCCAGCTGAGGGTGGGCGACTCACCGGTGGTGCCACAAAGCACCAGGCCATCGGAACCGTGATCCACCAGATGGCTGGCCAGGCGCGCCGCCAGCTCCAGATCCACGGAGCCGTCAGCGGCAAAGGGAGTCACCATCGCGGTGATCACCCGACCAAAGGGAGCAGGGGAAGCAGCGCCGGGCTGCAGTGGCGCGGCCATCGTGCTCAAGCGACAGCACCTGCAGTGGCTGCTCCGGCAGCGGCGGCGGCGGCTGGATCCAGCAGCAGCTCGGCGATCTGGATCGCATTGAGCGCCGCA
>NZ_JBIPMN010000264.1:0-2759 GCF_044369115.1 Vulcanococcus sp. | reverse complement strand
ATGACCGCGCCGAGCTGGCCTCGGGGCCTTCGGGCCCCCATCCCTTCGATCGCCCGGAGCACCAGGGGGCGAGCCTGTTGCTGGTGAACCGCAACTTCGGGTGTGGCTCCAGCCGTGAGCATGCCCCGCAGGCGCTGATGCGCTGGGGCATCCGGGCGGTTGTGGGCGAAAGCTTCGCCGAGATCTTCTACGGCAACTGCCTGGCCTTAGGGATCCCCTGCCTGGTGGCCGACCACGCCACGATGCTGGCGATTCAGGAGGTTGCCACCGCCCATCCGGCCGAGACCTTCCGACTGGATGTCGCCTCCGCCAGCCTCCAGGGGGCTGGGCAGCGCTGGGGGCTGGACTTGGCTGCCGGTCCGCAGCAGATGCTCGTGAGCGGCCAGTGGGATGCCACCGGCCAGCTGTTGGCCCACGGGGAGCAGCTGGCGGCCACCGTGGCGCGCTTGCCCTATCTGCAGGGATTCGCTGCGGTCTGATCCGTCATCCGGCGTCACCCGCCGTCATCGTTTGTGGCGGCCCGTGGCGCCACTGTCTATGACGAAGACAGGACCTGCCGTGCCGATGGCCCCTGTTGCTGCCCCATCCCTGGCCACGCTGATGGCCGCTGCCCTGCTCGGGGGCGGAGGGCTGCAGGCGGCTGAGCCTCTGGTGGTGGAGCCCTACCGGGCCAGTGGATCGCCGGCGGCCTCTCCCCCCTGGCGGCAGTGCCCCGGCTGTGATTTGCGCGGTGCCACCCTGCGCGGTCTGTTGCTGAATGGGATGGATCTACGCCGGGCGGATCTGCGTGACGCCGACCTGCGTGGCAGCAATCTCGAGGGTGCCGATCTCACCGGCGCGGATCTGCGTGGGGCGCAGTTGCAGCACGTGCGGCTCACCAATGCCGATCTGGCCGAAGCGGATCTGCGGCGGGCCAATCTGCGCGATGCCGTGATCTTGCAGGCCCTCACCCCCGGTGTGCAGATCGAGGGAGCTGTGTTGGTGGGAGCGGATTTCAGTGGCAGTGGTCTGGTGGTGGGCGGTGAGGAGCCACCGCTGCCGCCACCGCTGCCTCCCCTGCCGGGCCAGCCCTAAAAGAGGCTCTGGCGGTTGCGGGTGGTGCTGAACGGCTGGGTTGGTACAAACGGCACGCCGGTGCCGTTGAAGTTGAAGTCGTTGAGTTTCACGCGGATGCCGCCCACCTGCTCGTAGGGGCTGTAGTAAATCGCGAACTCATAGCCGCGCCGCTGCCAACGTAGTTCACCGTAGGCGTTGGTGGTGTAGCCAAAGTACGGCGAACTCGGGTCGACGTTATAGCCCAGGCCCAGGTTGAACATCAGCGGGCCGAACAGTTGTTGGGTCCAGCCGATGCCCAGGGTAGCGAGATCCACGTTGCGGTCGAAGCTGAAGGGGCTTTGCCCCTGCTGCAGAGTGCCGCCGCCGGTGATCGTGAATTGAGTGTAATCAAAGAAGTTTTTGGTGAAACTCCCGAGAGTGAGTGTGGGGCCGCCGCTGAAGTTGATCAGGTTCTGATTGAGGCCAATGCCGTAATAATCCAGGGCGGTGCTGGTCACCGTGTTGATGGTTAGCCCCGGGAGGATCGGCGTCGGCGTGTTCTGCGTGGATTTGGGATCGTCAGCATTGCGGGGTTTGCCCGTCCAGATGGGCAGGCTGCTTCTGAGGGCGCCATAGAAACTGGCGCGGGTGCTGTCGCTGATCGTCTGCGAGATGGTGGTGCCCGAGGGGCTGTTGGTGCTGAAGGTGGTGCCCTGGTAATTGCCGAAGGAGGCGCGCCAGAAATAGTTGTTGTTGATTGGCCCCCAGGGCTTCAGATTGCCGGTGTTCTCCAGTGACGTTCCGACCGCTGAGTAGACATCCTGGTAACCCAGGGAGCCATTGAAGCTGCGGTAGCGGTAGGCGCCGTAGATGCGGCTGGTGTAGGTGCCGGCCGGCAGGATCCCCAGGTAGGGCAGCTGGAAGGAACGGGAGAAGTCGCCCCAGGTTCGGGTGCCATTGGCGAAGTTGCTGGGGTTCAGGGTGGAGAGGCTGACGGCGAAGTCGGAGGTGGCAAAGCCAAGGATCTTGCCCTCCACTTTCGCCATGGCACCGAACAGATCGCCGATCTGGGCCGGTTGGGTGCCATTGGGGGCACCAGCCGGGGAGCCAGGCAAGGGGTAGGTGCTCACCGAGCCGTTCAGGGCGCGGGCCACCATGAACTGGGGCTCGAGTTTGAGCTTGGCCTGGGTCTTGGGGATGTCGTACTCCGGCAGCTTGTAGCCGAAGTAGACGCCGCTGCGGTCGATGCCGTCATCGGCTACCACGAAACGGTTCTCGACAGGTTTTTCCTTCTCCAGGGTGAGGTTGCGGCGCAGCGGGATCGGCAGGCGGTTCTCGAGGATCAGGCGGCTGCGCTTGGCCTTGATCTTGGTTTTGCCATCCCCCAGCTCCTGCGCCATGACAACCTGCAGATCCAGCCACGACTGGGAGGGCGTAAAGGGGTCATTGGTGAAGGCCGCGCGCTCGGCTTGCCAGCCATCGGGTGTGATGGTGATGCGCTCAGCTTGGAAGCGCCAACGGCTGATCTGGCCATCCACCAGCCTCTGGTTGCCGTAAAACCCCATCAGCTGCTGAGGTCTCGCCTCGCCAAACTGCTGTGCTTCGGCGGTCTGGTCGTACTTGAAGCCGCCCTGCCGGCGCTCCAGCTTGAGGCTGCGCACGAATTGCACGTTGCGCACGCGTTGATCCACCGCGGCGTCGATTGCCAGATGGCGTTCGCGTTC
>NZ_JBIPMN010000296.1:0-2762 GCF_044369115.1 Vulcanococcus sp. | reverse complement strand
AATTGCAACTGTGCCCGTCCGCTAGCCGGGCCTCCAGCGCACTGCACAAAGGTCGCCAGTGGTGGCGGCCTTCCCGGGCCTGTGTGGCTCAACTGAGTCACCGGGAAACTGCTGAATCTGATGAACGGGTCTCCCGCGCATCCCAGCAAGTCCCAGCCCACGCTGTTTCGACGCTGCTAGCCCAACCGAATCTGCGCTGCTGCTCCGGATCGCTCCGGCTGCAGCCCATCTGATCCGGCCAACTGCGCAACCCGATTCAGCCACGCCACTCCAGAGGAGTGGTGGTCCTGCTGGCGTTTCTCCCTACTTATGTCCATCGGCATTCTTGGGAAGAAACTGGGCATGTCCCAGTTCTTCGACGACGAAGGCAGATCCATCCCGGTCACCGTGATCGAGGCTGGTCCCTGCCGGATTACCCAACTCAAAACCGACAGCACCGACGGCTACACCGCCGTCCAGCTGGGCTTCGGTGACATCCGCGAGAAGCTCGTCAACAAGCCGGCCAAGGGTCACCTGGCCAAGTCCGGCAGCGAGCCTCTGCGCCACCTGAAGGAGTACCGCGTCGAGTCCGTCGACGGTCTGGAGCTCGGTGGTGCAATCACCGTGGCCGCCTTTGAGGCGGGCCAGAAGGTCGATGTGAGCGGCGACACCATCGGGCGTGGTTTCGCTGGTTATCAGAAGCGCCATGGCTTCAGCCGCGGCCCCATGACCCACGGTTCGAAGAACCACCGCGAACCGGGTTCCACCGGCGCCGGCACCACGCCCGGCCGTGTGTACCCCGGCAAGCGCATGGCTGGTCGCTACGGCGGCAAGCAGATCACCACCCGCGGTCTCGTGATCCTGAAAGTGGATGCCGAGCGCAATCTGCTGGTGGTGAAGGGCTCGGTGCCCGGTAAGCCCGGCGCCCTGCTGAACATCCTCCCCGCCAAGCGGGTGGGCGCCAAAGCCGCGAACTGAGGAGGACAGAGATGGCTAACTGTGTTGTTCGCGATTGGCAGGGCAAGGAGGCCGGCAAGGCCACCCTTGAGCTGAAGGTCGCCAAGGAAACGTCGGCTAACGACCTGGTGCATCGCGCCGTGGTGCGTCAGCTGGCCCACGCCCGTCAGGGCACTGCCAGCACCCTCACCCGCGCTGAGGTGGCCGGTGGTGGGCGCAAGCCTTACAAGCAGAAGGGCACCGGTCGCGCCCGTCAGGGTTCGATCCGCACCCCGCTGCGTCCCGGTGGTGGCGTGGTGTTCGGGCCCAAGCCCCGCACCTACAACCTGGCGATGAACCGCAAGGAGCGTCGCCTGGCCCTGCGCACCGCGCTGATGAGCCGCGCCGCCGACATCACCGTGGTGAAGGGTTTCGCCGCTGGTCTGGACACCCCCAAGACCAAGGAAATCACGGCAGCCCTGGGTCGCTTCGGCATTGCCGATGGCGCCAAGGTGCTGGTGGTGCTGGATGCCCCCAGCGAGGTGGTGCGCCGTTCGGTGCGCAACCTTGAAAAGGTGAAGCTGATCGCCGCTGATCAGCTCAATGTGTTCGATCTGCTCCACGCCAACCATCTGGTGGTGAGCGAGGAAGCGCTCGCGAAGATTCAGGAGGTCTACGGCGATGACTGAACGTTTTAACGGTCGTCTGGCGGATGTGATCCGCCGGCCGCTGATCACCGAGAAGGCCACCCGAGCCATCGAGCAGAACCAGTACACCTTCGAGGTGGACCACCGGGCTGCCAAGCCCGACATCAAGGCCGCCGTCGAGCAACTGTTCGACGTCAAGGTCGTCGGTGTGAGCACCATGAACCCCCCGCGTCGGACTCGTCGCGTGGGTCGTTTCGCCGGCAAGCGTGCCCAGGTGAAGAAGGCCGTGGTGCGCCTGGCCGATGGCAACGCCATCCAGCTCTTCCCTGAAGCCTGAGGGGTTTAACGAATCATGGGAATCCGTAAGTACCGCCCCATCACCCCCGGCACCCGCACCCGTGTCGCCAGCGACTTCGCTGAAGTCACCGGCCGCGGTCGCGAACGGGGCCTGGTGGTGGCCAAGCACCAGCGCAAAGGCCGCAACAACCGCGGTGTGATCACCTGCCGTCACCGCGGTGGTGGTCACAAGCGCCTCTATCGCCTCGTTGACTTCCGCCGCGATAAGCACGGCGTGGTCGCCAAGGTGGCCGCGATCCACTACGACCCGCACCGCAACGCCCGTCTGGCGCTGCTCTTCTACGCCGATGGCGAGAAGCGCTACATCCTGGCTCCGGCCGGTGTGGCCGTGGGCTCCACCGTGGTGTCGGGCCCTGAGGCTCCGATCGAGAACGGCAACGCTCTCCCCCTCTCCGCCATCCCCCTCGGCTCCAGCGTTCACTGCGTTGAGCTGTACGCCGGTCGCGGCGGTCAGATGGTGCGCACCGCCGGTGCCAGCGCCCAGGTGATGGCAAAAGAGGGCGACTATGTCGCGCTCAAGCTGCCCTCCACTGAGGTGCGCCTGGTGCGCCGCGAGTGCTACGCCACCCTTGGTGAAGTGGGTAACTCCGAAGTGCGTAACACCAGCCTGGGTAAGGCCGGTCGTCGCCGCTGGTTGGGTCGTCGCCCGCAGGTCCGAGGCAGCGTGATGAACCCCTGCGATCACCCCCACGGTGGTGGCGAAGGTCGCGCTCCGATCGGTCGCTCCGGCCCTGTCACCCCCTGGGGCAAACCGGCCCTGGGTCTCAAGACCCGCAAGCGGAACAAACCCAGCAATCGGTTTGTGCTCCGGAAACGTCGTCGCACCTCCAAGCGGAGCCGCGG
>NZ_JBIPMN010000283.1:0-2768 GCF_044369115.1 Vulcanococcus sp. | reverse complement strand
GCCCGAATAGCGATCGTTCACCACCACGGCGACCCCCACATCGCTCACATCCATCGAGCCGAGATTCACCACGCGGAAGCAGGCAGCACCCGCCTCGAAGCGCAGCTGCTCCACAGCCAGATCACTCACCAGCGCGTGCAGCTGCTGCAGGGGGTAGAGGGCGAGGCGCCGCACCGCCCGCAGCGCCGTGCCGGGGTGCTCGTGATGCAGATGACCGCCGTGGCGCAGATCCACGCTGCAGCCATGCAGGTGCAGATGAGCGCCCTCTGCGGGGATGGTCACGCGTCCGGTGGCGGGATCGGTATCAAAAAAACCGCAGCACTCCCATTGGAGTGAACGGCCCAGGTAGCGAATCGGATCGGCGGGATCGCCAGGGTCCTGCTCAGCCAGGCGGTAGTGCTGAAGCAGTTGATAGATGCTGCGGCTGGCGGTGCCCTCACTGGCCGCGCTGCTGGCAATGGCGGTGTTGCGGCGCTGCTGGCCCATGCACAGCTTGGAGGCCACCGTGATCACCAATGAGCGCCAATCGAGCTCGGCCCTCAACCCATAGATCGGCGCCTCATCCAGGCGGCCTTGGCGTTGCAACGTTGCAATCGCCTGGCCCACCAGCTCCTGCAGCGGCATCCCCTCCACATCCCCAAGCTCGGCCGGATCCACCAGCACCTTGAGGGCTCCGGCATCGCCGCTGAAGCACACATAGGGGAAGTGAGCGCTGCCATCCCCGCTCTGCAACGCACGAATTCCGCCATCACTGGCCTGGCATTTCCAGATGGTGGTGTGGCCGGCGGCGTTGGGCAGGAAGGTGAGCTCGCCGTTATCGATGCTGGTGGTGGTGCCCAGACCGAGCACATCGCCATCGAGTGGAATGGCCTCGAGGGGGAGGTGTTCATGCACATCCCCCTGGATCAGATCGCTCACCGTGTTGGCGATCCAGAGATCACCGCGGTGATCAGGCATCAGTGGCGGGGGCTTCTGCTGCGGCAGGGTCAAGCCCTTCGGCCGGCTCCTCCTCCTCGGCCGCAGGCGGCACCAGCACCACCTCCGAGAGGCGATCACCGCTATCGAGGCGCTGCAGCCGCACGCCCGTGGCTGCGCGCGACTGCTGCGGCACCGCATCGGCCTGCATGCGCACGATCACCCCCTTCTCGCTCACCAGCAGCAGCTCTTCGCCGGCGCCCAGCACTTTGAGGCCAACCAGCACATCACCATCGCGGCGGAACTTCATGCAGCGCAGGCCCATGCCGGCCCGCTTCTGCAGGCGGAACTGATCCACCGGCACCCGCTTACCGAGCCCGCTGGCAGAAGCCACCAGCACCCAGGGGCCCTCGCTGGGGGCCACTTCTTCGGTGTCTTCTTCCTCAGCTTCGGCGCTGATGCTCTCCACCCGATCCGCCAGCTCCGCCGGCAGCACATCCATACTCACCAGCTGATCACCCGGGCGCAGGTTCATGGCGCGCACACCGCGGGCGGTGCGACCCAGGGGCCGCAGCTCCTCATCACAGAGGCGGAAGTGGATCGTCATCCCCTTGCGGGAGCCGATCAGCAGGCTGTCGCCGGGTTGGGCGAGACGAACCCAGGTGAGTGCATCGCCTTCCTCCAGCGAGATGGCGATCAGGCCGTTGGAGCGGATGTTGGCGAAGGCCGAGAGGCGGGTGCGCTTGATGTAGCCGCCGCTGGTGAGCATCACCAGCACCGCGTCTTCCGCCAGCAGCGAGGTGATCTGCTCCTCACGCGGAATCGGCAGCAACTGCACGATCGGCGTGCCTTTGGCGGTGCGGCTGCACTGCGGCACCCGGTAGGCCGGCACGGTGTAGACCACGCCGCGATCGGAAAACAGCAACAGCGAGTCATGGTCGTTGCAGCTGATGAACAGCCGCACCGCCTCTTCCCCCTGGCTGCGGGTGCCGGCCTTACCGCGGGTGCCTCGGCTGGTGGCTTCGAACTCGCTCACCGGCATCCGCTTGAGGTAGCCGGTTTCGGTGAGCAGCACCACCGAGCGCTCGTTGGCGATCAGGTCGATGTCTTCGAGGCCACCCTCCACATCGAGGATCTCGGTGCGGCGCGGCGAGTCGTAGCGCGAACGCAGGACGCCAAGCTCCTCGGTAATCAGCGCCAGCACCCGCTCTTTGCGGGCCAGGATGTCTTTGTAGTCGGTGATCTTGGCGAGCAGATCTTCGTGCTCGAGCCGGATCTTGTCGGCTTCAAGGGCCGTGAGCCGGCGCAGCTGCATCTGCAGGATGGCGTCGGCCTGGATGTCGCTGAGGCCAAAGCGCTCCATCAGCTCCGCCCGAGCCGTGGCGGTATCCGCCGCAGCTCGGATCAGGGCAATGATCGCGTCGAGATTGTCGAGGGCGATCAGCAGGCCCAGCAGGATGTGATCGCGCTCTTCGGCCTTGCGCAGCAGATAGCGGGTGCGGCGCTCGATCGTCTCGACGCGGAAGTCGAGGAACACCTCGAGCATCTTGCGCAGGGTGAGTAGCACCGGCTCGCCCTTCACCAGCGCCAGCATGTAGGCGCTGAAATTGCTCTGCAGCGGGGTGAGCTTGAACAGGTTGTTGAGCACCACCTGCGGGTAGGCATCGCGTCGCAGCTCGATCACGATGCGCATGCCGTCGCGATCGGACTCATCGCGGATGTCGGCGATGCCTTCGAGCTTCTTGTCGTTCACCAGCTCGGCGATGCGCTCGATCAGCGCCGCCTTGTTGGTTTGATACGGCAACTCGGTGATGATCACCGCATCGCGATCGGGGCGACCTTTGGCTTCGATC
>NZ_JBIPMN010000243.1:0-2777 GCF_044369115.1 Vulcanococcus sp. | reverse complement strand
TCCTCACATCAGCTTTAACGGCCTCGCTGTAACGACGCATTGGTCATGTCCTCAAGCCCCCGGGTGTACTGATCACAAGGGTGACAACTTTCCTGAAACCGGGGGGAGCTGGCTTCCACGATCGAGAGGCCACGCACCGTGCCGTCAGCCAGGAACCAACGATCCTTTTGCAGGGCCTCAAACACCTCACGGGCCTGCGCCAAGCTGGTAAAGCTGCCCACGCTGGCGCTGCCCCAGGCGTCGTGGCTGAGCACGGAATAGGTCATGGTGGGCATCCTGGCAGCTCTGGCCGTCTGCCTAGGCTGATGCCAGTTGCCTGACCAGTGGTGAACTCGCTTCGCGTCGTTGCGGCCTTTGCTCTTGTGGGTGCACCATTTCTGGGCTCGGGTGCAGCGCTGGCGCAGAACCGCATCCCGAAGCTGCCCGGATACGACCAGTGCCCGCTGGGTTATGTGAACGACCTCAAGCAGAGCTGCTATTCGCCGATCTACTACGAAGTGCAGCCCACCGGTGGCAAGGCCTGCCTCTCAGGTTGGATGAACATCGGCGCTGGGTACTGCAAGAAGAAGACCCTCGGCATCTTCTGATCCAGCCACGTTGGGATCCACGCGGGCCAGCCGCTCGAGGATGGTGTGGAGGTCCAGTTCGGAGAGCTCTCCGCTGGGGGTCCATTTCATGCAAGTGGATCCCAGGCAGGTTCGGTTGGATTTCGGTTGTGGGCTGGGCGGTTTGAGGCAGGTCATCGCCTTGTCCTCGTGTCCTGATGGGGGCAGTCTCCCGTGAGTCGCACGGCGGCCACTACCCCCATTTAGGGTCAGTGGCGTGGCTGGTGAACCCATGGCCCTGAGTGGGCGGCCGTTGCCGAACAGTGGCGCTGTGAGCGGGGTGCTGGAGGCGTTGGCCTTCTTCCGCGAAGCCGATTTCGCGCGCACGCGGTTTGAGCGGCTCGGCGACGTGTTTGAAACCAAGTTGCTGGGCCAGCAGCTGGTGTTCATCCGCGGGGAGCGGGCGATCAGCGATCTGTTCAGCCAGAGCGACGGCACGGTGGGCTGGTGGCCGGAGAGCGTTCGTCAGCTTCTGGGTAGCCGTTCGCTCGCCAATCGCAACGGCGCCGACCACCGCGCCAGGCGCCGGGTGGTGGGGCAGCTGTTTTCAGCGGCAGCGCTGCGCCGCTACAGCCCGGTGATTGTGGCGTTGGTGGATCAATTGGCCGCGGAGTTGAAGGTGTCAACCGGCCCGGTGCGGCTGGTGGATCGCATGCGGCGCTTCGCCTTCGCTGTGATCGCTTTGGTGGTGCTCGGCCTTGAGGGCGACGACATCGACGCGCTGTTCGCTGATTTCGAAATCTGGACGCGCGCCTTGTTTTCGGTGCCGATCGCCATCCCAGGCAGCCCTTTTGCCAAGGCACTGCAGGCGCGGGCGCGTCTGCTGGAGCGGCTGCGGGGTGTATTGGTGCGGGCCAAGGATCGCCCCACCGGCGGGCTGGATCTGCTGAGCGGTGGATTGGATGAGGCCGGTCTTCCCCTCACCGACGACGACCTTGTGGAGCAGTTGCTGCTGCTGCTGTTCGCCGGCTACGAAACCACAGCCTCCTCACTCAGCTGCCTGATGGCGGCTCTGCTGCAGCATCCGCCTGTGTTGCACTGGCTTCAAGCCGAAGTGCAAACGCTGGCTTGGCCGCTACCGGAAGCGATCGCGGCTCCTCGGCTGGACGCGGTGGTGAAGGAGGTGATGCGTCTCAATCCACCGGTGGGTGGTTTTTTCCGCCGCACCACGCGGCCGCTGCTGCTGGATGGGGTGCTTGTTCCCGAGGGGCGTGTGGTGCAGGTGGCCATTGCGGCCTCCAATCGCACCAGCAGCAGTGATGCATCGGATCTGGATGCGTTCCGGCCCGAGCGGCATCTGGAACCTGATCACGGGCTCACGCTGTTGCCCTTCGGCGGCGGCGAACGGGTCTGCCTGGGCAAAGCCCTAGCGGAACTGGAGATCCGGTTGATGGCTGTTGGTTTGCTGCAGCAGGTTGTGCTGCAGCTGGTTCCGGAGCAAGACCTCACCCTGGCGCTGATCCCCAGCCCGAGCCCGCGGGATGGCTTGTTGGTTGCGGCCTGCTGATTGGGCTCCGTGGCTGTGGATTGGGGGGAATGCTTCTAGGGTTGAGACAGGAGGCTGGAGGTATGAATTTTCATCTGGAAGTTGAGCAGGAAGACGACGGACGCTGAATGGCGGAAGTAATTCAGCTACCCGGTGCGCTTGCTTATGGAGCATCCGCTTCCGAAGCCATGGCAAGGGCCGAAGCTCTGGCATTGAGGGCCCTGGCTGAGCAGTTGGAGCATGCTGAAGCGGCTCCAGTCACCACCAACATCGTTGTTCCCACTGCAGCATCAGCGTTTGGCCTTCAGCAAAGGCCAAACTGGTTCTCGGCGCTCTGATCGCTCTGGGCTGGCACGTGAACTGGCAGAGCGGATCGCATCCCACCTTGGCGCGAGATGGATGGCCTGATGTTGCTTTCGCCTTCCATGACGGAGAGGAGCTTGGTCCGCGCATGCTGGCTCGCATCGCCAAACATACGGTTCTGCAGCCCGATGATCTTTAGCTGCTCAGCCACTGCAGCGACACCTGTCGTTGGCGCGGGCCATCGAGCTCCACCAGGATCACGTCTTGGTAGGTGCCGATCACCAGTTCGCCCTTGCTCACGTTCACGATCACCTGGTTGCCGAGCAGCAGTGCCTGCAGATGGGCGTGGGCGTTGCGGGGTTCATCGGCCGGGATGTTGGGGC
>NZ_JBIPMN010000090.1:0-10403 GCF_044369115.1 Vulcanococcus sp. | reverse complement strand
CAGGAGCCAGCGCTTGAGATCCATGCTGCAGCCTCGTTTCTGCCCGGACTCTGGCACAGCCGTACAATCCGGCCTGACCCGTTCTGCCGGAATGATCTCAAGCAACGACTTTCGTACCGGCACAACGATTGAGCTCGATGGTCAGGTCTGGCGCGTTGTTGAATTCCTGCACGTGAAGCCTGGCAAGGGCTCTGCGTTCGTGCGCACCAAGCTCAAGGCGGTGCAGAGCGGCAACGTGGTGGAAAAGACCTTCCGCGCCGGCGAAACCGTGCCCCAGGCCCAGCTGGAGAAGGCTGTGCTGCAGCACACCTACATGGAGGGCGACGACTACGTCTTCATGGATATGGCCTCTTACGAGGAAACCCGCCTGACCGCCAAGCAGATCGGCGATCAGCGGAAGTACCTCAAGGAAGGGATGGAAGTGAATGTTGTGTATTGGAACGGCAAGCCGCTGGAGGTGGAACTGCCCAACTCAGTGGTGCTGGAAATCACGGAAACCGACCCCGGCGTGAAGGGCGACACCGCCACCGGCGGGACCAAGCCCGCGATTGTGGAAACCGGCGCCCAGGTGATGGTGCCGCTGTTCCTCTCGATCGGCGAAAAGATCAAGATCGATACCCGCACCGATAGCTATCTCGGCCGCGAGAACTGAGCGCCATGCAACTTGATCACAACCAACTGCGGGAGCTGATCGCTCTGCTCGGCGAGAGCGATATCCAGGAGCTCAAACTCGAAGGCGACGACTTCCGCCTGGAACTGCGCCGCAATCTGCCGGCCAGCCAGCCCCAGGTGGTGATGCAGGCTGCGCCTGCTTCCCTGCCTGCGCCGGTGGTGGCCGCTCCAGCCACACCTTCTGTGGCACCGCCCGCCGCTCCTGCCGTGCGCAGCGATCTGGTGGAAATCAAAGCCCCGATGGTGGCCACCTTCTACCGCGCTCCTTCGCCAGGTGATCCGGCCTTTGTGGAGCTCGGCGCCCGCATCAACGTCGGCCAGACCGTCTGCATCCTCGAAGCGATGAAGCTGATGAACGAGCTGGAGTCGGAAGTGAGTGGCGAGGTGGTGGAGATCCTCGTGGAAAATGGCACCCCCGTGGAATTCGGTCAGGTGCTGATGCGCGTGAAGCCGGGCTAACCCAGCTCGAGCGCTGTATCGAGGGCAGCCCGCATGCTCGCTGCCCTGGCGATGCCCCGCCCGGCAATGTCAAACCCCGTGCCGTGATCGGGTGAGGTGCGCAGAAAGGGCAGCCCCAGGCTTGTGTTTACGGCCTGATCGAAGGCCAGCAGCTTCACGGGGATCAGGCCCTGATCGTGATACAGAGCGAGGTAGCCGTCGGCTGCTGAGGCTTGCTCGCCGCGCCAGGCCAGGCCGGCGTTGAGCCAGCAGGTATCGGGTGGCAGCGGTCCGATCAGCTCCACTTGCGGATGCCGCTGCCGCCATCCGTTCAGGCAGGGGATCAGCCAGTCCACCTCCTCGCGCCCCAGCTGCCCCGCCTCACCGGCATGGGGATTCAGGCCTGCCACCACCAGCCTTGGCTGCGGCTGGAAGCGCTGGCAGAAGGCCAGCAGCACATCCAGTTTCTGGCTGAGGCACGCACTGTTCAGCTGCTGCGGCACGGCCGCCAGCGGGATGTGAGTGGTGGCCAGCAGCGTGTTGAGGCGCCAGCCGCTCTGGGGTGAGCGCGCTGTGAACAGCATCGAGGCGGCTGCCTGGCCGCACAGCTCGGCCAGGCGTTCGGTTTGTCCTGGATAGTGGTGGCCTGCGGCGTGCCAGGCGTGCTTGGCGATCGGTGCGGTGACCAGGGCGCTGCAGATGCCGTTCTGCACCTGCTCCACAGCGGCGCTCAACCACTGAAAGCTGGCGTCACCGCTGGCAGCCCCGGCTCGGCCTGGTGCCAGTGGCTGCTGCAGGGGGAGATCCAGCACCTCCAGCGCGGCAGGGTCGGCGAGGGGGGCTGCGCTGCAGGATTTCAGCTCTTGGTAGGTGTGCTCCAGCCAGCGGCGGCAGCCCACCAGCAGCGGCGAAGGCTGATCGGCGGGCCACTGCGCCAGGGCTTTGAGTGTGACCTCGGCGCCGATCCCTGCCGGATCTCCGAGGGAGACGGCCAGGCGAACCCGCTTAGCGTGCGTCGGGCTGGCTGAGTGGAACATGCTGCGCTGGTTGTTGTTGCTGCTGATCGCCTTCGGCCTGGTGAAAGGGGTGGAGAGCGGTTGGGTGGAGCTGCACTGGAACCGGCTCCTGCACGACGTGGGCGTGCCGTTTGTTCCCGATCCGGATGCTCCGGCGGAACCCAACCAACAAACCTGATTCCATCACGGCTGCTTGGCGCTGCGCGCTTGCTCCTCCGCCAGGCTGGCGACAAAGCCTTCCCTGTAGCTGGGGTAGCGCAGCCGGTAGCCCAGTTCAGTGCAGAGCAAGTGGTTGCGAACGCGGCGGTTGTCGGCCCAGAAGCTGAGGGCCATCGGGCTCATCTGCGGGGCGATCGCCTCGAAGCGCTGCATAGCCGGCAGCTTGCAGCCCAGCAGGTGCGCGGCGTATCCCAGCGTTTCGCTGGATGGGCAGGGGGCGTCATCGCTCACGTTGATCACGGCGGGCCTCTGCCCCTCCCCTTGATCGGTGGCATGCAGCAGGGCTCCAACGATGTCGTCCACATGGATGCGGCAGAACACCTGGCCGGGTTTGTGCACCAGCCGCGCCTGGCCGCTGCGCAGCTGCTCAAACGGACAGCGCCCTGGGCCATAGATCGCCGGCAGGCGGAAGCTCTGCACCGGCAACCGGCTGCTCAGCCAGCGCTGCTCGCACTGCAGCCGCGCCTGGCTGCGGGGCAGCGTGGGTTGGGTGGGGGAGTGCTCATCCACCCAGGCCCCCTGGCTGTCGCCATAGACACCGGTGGTGGAGAGATAGCCCAACCAGCGCACGGGCTGGTGGCACAGCGGCGCCAGCAGGTGCTGCAGCGCAGCGTCCGAGCCCGTGGCATCGGGCGGCAGGGTGATCAGCACATGGCTGAGCTGCTCGGGTAGGGGCGGGATCGCCTGGGCTTCGGCGTCGAAGTGCAGCCAGTGGAGTGCTGCAGCACCCGGACTGGTTGGCTGCTCAGGCTTGCTGCGGCGATGCGTGAGCCACACCTGGGCGCCGCGTGCGGCTGCCGCGCGGGCGAAGCGCTCGCCGCTGTAGCCCCCGCCCACCACGAGCACCCTGGCCCCCGGGTTGACAGCGCGGGAGGTCATGAGTACACCTGTATCACTGCTTGGATTCGGCGATGACCGCTTCCTGTTTCTCTACTCCCCTGCCGGTGGCCCATGCGCTGCCTGCGGCCCATGGTCTTCAGCGCCCTTCGTTGTGCGTTCCGGCGCGCACCCGGGTCCGCGTCAGTGGCCTGCTGCTACCCGCAGTGTTGGGTCTGGTGCTGGGCGCAGCCCTGCTGGCACCGGAGCAGCCACGCGCTCAGGCGGAGATCTGTGAGCGCCACAACGGTGTGGCGGCTTGCCGGATCTGGTGAGCGGCCGGGCGGGTGGGTTCTGGTTGGTTTAGGCCGCCTGCAGTTCCAGGCCTGAAGGACCCGGGCTCGCCCACTGCAGCAGCCGCATGGCCAGGCGCAAGTCGCCGTCGGTCCAGGCGCGAATCGCCATGGCGCGGCGGGGGTCGTAGAAGCGCTGGCGGCGATACCACTCGAAGGCATCGGCATCGCTTTTGCGGCCATTGCAGGCCAGACAGGCCGGTACGCAGTTTTCGGTGGTGCTTAGCCCGCCACGGCTCTGCGGCAGAACGTGATCGATTGATTCAGATGGTTTTCCGCAATAAATACAGGTTTTGTGTGTAAAGGAGTGGAGATTTTGTCTCCAGCGTCGAACGCGAAGTTTGGGGCACAGATCTTCAAGGAAAACCGCATCCCTGGCGTGCATCCGCTTGGCTCGGTTGCTAAGAGTTTGCCTGCGGTGGCAGGGATGTCAATGTGTCGAGCGATGCAGTTTTGACGCTTGATCACGGTTCTTGCATCCAGCTAAGGGTTCCTTAGAATCAATACCGCTGCGCGACGATGCAGTGATTCAACGGCCCCGCAACGCCGCGTCGTCCCTTGCCTGCCTCGTCACAAGCGCCGCCCCGTTGCCTGATCCGTTTGGGGTCTTCGGGTTGCATTGAGGTGCAGCTGCCGTTCGATGCCGTCACCCAGGCGCAGTTGAGGGCCGTGCGGCCGCGTGGGCAGTGGATGGCGCGGCGCGGTTGCTGGCAGTTTCCGCTGGAGGCCGCGGCGGTGCTGCGCCGTCAGCTTGGGAGCCGTTTTGCCGTCGACCCTGACCTGCAGCAATGGTTTGCGTGGTTGGAGCAGCCTTTGCCGCCGTTACCACCCCATCGCGCCCTTGTGCAGCTCGCGGATTTGCAGGAGCCCCTGCCGGATGGCCGGGTGTTGTTTGCCCATCAGCGGGCCGCGGCGCGTTGGTTGCTGGCGCGGCGGGGTGCCGTGCTGGCGGATGCCATGGGGTTGGGCAAAACGCTCACGGCCCTTGCGGCCGCGCGGGCGATGGTGCGTGCGGCCGACTGCCGCATCGTGGTGGTGGCGCCGGCTGGGTTGCACCGCCACTGGCAACAGGAGGCATCGGCGCTGCAACTGCAGCTGGAGCTGCTCAGTTGGGCGCGCCTGCCCGATGGATTGCCACCCGCGGGCACGGTGCTGATCGCCGATGAAGCCCACTACGCCCAGAACCTCCAAGCCAGCCGCACCCAGGCCTTTTTGCGTCTCAGTCGCCATCCACGTGTGCGGGCGGTGTGGTTGCTCAGTGGCACGCCGATGAAGAACGGCCGGCCGGTGCAGCTGTTTCCTCTGCTGGCTGCCATTGGTCATCCCCTGGCGGCTGATCAACGGGCCTTTGAGGAGCGCTACTGCCAGGGCCACTGGCTGGAGCGAGGCGGCAAGCGCCAGTGGCAGGCCATGGGTGCCACCCATCTCGCGGAGCTGCAGCGCCTCACCCGGCCGCTGGTGCTGCATCGCCGCAAGCAGGATTGCCTCGATCTGCCTCCTAAGCAGCGGCTGTTGGTGCCGGTGGAGCTCAGCGAGGCGGAAGGGCGCGGTTTTCAGCACCGCCTTCAGCTCAAGATCGATGACTACCGCCGCCGGGCCGAGGCGGGGCTGGTGCGGCGCGATGCCGAAGTGTTGGCGGTGTTTACGGCCCTGCGGCAGATCAGCGCTGAATACAAGTTGCCGGCGGCCACAGCCCTGGTGCAGCGCCTGCTGGATCAAGGCGAAGCGGTGGTGCTGTTCAGCGCGTTTGTGGCCGCTGCCGAGCTCTTGCACAACCGACTTGGCGGTGTCTTGCTCTCGGGTCGTCAGCCGCCGGCTGAACGGCAGTCGATCGTGGATCGCTTTCAAGCGGGTGAAGCCCGCCTGCTGATCGCCAGTTTCGGGGTGGGCGGCCTTGGATTCACCCTGCACCGCGCCCGCCATGTGGTGTTGCTGGAGCGTCCCTGGACGCCTGGGGATGCGGAACAGGCGGAAGATCGCTGCCACCGCATCGGTATGCATGGCAGCCTGCAGTGCCACTGGTTGCAGTTGGGCGTGGCCGACCAGTTGGTGGATGATCTGATCGCCAGCAAAGCGGCTCGGATCGAGCAGCTGCTCAGCCGGCGGAGCTTGCCGGGGATGGTGCGCCAGCTGCTGGAGCGGTTGTGAGACTGCGGCAGCTCTTGGCCCTCAGCTGAATTTCCTCCACCAGCAACGGATCGGGCGACGCTGTTTTGGGCAATTGCTTCAGCAGCTGTTCGGCCGCCAGGCTGTCGCGACAGGCGGCTTGGTTATCGCCGGCCAGGCTGTGCAAGAGGGCCCGTTCGTTGCGGGGCTGCGGTTGTTGGGGGTGGGCTTCCACCACGCCATCGCAGCGGTTGAGCGCTTTCTTCAGGCGTTTGATCTCCACCTGCCGCAGGCAATCTCCTAGGCCGGGCAGGGTGGTGGTGGGATCGCTCGGGGCGCTCACGCACCCCCCGAGCAGCACCAGTGCCAGGGCTGTGGCGGAAGCCAGGGCGGTTCGTTTAGTAGGCGTAGCGCTCGCTCCGGGTTGTGCCGCCCTCGGAGCTGCTGCTGCTGCCTGTGGCGGCTTCGCGCTGTTGTTGCTGCTCCTGAGCTGCGCTGGCATAGAGATCACCGAGGTATTTGCCGCAGTCGGGGAAGGAGCCCGGGTTCTGAACCACAGCTTCTGTGATCATCACCGCGGCGTGCTCGGGCGAGGTCTTGAACAGACTGGCGCTCTGGCGCTTGATCAGTGCGTAGGCGGCCAACCAGCTCACCTCATGGTTGTTGCCCGAGTTGCGCATGAAGCAGTACACCTGCGCTCCTTTCCCGGCGGGGCCTGAAGGGTTTTCAGCGGCCCTGGCCACTGGCAGGGCGCTGACGATTGCCGTGGCGAGGGCTAGGGCCGGCAGAACCCTGTCGAGCGTTGTGCGCAGCATGAACATGACGGGTGGTGGGCCCAAGGTATCGGGCTCCTGCGAACCGATCCAGGGCCGGGCCGCTTCAGCCCGAGGGTGGCGGCGTCATGCCACTGGCCAGTAGCAGCCGCATTGCCACCGGTAGCACCAGCAGCACGGTGATCAGGCGCACGGCATGGAGCACCGCCACCGGGGCACCCACGCCGAACTCATCGCCCGCCAGGCTCATGCCGCTGATGCCGCCTGGGGCTGCTCCCAGCAGCGCCACCAGCGGATCCAGACCCAAGAGCCGGCTGCAGCAGAAGCCCACCAGCAATCCGGCCACCACCAGGGTGAGCGTGATCACGATGGCTGGCTTCCATAACTGCCTCAGTTCAGTCAGGGCTGTGGCGGTGAGGCTGGTGCCGATCACCGTGCCAATGCCGATTTCTAGGGCGGTGCGGGTACCGGCGGGCCAGCTGGCGGCTTCCAACCGGCCGCTGAGGCTGAGCAGGCCAGCCCCCAGCAGGGCGCCTGCCAAGGGCGCTGCGGGGATGCCCGTGCGCAGGGCCAAAACTCCTCCACCCAGTCCGGCCGCCAGATAGGCGAGCAGCTGCAGGGGTGAGCTCATGGCAGCCAGCCGCGGGAACAGGCCAAGTCTGCTGGCTGGTCGAGGGCTGGTGTGTTGTTATCGGGGCCCCTGGACTGCGCAGTATGGCGGCTGAATCGGTGTCATTCCGGATCACACGATCCACGGAAGATCTGGCGCAAACCGTCTCGGCGCTCTCCCAGCGTCTGGTGAAGCTGGAGCAGCGTCTGGCGGCACTGGAGCTCCAGCTGAATCGGGTTGCGGCTGAGCCTGAGCCGGATCCCGATGATCTGCTGCGCCTGGATCGGGTTGCGAGCCTGTTGGCTGATTGCCGCAGTTTGCTGGAGGAGGAACCCAGCGCCGAGCAACACGGAGTTCCTTGGTCGGAACCCCAGCAGCACGAGGACGCGCAGGCGGCCTGAGCAGTGCCTTGGCAGCGGTGCCACAATGGAAAGAAAGCGAACCATGGCCTTCTCCAACAGCCATCGCACCGCTCCAGCCACCGGCAAGGCTTCAGGCTCTCCCGCTTGCCAGAACCGCGGTTATGCCGAAGGCGGCCACCAGCTTGAAAAGCTGGAGTTCGCCTTGGCAGTAGCGATCACCCGCGGCGATCAGCAACGGGTCAACCAGCTCCGCGATCAGATCGATGCACTGGGTGGCAACCGCGAAGAGCCCGGCACCTGATCGTTCAGGCCATCAACTCTGCGCTCCATCACTGTTGTGATTCCGTGATCGGCATGGGCGTGCTGCTTGGATTTGCACCACGCCCTTTAACATCGATACACGCCAAAGTCGACGCATGCAAGCGACACGTCAGGCTCCGGCACCTGCCGCTCGCCGCGAAGACCTGTTGAAAGAGGCTTTTAGCCACGCTGAGGCGGCTGAGCTCGCCGCTGCCTCGGGGGAAATCGAAACCGCGGCGCGATTGATCTTGCAGTCGCTTGATTGCGAGCGCAGGGCCGGCAGTGTGGGCCCGCAGGTGCTGCAACTGATTAAGCCACGCAACTGATTCCTGTTGTTCCACCCTTTCGGTTCGAAAGGATCTGGTTCGCGAGGTTGCGGGCTGAATTTGCTGTTGGCAAGCGGGTGACCGGGCTCGAACCGGCGACGTTCAGCTTGGGAAGCTTCTCGATTGTTCAGCCGAACTGCTTGCACTGGTGCGAGTCTCATAAGCCCTCAGGCTTGGATGTGAGAAGGTCTGTGAGAGGCTTTCGATCAGGTGCTTGCCATCGATAGCTCATCTGCAAGCAGCGCATAGCCCATCGCCCGATAGCCCCGCAGCCGGCGCTCCCACATCCGTTGCGTGATCGGATGGCCGAGATCAAGCCAATCGATGATGCGCACGCTTGTCTTGACGCTCTGTTGTCTATGCAGGCGGCCGGTGGCCAGCACGATGCGGGGCGTCTCAGGAGGTAACGCTTCCAGCGCGGCAAGGGTGGCGCTGCGCTGGCGCGCGCTCAGGCGGCCATGCAGCAGAAACAGGTTTGACACCTGCTCGGCCAGCGCGTGGGCGATCGTCGTGATGTGATCGGTGCGCTCGCTCAGGAGCAACAACCTGCGGCCGTCACCCCAGCAGGCAAGAGCCTCCTCCACGATCCGCTCGGTGCGGCGTGGGTCCTCCGCCAATCGCCGCATCAGCTCCTGGATCGGCAGATCGGTTGGCAGCCTCTGGAGTTGATGGGTGCGGCTCACCAGCTCCAGGATCTGGGGCGCTCCTGCAGGCCGCTGGGCGGTGTGGCGAATGGGGCCGCACTGCATGAACAGGATCGGCTGCAGACCGTCGCGGCGCACCAGGGTGGCGGACAGTCCCAGCACGTAGCGCGCCTTCACCTGGCGCAGGATGGCCTCAAAGGACGCCGCCGCGATGTGGTGGCATTCGTCGACAATCACCTGCCCGTAGGTCTGCACCAAGGGATTCACCTCGCCCTTGCGCACCAGCGACTGCATCACGGCGATGTCGAGTTGGCCGGTGGGCTTGGCTTTGCCTCCACCGATGCAACCGATCGCCTCAGGAGCGACATCCAGAAAGGTGTGGAGCCGCTCCTGCCATTGGCGCAGCAGCTCCGCCCGATGCACCAGCACCAGGGTGTTCACGCCCCGCCGAGCCAGGAGCGCTGCTGCCACAACCGTTTTCCCGAAGGCCGTCGGTGCCTGCAGCACGCCGATGTCATGGCGCAGCATCGCATCCACGGCGGCCTCCTGGTCACCCCGAAGTTCGCCCTTGAACACCAGCTCCAGCGGTGTTCCGTTCTGGCGCTCATCCACCAGCTCCCAGCTGATCCCCTGCTCCTGCAGCAGGGTCTGCACTGGTTCCAGGCAGCCCCGTGGCAGGGCGATGTGCTGGGGAAAGTTTTCGGCGCAGCCGATCACCCGCGGCTTGTCCCACACCGACAGGCGCATCGCCTGGGCTTTGTAAAAGGCCGGGTTGGCGAAGGCGGCAAGGCGGATCAGGCGATTGAGCAGTGGCTGCGGCAGGCTCGAGCGCCCCACATAGAGGCGATCAGCCAGGGTGAGCGTGAGGGTGAGCGTGAGGACAGTGGGCAGCGGTCCTCTGAGCCGCGATAGCGGCACCGCTGACTTCCATGGAGTCGCCAGGTCCTCCTCATCGATGAACGCCAGATCGAGCGGATGGCCACCGCCGGTGGCGCTCTGGATCAAGGTCTGCAGCCCGGCCACCGATAGCCTCCGCAGGGCTGCCAGATAGCCCCACTGATCGGGATAGGGCTGCAGGTCGTCATCCACGAACACGCTGCAGGCCCGCTGCCGGGGTTGCTTCTGCAGCGGCAGGGCGATCAGGTTGCCGAAGCCGCCTTTCGGCAGGATGTCCTGGTTGGGGAACAGCCGGTCGTAGGAGCTCAACTGCAGCTGACGCGTGGCGTTGCAGGTGTGGCTGATCAGGGCCGCCCCCAGCTGGCGGGCCTCCCGCGCCGATACGGCCTCCTCAAAGAACACCCACACGTGAGCACCGGCCCCGGAACGGGAGATCTCCAGTGCTGCTGGCACCGCCAGCTCCCGGCAGGAGCGCAGAAAGGCTCGGGCGTCCTCGCGCCAGTCCTGCTCATCGAAATCCACCGCCACCAGATGACAGGTGTCGTTCTCCAGCAGGGGGTAGAGGCCGATGGTGTGGTCTCCGGCCAGGTGGCCGTAGATTGCTGCATCGCTGAGCGGCAGCAGCTCGCGGTGGTTGCAGTCGCGGCAGGAGATCCGTGGCTTCTCGCAGATGCCTGGGCGCCACGCATTAGCGCAGGCCGGTGCATAGCCCGAGCGCCCGTTGCTGTTGCTCTGCCAGCGCAGGGCGTAGACGTCGTCGCGACCGCGGAACAGGTGCCGGAACAGCGCCACCTTCTCCTGCGTGGAACTGGGGCCGTTGGCAGGTGCTGCCTTCGCAATCGGCGCGGTTTCCGTTGGGGCAGGTTCCCCG
>NZ_JBIPMN010000242.1:0-2797 GCF_044369115.1 Vulcanococcus sp. | reverse complement strand
CGGCAACTCAGGGTTGGACAGCTCGATTCGCATCAGGCGCTCTGGCCATAGGCTCAGCGCCCATCTTCCCTCCAGCATGACCAGTCCCACGATCGAAGCTGTGACAACGAGCGCTGCTCCGGCGCCCGTGGGTCCGTACAACCAGGCTGTGAAGGCCGGCGGGGTGCTCTATTGCAGCGGCCAGATCGCCCTCGATCCGGCCACGGGCGCGATGGTGGGCTGCGGCGATGTGGAGGCCGAAACCCGCCAGGTGCTGAGCAACCTCAAAGCGGTACTGAGCGAAGCGGGTTGCACCCCCCAACAGGTGGTTCGCACCACGGTGTTTCTGGCCGACCTCGGCGATTTCGCCAAGGTGAATGCCCTCTATGCCGAGGTGTTCGGAGCCGGTGTGTCGCCAGCGCGGGCCTGCGTGGAGGTGGCGGCACTGCCGAAGGACGCCCGAGTGGAGATCGATTGCATCGCCGTGCTCGCCTGATTCAGGCCGGCCGAATCACGCGAAAGGTGAGGTTGATCCGCTCCTGCCTGACCCGCGCCCGCGGCGGCAGCGCGTGCTGCCAATGGCGCTGGCTGGGCGGATCCATCACCAACAGGTCGCCATCCGCCAGGTTGATGGCGAAGGGTGCTTCGCCGCCGCGGCGCGGCCGGAAGCGCAGATCGCGAGCCGCGCCGAGGCTGAGGGAGACAATCGGAGTCTGATCGTCGAGCTCAGGCTCGTCATCGGCATGCCAACCCATGCGATCCGCCCCGTCGCGGTAGCGATTGAGCAGCAGGCTGTTGAAGCGCAGGCCGAGCTGATCCAGCAACAGCTGGCGCAGGGTCTCAAGCTCGGCCGTCCAGGGATGGATCGCTTGCTGCAGGCCGCTGTAGCGATAGGAGCAGCCGGGATCCGCCACCCAGCAGGTGAGGCGCGGCGTGCGGTGCTGCTTGCCGTACACCGTGACCAGGGGCTGCTCCCAGGCCAGGCCCTGGCCCAAGACCTGGCGCAACTGCGGGGTGTGGAGGCCTTGCTGCTGGAGCCAGGCCACACCATGGCGCAACTGCAGGCCGGTGCGCTCGATCCGGATCAAGGCGAGGGGAACGGGGTCCCCTGAGCCTGCTGCAGCGGCGGTGGAGCCTGGGGCAGCAGGCGTGTGGCCTGATCGATCAAGGGCGTGGGATCCAGCGCCACCATCCGATCGCCATCGCGGCGGCGCAGCTCCACGTGCAGATGCGGCCCGCTGGCGCGGCCGCTCTGACCCACCGCACCCAGAGGAGTGGCGGCGGGCAGAAAGTCGCCCGGCTGCACCGAGGCCGACAACAGGTGGGCGTAGAGGGTCTGCCAACCGCGGCCGTGATCGAGCACCACGGTGAGCCCATAGCCATCGAGATCTTCCACCAGCACCACATGGCCAGGGAGCATCGCCAGCACCGGAGTGCCTTCAGGGGCTACCAGGTCTTGCCCGGCGTGCATGCGCCAGGCCTGGCGACTTTCGGAGTAACGCCAGCCGTAGGGATCGACCTCTTCAGCCTGGATAGCGAGGGGATACACCAGGCGCAGAGGTTCGCCGGATCGCAGGGGCCAGGCGGCCTCTTGCGAGAGCTGGGCTGGCGTTGCGCTGGCCAGCACCACGTCCGCCACCGGTGTTTCGGCGGGAATGAGCGCCGGCCTCGGGGGCAACCCCTGATCAACAACGGGATCCAACTGTGGCTCGGCCTGCGCCGCCAAACCCATGGCGGTACACAAGGCGAGCAGACCAAGCAGCCACCGCCGAGCTCTCAAGCAACCCCCACATCCAGTCGCAGGCGTTTTACCGGGCCCTTCGCAAAAGGCCAGAGCGCCCTGCCACCCAGCAGGAGCGACCGGTAAGCTCCACACAAACGGGGCGTGGCGCAGCTTGGTAGCGCGGGTGCTTTGGGAGCACTAGGTCGCAGGTTCGAATCCTGTCGCCCCGATTGACTTTTCACCAACAAAGCCCGAGCAGCGGCCGATCGTGTCCCTGTCGACCTGGCTGTGTATCGCGCAGTTGATCCGGTCCCTGTTGGCGGAGACCGACGACATAAACGCCAGCTCAAACTCCCGCTCGGTCTTGCCAGTCAGGTTGAAGCGGGTGTTCTTGAGATCGTGTCCAGGGTTTTGACGTCGTCCCATACCTGACCTCGTCGGTGACCGTAGCGGGCATCCGAGCGGAAGGTCTGCAGAGTGGTTGGCCAGCACCGCAGCACCCAACGCCATCCTGCCAAGGTCGCCTCGATCGAGGAGGGGAAGCTGCGCCGTCGTCTCCGTGAGATCGCTGCCGAGCACATTCGCTGGGGCCGGCGTATGGCGCACCGCCTACTGCGGCGGGAAGGCTGGCTGGTGAACCACAAGCGGGTGCACCGGCTCTGGCGGGAGGAAGGACTCCAGCGCCCGACTCCTCGCAAGCAGAAGCGGGCCAGACCGGCTGACGGCTCAGTGCGGCGTCATCAGGCAGATCACCATCCCACGGCGGAGCAGGCCAACTGACGCCCAGATAGTCGGTCAATTTGGTAGCGATCTGCGCCTCATTCTGTCCAACTTCAACCGGCAGCTCCCTCTACAACTGAAATACACAAAGGCCTCGGCCTGTCGCCCCCCTTGAGATCACCCAAACAAACCAGAACCCATTACAGCTTTTAGCTGATAGCACAGGAGAGAGGGGTGCATCATGCATCCAAAGTTGCCACTTTTTCAACCTAGTTGGAAAGCCAAAACGATCGTCACGACTTCTTCACGAGCCTGAGCTTATGGTGTGTGAAGTTCTGAGGATTCAAATGTCGGGCAAGAAATCCAGATCCAGCA
>NZ_JBIPMN010000289.1:0-2805 GCF_044369115.1 Vulcanococcus sp. | reverse complement strand
TGCAATCGGCTGATTCTGCGGATGCTCTTTTAAGCGCCGTTGAGCACTTGGCTGAAGCAAAGCATCCCTTGGCAACAGCCTGTTTGTTGGAAATCCTTGGTTTTAACAATCCAGGTGCGGCAGTGGCAGCGGTTGATGGTCTGATTGCCATTGGAGAGCCTGCTGTTGAGCCGATTCTGGCTTCGCTGGGAACCAACAACTACGGCGCTCGGGCATGGGCGGTTCGTGCCCTCGCCGGAATTGCTGACCCCCGTGGTCTTGAGGTGCTTGAGCGGGCCTTGGCGACGGATATTGGGCCTTCCGTTCGGCGCGCCGCGGCGTCGGGCCTTGGACGCCTTGATCTGAGATCCCTGCCTGACGACCAGGCCTCGGGCATGGCCGAGAAGTGCTTGCAAGCCTTGCTAGCGGCCTGTGGGGACGGCGAGTGGATCGTTCGCTACGCCGTCGTCGTTGGCCTGGAAGGGTTAGCGCTCCATCAAGGCGAACGGTTTTCGGATCTGAGCTTTGAGGCCCTGAGACATGCCCTGTCTGGCCTGGCCGCCGGCTCGGACCCGCTTACGCCCGTCGTGGTTCAAAGGCGTTCGACCTTGGCGCTGCATCGCATTGATCACTCAGGAGGTTCCCATGGCTTAACAACCGGGCCGGGGCAGACTGATCGGTAGCTCCCCGCCGAGGTTGCCAAAACCCCGCGATGCTGCCAATGCAAGCCCCCGACAGCCAGCCCTTCGCCGCGCTTGACAGCGCGGTGGATCAGGCCTGGGAGTGGATGCGGGACAGCTTCGATGGCGACTGGCTGGGGACCACCACCTGGTATGAACGAGACAGCCATGGCGTGAATCTGGAGCGGGGAATCACCAACGCGACCCCCTCGTTGTATGCCATCCGATTTGCCGATGCCCACAGTGGCGAGTGGCATGGAACTGGATTGCGCTATGCCCCGGGTGGGGAACGGCGCTTTCCCCTCCACCGGCACACCTACAGCCTGGGCTACAACTGCTGGCATTTTCTTCAAACCGCTGGTCAATCGAGCCTGCGGATGGACGCCGATCTCGCCAAAGCTGGCCACGAAGTGAATTTCTTCCACGGGCGCAGCCGATCGATGTTGGTGGTTCTTTACCAGCCTTGGGCTGACGGGCATTTGCGGCTGGAATCAATCGCGGCTACCTCGTTTCGCTGCGAACGATCCGAACCTGAACCCAGCCGACCTGGCTTTACGTCGCTGGAGGCGTTGCTGGCGGTGCCGGCCGGCTGGCCGGGGATGGAATCAACCTTGAACCCCGGTGTCCATTCTGAGCAGACGGCCCCAGGTCGGCCTTGTCCTGGATTCACGGCAGACACATTCCTCCAGCATGGGGTCAGCGGGGTGTTTGAGGATCAACTGGTCTGCAGCCTGCCGGATCAGCTACCCGTTGGTTCTTTTGAACTGCATGTTGGTTGCCTGGTGGAACCGGAAACCTTTGTGCATTGTCTGATCGGCTTTGATGCCGATCACCATCTAGTGGGTTGGCGTGAGCGCCTTTATCACCCCACCAAACAACGGTGAGACCAGCGGAAACCCAAGCGCTTCAATTTGGCATTGCTCACCCGAGCGTTCAGAACGCGATCGGCTGTGTCGATGGTGAGCCACCTCGCAAACGGCAGCCCAGCCTGCTCGCAGAGCCGGTCGGTGAGCTCTTGGCCGTTGAATTGGGTGTCATTGACGAGATTGAACGTGTCATTGAGGCTTCGCGCGAATGCGAAATCCACACCACTTATAATGTCGTCACGGTGAATCCAACACGGCACATTGAGGCCGTTGCGTTGGATGAGGCCGCCAGCAGCACCCAAGAGCGTGGCTGGGATGTCGCGGCCTGGCCCATAGATGCCTCCAAGGCGCAAGATGCAGACATTCACGTGCTCAGAGCGCAGTGAGCTGATCATCTCTTCAGCACGCACCAAAACCGCATTGATGGGATGGTCGGTATCAGTGGGGTCGTCCTCGCCGGTGACGGCGCCCTGCCGGTTGCCGTACACGCCGCAGCTGCTGAGGTACACCAGCTGGAGAGGGGTGCTGACGGGTCGTTGCTGTAGGGCTTGCAGCAGTAGTTCAACGCCCTGGAGGTACGTTTGCTGGTAATGATGCAAGTCCACATTGCTGGTCTTTGAGGGGGCAAAAGAAACCAAAATGCCGTCCAGATCCTGGGTGAAACTCAGGTCGCTGCGGGAATCTGTTGAATCAAAGATCAGCGGATTGTCCACCAGATTGGCGAGCTCCGTTAGCCGTTCTGGCCGAGTGGTGGTGCCCCAGAGTTCATGGCCCTGCTGCTTCCAAGCCTGGGCCACCGCCTCACCCACGTAGCCGCAGCCCAAAATGGCGCGGCGTTCCCCTGAGGGCAGGGTCGGTGTGTCCCGCGTCGCCAGAAGCTGGTAGAGGGAAGCAAGATCCGCAGAGGAGGTCATTGCCGGCCACAGGTACGGAGTGGGAGTTAATATTTGTGAAGTTATCGGATTCAGCGCTGTCGTTGCGTGGCAACCACTACGGATTGTCCATTCCGATCCCGGCGCGCCATCCGTGCCAGCGTCCATTGCCACCTGCAGCCCATGCACGTTTGCAGCATCGAAACCTCAGGTCTGGAGACCCTGGTGCAGCGTTCTACGGGCTGCAGCGGCGATGCATTGCAACTCGCCTTACGCGAGCGGGGTTGTCCCGCTTCTGTGTGGATCGGCGCTGCGCCGATGGGCGCACGTGGTGGTTTCAGGCCACGTTTCAGGCTGGTGCGCTCGACCCAGCGACCACCACAGCGTTGACCCTGCCGGTGATCGTGA
>NZ_JBIPMN010000089.1:0-10531 GCF_044369115.1 Vulcanococcus sp. | reverse complement strand
CAGGCCCAGAGCCAGGAGATCGGCGTGTACTCCGGGCGTCACTACAACACCGATAAAGAGCTCTACCGCCAGTTCACTGCCCGCACCGGCATCAAAGTGAAGTTGCTGGAGGGCAAAGACGATGCGTTGATTGAACGTGTTCGCACTGAAGGCAAGAACAGCCCGGCCGATGTGCTGGTGCTCGTGGATGCAGCCCGGCTCGATAAGGCTTCCGACATGGGCCTGTTCCGTCCCAGCCCCTCCGCCATGCTGATGCGGGATGTGCCGCTGAATCTGCGCGACAGCAAGGGCCGTTGGTATGGCCTGACTCGCCGGGTGCGGGTGCCGGTGGTGAACCCCAAGCTGGTGAACCCAGCCAGCATCCGCACCTACGCCGACCTCGCCAATCCGGCCCTGAAGGGCAAGCTCTGCCTGCGCGACAGCAAGAGCGTGTACAACCAGTCGCTTGTGGCGGATCAGATGATCCTGCGGGGCGATGCCGCCACGGCGCAGTGGGTGAAGGGGATGACCGCCAATGTCACCAAGCCCTACTTCACCTCCGATACACCCTTGATCCGCGCTGTGGCTAACGGCGAGTGCGGTGTGGGCCTGGTGAACACCTATTACCTGGCTCGGATGCTCTCGGGTGACAACGGCGCTGCCGACAAGACGATGGCGGGCAAGGTGAAGGTGGTGTTCACCAACCCGGCGCATGTGAACATCTCAGGGGCTGGGGTGGTGAAAACCTCCAAAAACCCCCAGGCGGCTCTGAAGCTGATTGAGTTCCTGGCTTCTCCCACCGGCGGCCGCGGCTACGCCGAGGCCAACAACGAATATCCGCTGAAGGGCTACGGCAACAACCCGATTCTCAAGCGCTTCGGCACGTTCAAGGCCGACCGTGTGTCGGCGGAGCAGATGGGCGCCAAGAACAAGGCCGCCGTGCAGCTGATGGCGCGCAACGGCTGGAAGTAATCCATCGTGCTGTTGGCGGGCTTGCCCCCGCGCAACACGCCACTCGCCGCCCGGGCCCCTGCTCGAGGCGGCTTTTTCGTGCCCGCAGAGAGCCGCCCCTTCGCAGTTGCCAGTTGTTATTGAGAATCGCTTGCAAAAAGCGCCGCGCTTCTCTACATTGCGACGCATTCGCAATTAGCCCCTGCTTTGGCTGGGTCCATGAGCTTTCGTTTCCTCCCCGAGTCCCCTGTGAACGCCGTGCGCATGCCGGTGGGACAGACCGTGCTGCTCGATCCCGCCCTGCGCCCTGAGCGCAGCTGCATTGAAGTGCTGGAAGGGATGGCCCGTGTGTATTGCCCCTGTGAGGAAACGGAGGGCATGACCCTGGCTTTCCTCCAGCCCGGTGATCAACTGCGCACCGATCGGCTCTGCAGTGAGGGGGTATGCGTGGAGGCCCTCACGCCGCTGCTGTTCAGCACCGAAGCGGTGCCTGCCGGCGAGGCTGGCTTCGACCCTGTGAATGAGTGGACGCTGCAGCTGCTGCGCATCCGCCACCTCGGCAACGCCGAGCAGCGCCTGCATGCTCTGCTCAGCCTGTTGGTGCGCCGCATGGGGCGCCGCTGCGGCGACTGGTGTGATCTGCCGTTCCGCCTCACCCACGAGCGCATCGGTGAGCTGATCGGTGCCACCCGGGTCACCACCACCCGGATGATCTCCAAAATCCGCCAGGCCAAGTTGATCGAGGTTCCCGCCGGCGACAGCTGCCTGCGCTTGGCTCCGGCTCTGGTGGAATCAGCCCCGCTGGCGGCGGCCTGAGGCGGAGGGCCAAGCGGAGGCTTAATCCGCTGGATCCTCGGGGAATTCGCGGTGGTGCAGGGCCTTGAGCTGCTCGGCCTCAAAGCGCCGCCGCTCTTCCTCCTGCAGCCGCAAAGCCTTCGCCATTGGGCACCACTCTTCAAAGGGGGGCTCATTCAGCGTGTAGCTGCCGAACTCGGCTCGCATCCGCTCCATGCACTCCAGGGAACAATGCTCAGGGAAGCGCGGGCAATGCTCGATGGGCTGCGTGGTGGGCTCAGACATGGGCTGATCAGCAGCGGATCAGCTCGATTCTCCATGGCCTAAGCCATGGTTGTGACGTTGATGGTTTTACCAACCGAGTCCGGCAGGTTTTTCGAGATCGGGCACAGCTTCATGCGCTCTTGCATGTAGGCGATCGCCTCTTCGTTGGCGCTGGCGTCGTGGTCGAGCCGGATGCGGAAATCACCGTCCACGTGGTCGATGATCCAGTCAGTGCTGGTCGTCACCTTGAAATCAGCCTGCACCTGCTGCAGGGCGATTCCTTTTTCACGAGCGTTGGCCACCAAATAGAAGTGCTGGCAGAGCAGCAGCGAGATCAGATAGATCCGAAAGCCCGGCATGGAGAGGCTGAGCTGCTGCGGCTCCCAGAGGCCCGAGTCGCTCAGGAACTCCACCACGAGATCGGTGGTGCTGCGCTCGGGCGGGCGATGGCTGCTGCGCAGCCGGAAGCGGAAGGTGCGTTGGCTCATGGTTTTGGATCAGAGGAGGGGGTCGCGGCGTGCAGCCGAACGTTGCGGCACCGTTTGATGGGCCTGTTCCTCGCGCTCGGCGGCTGGCTGGCGCTTCCAGGCCTCCAGGCCGCTCATCAGGGCTGAGCCGATCAGCAGGATCGAGAACCCTTGGCGCAGGCGGCGATCGCTGAGATGGGGCGCGAGGCGTTGACCGACCACGGCCCCCAGGGCACCGCCGGCGAGCAGGGGCAGCATCAGCGGCAGGCTCTGGGCCGGCCAGTGGCCGAGGGCGCCGAGGGCCACCAGGGCATTCACGGCAATCAGCAGCAGGCTGGTCCCACTGGCGAGCTGCATCGGCAATCCCGCCAACAGCACCAGGGCCGGCACGATCGCAAAGCCACCGCCCACGCCCGCGATGCCGGTGAGCAGGCCCACGAGCACCCCTTGAATGGCCAGGAGTGCCGGCCTGGCTTTCACGGTTGCGGCTTGGGAGGAGTTGCGGGTGAGTAGCCACGAGGCCACCAGGGCCGCGGCGGTGAACACCCCCAGCTGCACGGATTCCGGAATCAGGCCGGCCTTCACCCAGCTGCCCCCCAGCCAGCTGCCGGCCAAGGCGGGCACCCCCAGGATCAGGGCGGGGCGAAGGGCGAACTGGCCGCGGCGCACATAGGGCCCCAGGTTGGCCAGGGCCAGCAGCATCACCACTAGTAAGGAGAGGGGAACGGCTTCTCGGGTGGGTAACGCTGCGCCGCTCACCAGTAGGGGCAGCAGCAGGATCGATCCGCCAGCCCCGAGCACCGAGAGCAGAAAGCCGATCAGGCCTCCGCCGAGGCCCAGTAGGAGCAGTGCGCTCAGGGCCATCAGATCGACACCTTGTTCCAGGGCATCACCGCCAGCAGCCGTGCCATGCCGCAGAAGCCGCTCACTCCAGCGAAGGTGAGGCCAGCGCCCACAAACCAGGTGAGGGCGATCCAGCCGGGTGCCACCACGTTGCTCAGGATCAGCCCCAGCAGGATCAGCGATCCTGCGGCGATCTGCACCTGACGCATCAGCGGCAGGGGCGCGTTCTTGAGCTTGCGCACCGGGTAGCCGGCTTGTTGCCAATTCGGCAGGCCGCCGGCCAGATCCACCACAGGATGGGGCTGGCCGCGATCGAGCAGGCGGTTGAGGCCTTGGGTGCTGCGGTTGCCGCTCTGGCACACCAGCACGAGGGGGCCCTGGGGGAGGTCGGCCTGATGTAGGCGGCTCAGGGGCACGTTCATGCTGCCGGCAATGTGGCCGCTGGCGTATTCCATTGGTTCACGCACATCAATCACCGTGATGCGCTTGCTGGCCAGTTGATCGGCGAGGTCTTGGGCGGAAATGCTGGTGGTCATCGGATTGCAACGAGAGTGAGGTGAAGAAACAGGACGGTGCTCAGAGCGCAACGGCGCCGGCCAGGGGGTAGCCCTCATCGCTCCAACGGCTCAAGCCGCCGCGCAGATTGGCGATGTCGGCGATGCCCTCCTTGAGTAGTTGCTGCGTGGCTAGGGCCGAACGGCTGCCGGAGTGGCAGACCACCACCACCGGCTTTCCGCTCGGGATCTCCTGGCGGCGCTGCTCCAGTTCCGGTAAGGGGATGTTGAGGCTGCCGCTGATGTAGCCATCAGGCCCCTGCAGCTCCTCCGGCGCGCGAACATCCAGGATCGTGAGCTCCGGCAGGTGGGCGGCTACCCAGGCGGGTGAGAGCTCGGGCAGTCCGGCATAGCTGCGTTGCACGGGGGCCCAGGCGCTGCGGGCTTCCGCCTGCCGTGGTTTGCCGGAACGCATGTTTCCGGGCAGAGCCTCGGCGATCTTGTGGGGGTGAGGGAGCTTCATGTTTTCCATGTGGCCCACGAAGTCGCGCTCGGTGGCGGTGCCGCCGAGGCGGGCGTTGAAGGCTTTTTCCTCTGCCACCGACGACACGGTGCGGCCGGTGTAGTCGTGTCCGGGGTAGAGCAGGCAGGCATCCGGCAGGGAGAAGATCTGCTCGGTGATCGAGCGCCAGAGGGTGTGGGCGTTGCCCTGCTGGAAGTCGCAGCGGCCGCAGCCGCGCACCAACAGCGCATCGCCGGTGAAGGCCATGGAGTGGTTGTCGAGCACGAAGCTGATGCAGCCATCGGTGTGGCCGGGGGTGCTGCGCACCTCCACGAACCGGTTGCCGAAGGCAATGCGATCGCCGTGCTTGAGGGGCCGGGTCACGTTGTCGGCGCGGGCGGCGGCGGCAAGGCCAATGGCACAGCCGGTGGCCTCATGCATCAGCCAGCTGCCGGTCACATGGTCGGCGTGGGCGTGGGTGTCGATCGAGGCCACCAGCTCGATCCCCAGTTCATGGATCAGGGAGAGGTCGCGACTGTGCTGTTCGAACACCGAGTCGATCAGCACGCCCTGGCGGCTGGGCACGTCGGCCAGGAGGTAGGTGAAGGTGCCGGTGGCGGCATCAAACAGCTGGCGGAACAGCAGGGCGCTGCCGCCGGCCGCCGCGGTGAGGGAGATGGTGGGTGCAGCGGCGGTGGTTGCAGACATGAGTGAACGGTCACACACTGGTATGACGATACACGCATAGCCCCATTGCCGCAATGGGTGGATCTGCTCAGTCGCGGCGGGGTTTGCGGCCAAACGCCTGTACCACGGCGCTTTGGCCGCGGTGATAGGGCCCCTCTTCGATCCAGCGTTCCTGTTCCCGCAGCACCAGCCAGTCGAGGCCCTGCCATTCATCCCGCACTTGATCGGGTTCGATCAGCAGCTCCGCGGTTGGTGGTCCACCGGTGCCGAAGCGCAGCTGGCGTGGGGTGTAGGCCTCCAGGATCAGGTGTCCACCCGGGCGTAGAGCGCGCATCGCCTGGCCGTGCACCCGGGCGCGCAGGTCTGGCGGCAGGTGCATCCAGATCGCCACCACCAGGTCGGTGCTCTCCGCTTCGAGTTGAAGCTCGCTGAGGTCGCAGCAGAGGCAGTCGATCGTTGCGCCGCGCTGCTGCGCCAGCTTTTCGGCCCGGCCCAAGCCCACCGGGCTGAGATCTTGGGCCGTCACGCGGTGGCCGAGGCTTGCAAGATGCACGGCATTGCGGCCCTGGCCCTCCGCCAGGCAGAGGGCCTCGCCGGCCTGCAGCTGCTGTGCCTGATCGCGGAGGAAGTCGTTGGGCTCGCAGCCATAGGCCCAGTCCGCTTCGGCGTAGCGGCTGTCCCAGAATCGGCGTGGATCCATCGGGGGTGATGTGGGCATAATGCTTCTATCGTCATAGGTGATTGTCATGGCTGCCGCGGGGTCCATGCCGTCTCCTCAGCTGCTTGAGGAGTACAGCCAGTTCTTCCGGATCCTGAGCGAGCCGGCCAGGCTGCAGTTGCTCTGCTATCTGAAGCAGGAGCCGATCGATGTGGCCACCCTGATCGAGGCCACCGGCTTTTCTCAGTCGCACATCAGCCGGCAGCTGGGTCAGTTGCAACGGGCTGGGTTGGTGCGCTGCGAGCGCGATGGGGCTCGCACGATCTGGCAGGCGGAGGGGGATCTGGTGGATGAGCTGTGTGCGTTGGTTCAGGGGCGCCTCAAGCAGCGGCTTGAAGCACAGCTGAAGCAGTTCAAGGCGGCCTGAAGCCTCTAAGAGCCCCCGCTCAGCAGGCTCCAAACAGGCGTGTATCCGCCTCCAGAAACAGGGCATAGGTGTCGCTGTCGTCGTGGCCAGACACGGCGATCGACACGGTTCGGCGCGGCGGGCAGACCTCAACGGCAAGGGCGACGGGCTTGCAGTTGTGTTGGGCGTGATACGTGGCGCTGCAGGCGTCGCTGGAGTAGAGGGTTTCGGCGTCGCGATCGAAGCCCATCGCCCGCGAAATCAGGGTGATCCCCGCCAGTGAGCGGGTGAGGCCGGCATCAGAGCCAATGGCGGTCACGTAAACAAACGGAGCCGGCTCGGGTAGCGCATCGAGGCCTACCTGGAGGCGCTGCCGCAATCCTGCTCGAACCGTCTGGAGGAGCTCACGCATGCTGAAGCTGGTGCGTCTGAGGGTGTGCTGGATCCCTGGGTGCTTCGCAAGATAAACCTGTTCCACCAGATCTGCTGCAATCTGATCTGGTCTGACGCTATGGATGGTGGCTGCTGGTTAAGGGGCGAGGCGCTCGAGGTTCCAGGGGCCATGCGCGCTGGTGTGGTGGCCGCTGGGGTCGCGCTGGTAGCAGAAGCGATCGTGCAGGCGGTTGGGCCGTCCCTGCCAGAACTCAAAGCGTGTGGGCTCCACCCGATAGCCGCCCCAGGCCGGCGGCAGCGGGATCTCTCCCTGGCGGAAGCGCTCCTGCATGGCTTGCCACTGCGCATCCAGCAGGGCGCGGGAGCTGATCACCCGGCTCTGCTGCGACACCCAGGCTCCGATCTGGGAGCCCCGCGGCCTTGAGCGGAAGTAGGCGAAGGCGTCGGCGGCACTGATCGGTGTGGCTGTTCCTTCGATGCTCAGTTGGCGTTCGAGGGAATACCAGGGAAACAGCAGGCTCACCCGGGCGTTGGCCGCGATCTCGCGTGCCTTGCGGCTGCGGGTGTTGGTGAAGAACACAAGCCCGTGGGCGTCAAGCGCCTTGAGCAGCACCGTGCGGCTGCTGGGCTGATCGCCAGCGCAGCAGCTGAGCACCATGGCGTTCGGCTCCAGCATGTCTGCATTCAGGGCCTCGTTGAACCAGCGCTGGAACAGATCCAGGGGGTCGCTGGGGAGATCGCGGCGGCGCAGGCCCGCGAGGCTATAGCTCCTGCGCAGGTCGGCCGGATCGGTGGTCTTGTCGGCGGGCGAAAAGGACACAGCCGTTAGCGATTGTGCACAACATGATTGCGATACCAGTGGCGCGCTCTGGTGTCGATCGAGGAGCGATCTGGCGAGCCGGTCCTGTTGTATTGCACTGACTGCAGATCACGTAAGTGTTATAAAGCTAATGGTGTTTCTGGTTTGAGCTGGTTGGCCTCTGAGCGTGTGCCCTCGCCCGGTGAGCTGCTCCGGGCTGAGCTCGAGCGCAGAGGCTGGAGTCAGGCGAAGCTCGCGCTGCTCTGCGGCGTGAGCATGACCACCATTAATCGGGTGATCAGCAGCCGGCGTGGCGTCACTCCCCGGCTCGATGCGGTGTTGCATCGCGTGCTGGAGAGTGAGCCGGGTTACTGGCTGGCGTGTAATCAGCGCTACCGCCGCTCTCTCGGTGTGCGTAGTTCCGATTAGCACGACCAATCGGGCTGAGCTTTCGCTTGCGGCCACGATTCGCTGTGATTGCTGTTGCTCAGTCCGAAGGACTCTGTGCCGCCAGCGCAGCCTGAACTTCAGGGATGTAAACGGCGTACATGCCGCGCAGGTCTCCGGGCTTGAAGTTGAAGGCTTTGTCCTGAGGATACTGATCTTTCACAAAGGCTGGCCGGCTGTCTCGGCTGCCATGGCAGACCAGGCAGCTGGGCTGCACATCGATTCGCCGGTAGTCGTTCACGCCTGCGCCCTGCTCAGCGGTGGCTGGCTCCCAGAGCCCATTGATTTCGGGGTGCCTGGAGAAGAGATCAATCACCTCGCTCTCCTGGGCGCCGATGGGGGCATGATCGGGGTTGCGGTATTTGCTGGCCACCTGGCGCACCGTCCAGCCGTTTTCCTGGCCAATCGCCATGGCTCTCTTGCGATCAAAGCAGCGAGTAGCTGCCGCATGAAGCTCATGGCTTGTGGCAGGGGGGAGGGGCAGAGGGTGTGAAGGCTGAGAGCAAAAAAGGGCCTGGATGATCCAAGACCCGATGCCCTGATCAGCTGGGCGGGGTTCAAAGCCCCACTAACCGATCGCAGGTGCTGTGAGAGCCACCGGCTGAATGTTGGAAGCGGCTAGATCCAGCGGGAAGTTGTGTGCGTTGCGCTCGTGCATGGCTTCAATACCAAGGCCGCCGCGGTTGAGGATGTCGGCCCAGGTGTTGATCACACGGCCCTGGTGATCGAGCACGGAGTGATTGAAGTTGAAGCCGTTGACGTTGAACGAGAAGCTGATCACCGCCAGCGTGGCGAACCAGATGCCGACAACAGGCCAAGCCGCGAGGAAGAAATGCAGGCTGCGGCTGTTGTTGAACGAGGCGTACTGGAAGATGAGACGTCCGAAGTAGCCGTGGGCGGCCACGATGTTGTAAGTCTCCTCTTCCTGGCCAAATTTGTAGCCTCTGTTCTGGGATTCCTGTTCGGTGGTTTCGCGCACCAACGAGCTGGTGACCAGTGAGCCGTGCATCGCAGAGAAGAGGCTGCCCCCGAAGACACCGGCTACACCGAGCATGTGGAAGGGGTGCATCAGCACGTTGTGCTCAGCCTGGAGCACCAGCATGAAATTGAAGGTGCCGGAGATGCCGAGGGGCATGGGGTCGGAGAAGGAACCCTGGCCGATGGCGTACACCAGCAGAACGGCCGTGGCTGCACCAACCGGAGCGCTGTAGGCCACCGCGATCCAGGGGCGCATGCCGAGGCGGTAGCTCAGCTCCCACTCACGTCCGAGATAGGCGTAGATGCCGATCAGGAAGTGGAAGATGATGAGCTGGTACGGGCCACCGTTGTAGAGCCACTCATCCAGGCTGGTGGCTTCCCAGATGGGATAAAAGTGCAGGCCGATGGCATTGGAGCTCGGTACGACCGAAGCGGTGATGATGTTGTTGCCATACATCAAGCTGCCGGTAATCGGCTCCCGGATGCCGTCGATGTCGACGGGTGGAGCAGCGATGAAGGCAACGATGAAGCAGGTGGCTGCTGTGAGCAGGGTGGGGATCATCAGGGTGCCGAACCAGCCGATGTAGAGGCGGTTGTCGGTGCTGGTGACCCAGTCCCTGAAGGCCAGCCAGCGCGATCCACGCGCAGGGGCCAAGGAGGTTGTGGTCATGGTTGCAAAGAGTGCAGGACCGGAAGCCAAGGAGGTCATCCCCTCTTCCTGTAACTACACTACCGTTATGAACTCCTAGGCGCGAGGCTTCGCCATGCGTATTTCTGCTCAAATGTTTTGGGGCCTCCTGCTGGCCTTTGTTCTCGTGCTCCTTCCAGCCGGCGCCGGGGCGGCGGAGATCCAGCGCTGGGATCTCCGCGATGGCGATGGTGAGCCTTGGGGGCTGGTGGTGTTCCCGCAGCCTGATCCCGCTTACGCCCCGGGCTGGAGGCTGCGGCTCACGGCCCGCACACCTGCAGTGGCCCTGGATCACCATGAGCCCTTGCAGCTCGATGACGGCCTTGGCCGCCTCTGGCAGCTCGACAACCGCAGTGCCGAGCTCGTGGCGCCAGGCGAGTCGCCATTGCCGCTCCAGTCGGCTCAGTTCGATCTGGAGGGCCTGCAGCCTCGCCCGAGTGCGGTGTTGCCCCTGCATCTCAAGCTGGTTTTGGCGGATGGGGAGGCAGAGCTTCTGCTCGGCCCCGACCAGGTGGCTGCCCTCAGCAGCCTGCCCGCAGCGCCATCAAACCAGTCTTGAGCCCGAGGCGCGTTGCCGCTGCGCTAGATCCAGCACCGCGGCAATCGTGCGGATCAGCCAGCGGCCCTCGGTGGTCACCGTGGCCTGTCCGCGGCCGCTGTGTTCACTCAAGTGCACCAGCCCATCGCGGGCCAACTCCTGAAGCTGTTGCCACTCGAGGGCATAGCGCTCGAGCTCAAGCTCGACGCTGAATGTGCACATCACCTGGCGAATCAGCTCACGGCGCTCCAGCACCTCCGGATCGCGCACCACCAAGCCTCGTTCCACGGGTAGATGCCCTTCGGCCAGGGCCGTGCTGTAGGCCTTGAGATCACGCTCGTTCTGGGCGAACAGGTGGGGGAATTGGCTGATCGCCGTGGGCCCTACCCCCAGCAGTTCCAGCTCGCCGCCGGTGGTGTAGCCCTGGAAATTGCGGTGCAAGCGGCCGCTTCGGGCCGCGGCGGCCAGGCTGTCGTCAGCCAGGGCGTAGTGATCCATGCCAATGGCCTCATAGCCGCCGGAGCAGAGCAGGCGTTGCGCGTCTTCCAGCATCACGATTCGCTCCCGCTGGCTCGGTAGATCATCAGCCGCGATCTTGCGCTGCAGCGGCAGTTGCTCCGGCAGATAGGCAAACGAGAAGAG
>NZ_JBIPMN010000265.1:0-2605 GCF_044369115.1 Vulcanococcus sp. | reverse complement strand
ACCGCTTCCAGACCCATGGCCGCCGCCTCAGCGCTGCGTCGCTTTGCTCCCGAGCTGGTGGCAGCGCAGCACCTGCACCTCTATCGCCAGCTGCGGGCTGGGGCTGGGTTGTAATGGACGTCAGCAGCATGGTCCCGATGAGCTTCAACCCCAGCAGCGTGGATTGCCGCGGGCGCGTTGCTCTGATCACCGGCATCACGGGACAGGACGGCAGCTATCTGGCCGAATTGCTGCTGGAGAAGGGCTATGTGGTGCATGGCATCAAGCGCCGGGCCAGCAGCTTCAACACCAGCCGCATCGATCATCTGTATCAGGATCCCCATGAGGCGGATCCGAGGCTGGTGCTGCACTACGGCGATCTCACCGACAGCACCAACCTGATCCGCATCATCGAGCAGGTGCAGCCCGATGAGATCTACAACCTGGGGGCCCAGAGCCACGTGGCGGTGAGCTTTGAGGCGCCGGAATACACCGCCAACAGCGATGCCCTCGGCACCCTGCGGATCCTCGAGGCGGTGCGGATGCTGGGGCTCAGCCAGAAAACGCGCATCTATCAGGCCAGCACCAGTGAGTTGTATGGCCTTGTGCAGGAAATCCCGCAGAAGGAAACCACCCCCTTCTATCCCCGTAGCCCCTATGCGGTGGCCAAGCTCTATGGCTACTGGATCACGGTGAACTACCGCGAGGCCTACGGCATGTATGCCTGCAATGGGGTGTTGTTCAACCATGAATCACCGCGTCGCGGTGAAACCTTCGTGACCCGCAAGATCACCCGTGGCCTTGCCCGCATTGATGCCGATTTGGATCAGTGCCTGTTCATGGGCAACCTGGATTCGCTGCGCGATTGGGGCCATGCCCGCGACTATGTGGAGATGCAATGGCGGATGCTTCAGCAGCAGCAGCCGGAGGATTTTGTGATCGCCACGGGCCGTCAGGAGAGTGTGCGGCGTTTTATTGAGCTCACGGCCCAGCAGTTGGGCTGGGGGCCGATGCAGTGGCAGGGCAGTGGCTTGGAGGAAACGGGGATTCGCGGCGACACTGGAGCCGTGGTGGTGCGCATTGATCCCCGCTACTTCCGTCCGGCGGAGGTGGAGACGCTGCTGGGGGATCCCACCAAGGCGCGAGAGACGCTGGGCTGGACCCCCACCACCACCCTCGAGGAGTTGGTGGCCGAGATGGTGGCCGCAGACAAGGAAGAGGCGGCCAAAGAAGCTCTCCTGCGTCGCAAAGGCTTTGCAGTGGTGGGTTCGATGGAAAACCCGCCCACCAACCCCGAGGCGGTGAAGGCTGCCCAGCGATGAGGGCCCTGATCACCCCTGCAGACCGCATTTTTGTGGCCGGCCATCGCGGCATGGCCGGCAGTGCCATCTGCCGGGCTTTGCAACACGGTGGCTACAGCCAGATTCTCACCGCCAGCCGTACCGAGCTTGACCTGCTGAACCCGCAGGCCGTGGAGCGCTGGTTTGCGGAGCAGCGGCCCAGCGTGGTGGTGCTGGCGGCGGCGAAGGTGGGGGGCATCCACGCCAATGCCACCTACCCGGCCGACTTTCTGCTCCAGAACCTCAAGATCCAGACCCACGTGATCGAAACCGCCTGGCGCAGCGGTGTGCGGCGGCTGCTGTTTCTAGGCAGCAGCTGCATTTATCCCAAGCTTGCGGAGCAGCCGATCCGCGAGGAGGCGTTGCTCACCGGGGCGCTCGAGCCCACGAACGAGTGGTACGCGATCGCCAAGATCACCGGCATCAAGCTGTGTGCGGCCCTGCGGCAGCAGCACAGTTTTGATGCCATCAGCCTGATGCCCACCAACTTGTATGGGCCAGGCGATAACTACCACCCCACCAACAGTCACGTGCTGCCCGCGTTGATCCGCCGGTTCCATGAGGCGGCCGAGCGGGGCGACGCCAGCGTGACCTGCTGGGGCACGGGCACGCCGCTGCGGGAGTTCCTGCACGTGGATGATCTGGGGGAGGCCTGTGTGTTTGCCCTGGAGCACTGGCAGCCGGATGCCGATCAGCTGCAGCACCTCAACGTGGGCACGGGTGTGGACCTGACCATTCGGGAGCTGGCTGAGGCGGTGGCGGAGGCCACCGGCTTCCGCGGCACGATCGCCTGGGATGCCAGCAAGCCGGATGGCACGCCGAAAAAACAGCTGGACGTGAGCCGGCTGGCGGCCCTGGGCTGGCGGGCGAGAATCCCCCTGCGGGAGGGGCTGCACGACACGGTGCGCTTGTTCCGCGAGCAACTCGATCAGCAGTTGGTGCGCCTCTGATGCCCGCTTCCGTCGCCCGAAATCTGGTTACCGGTGGTGCCGGCTTCGTGGGTTCGCACCTGGTGGACCGGTTGATGCAGGCCGGAGAGGAGGTGATTTGCCTGGACAACTACTTCACCGGCCGCAAGAGCAACATCGCTCCGTGGCTAGGCCACCCACGCTTTGAGCTGATCCGCCACGATGTGACCGATCCGATCCGCTTGGAGGTGGACCGGATCTGGCATCTGGCTTGCCCCGCATCGCCGGTGCACTACCAGCACAACCCGATCAAAACGGCCAAAACCAGCTTTCTGGGCACCTACAACATGTTGGGCCTGGCCCGGCGCGTGGGGGCAC
>NZ_JBIPMN010000240.1:0-2864 GCF_044369115.1 Vulcanococcus sp. | reverse complement strand
GCCGTCTACTCCACTTCCGCTACTTCTTCACCCGCAAACTCTTTTTCCTGCGCGAGAGCGATGCCCTGGTGGTGATGCCGGGTGGCTTCGGCACCTTCGATGAGCTGTTTGAGTCGCTCACCTTGATCCAAACAGGCCGCACGCCCCCGATTCCGCTGGTGATGCTGGCGCCGAGCGGCGATCGCTTCTGGCCTGACTGGCTGAAAGACATCCAGAGCGATCTGGCCAGCCGCGCGCTGATCTCCCCGGAAGACACCAGCCTGCTCAAACAGGCCAGCACCGCCGCCGAAGCGATGCAGCACATCTGTCATTTCTATCGGGTCTTCCACACGGCGCAGTTCGCCGAAGACCGGATGGAACTGCTGCTGCACAGCGAACTCCCCGCAGACACCGTGGCCGAGCTCAACCGTGAATTTGATGATCTGGTGGATGAGGGCAGCCTCAGCCAAGGTGAAAGCTGCGACAGCAACGGCATCCTTCGGCCCTGCTTGCGCTTCCATCTCGATCGCCGCCGGGTGGGGCTGCTCTATCAACTCATCGACCGACTCAATGATCTGCCGCTGGAGGTTGCACCGGCGATCGAGCAACCTGGCGAAAGGATCCGCTCTGCCCTCTCCTAATTCATGAGCACCATCGGCCTGATCGATTACGGCATGGGCAATCTGCATTCGGTGCAACGGGCGTTTGAACGCCTGGGCAGCCGAATTCAGGCCGTGACCACCAACGAGCAGATGCCAGGCTGCGATGCTCTCGTGCTGCCTGGAGTGGGAGCCTTCGATCCCGCCATGCAGCGGCTGGAGCAATCCGGGCTAGCCGAAGGCCTGCAGCAGTGGTGCCGAGCGGGTGGGGCTTTGCTCGGGATCTGCCTGGGCCTGCAACTGCTGTTTGAAGGCAGCGATGAAGGCGAAAGGCAGGGGCTCGGCCTGCTGCAGGGCCATGTGGCCGCGCTGCCCAAACAGTCGGGCCATCCGGTTCCCCACATGGGCTGGGAGCCTCTGCAGCCCCGCACCCCCAGCCCCTTGTTGCCTCCCGATGGCCAGCCCGCCTGGATGTATTTCGTGCACTCTTACGCGGCAGTACCCAGCGAACCCAGCTGCACCACAGCGGCGGTGACTTTCGGAGAGCACAGCATCACCGCTGCCGTCTGGCAGGGGCGCATCGGTGCCTGCCAGTTCCACCCGGAGAAATCAAGCCTCAGTGGTGAAGCGATGCTGCGCCGCTGGCTCGCCTGGGTGGATCAGCAGGGATGAGCCTGCGTCTCAGTGGTGGCCGGCGCCTGCAGAGCCCACCGGGAGACACCGCTCGGCCCACCCCCTCGCGCGTGCGGCTGGCGGTGATGAACATGCTGGCCGCCGAGCTGCCCGGCAGCCGCTGGCTGGATCTGTTCTGCGGTAGCGGCGTGATGGGCTGTGAAGCGCTGCAGCGCGGCGCCGCTGCTGTGGTGGCCGTGGATCAGCAACGGACAATGGCGAGCACCAGCCGCGCCAACCTCGAACTCACCGCCTCCGGGCTGATGCCCACACCCCTGCTGCAGGTGGAGTGCCAGGAGGTTGTGCGCTGGCTTGAGGCCGGCCGGCCTGCTGCTCTGCCGCCCTTCGATCTGATCTATGCCGATCCGCCCTACGCCGCTGGGCTCTACGGATCCGTTGCCGCAGCGGTGCTGCAAGGCGGTTGGCTGAACAGCCACGGTTTGCTGTTGATGGAATGCAGCTCCGAAGCCCTGCCCACCAGCTCAGATGGGACGTTTGAGGGATGGGAGCTGCTCAAGCACAAGCGCTACGGAAGCAGCACAGTGTTGATGCTGACTGCTGCAGGTTGATGAAGCAAAAGGCAGGGCTTCAGCCGCCCAGAGCGCTGCCGCGGCGGTACTGGTTCCAGGCAGCTACGAACAGGCCGGTGAGCGTCACGGGAATCAGACCGAGCACGATGCCGCAGAGCAGGGGTTCGATCATGGGGTGAAACGCCAGCGTTGGTTGCACAATTCTTCCACGCGCTCGTGCCAAGCGCGAACCACCCACACCATCTGTGACTGCGTCGTCCACCCCTGAGAGCACCAAGCCTGCCGGCGGCAGCCGCGGCTTGATCCCAGCCTTGGTGCTGCTGGCGGCAGCCTGCGTCGCCGTGTTGGCGCTGGTGGTGCTGCCAGCGGCCCGCAGCGATCCCTACACCCGCAGCACCCTCCAACTCAGCGGCGCAGCCGATCGGGGCGAGCAGCTGTTTTTGATCAACTGCGCCGGTTGCCACGGGATCGCGGCCCAGGGACTTGTGGGCCCGGATCTGCATGGCGTGGATAGCCGCAAAAACAACCGTCAGCTGATTCAGCAGGTGGTGAGCGGCCGCACACCTCCCATGCCGCGGTTCCAGCCCGAGCCCCAGGCGATGGCGGATCTGCTCGCCTACCTGCACACGCTCACATGAGCCTGGCGGTGGTGCTGGTGGAGCCCGCAGGCCCCCTCAATGTGGGCAGCGTGGCCCGGCTCTGCGCCAACTTCGCCATCGAGCAGCTGCGGCTGGTGGCCCCGCGCTGCGATCACCGCGGCCCTGAAGCCCGGCAGATGGCCGTGCATGGTGAGGCACTACTGGAGCAGGCCACGCTCTATCCCGACCTGGCCGCTGCCATTGCCGACTGCCAGCGGGTGGTGGCCACCAGCGGCCGGATTGAAACCGAGAGCCTGCCGCTCAGCGAGCCGGGCCCGGCCTTGCGCTGGCTCTGCCAAGACACCAGCAGCCATGGAGCCAGCAACAAGCGGATGGCGGCTTTGGTGTTTGGGCGGGAAGACCGGGGGCTGAGCAACGCCGAACTGCTCCAGGCCGGCCGGGTGGTGCGCCTGGCCACCAGCGAGGCCTATGCCTCCCTCAACCTG
>NZ_JBIPMN010000266.1:0-2874 GCF_044369115.1 Vulcanococcus sp. | reverse complement strand
CTAGTTTCTGGAACAGACCAAACTCCACCTGTTCGCCGAGATCGGGATCGATACCGGCGAACACATCGCGGTAGAGGGTGCGAGCACCGTGCCAGATGTGGCCGAAGAAGAAGAGGAGAGCGAAGCAGGCGTGGCCGAAGGTGAACCAGCCGCGGGGTGAGCTGCGGAAGGTGCCGTCGGAGTGGTAGGTCTCGCGATCGAATTCGAACGCTTCACCCAGCTGAGCCTTACGGGCGAGACGCTTCACATCGGCGGGGTCGGTGAAGGTCTGACCATTGAGAGCGCCGCCGTAAACGGTGGCGGTCACGCCGGTCTGCTCGAAGGAGTACTTGGCCTCAGCGCGGCGGAAGGGAATGTCGGCGCGAACGATGCCCTGGCTGTCTTCAAGAACCACAGGGAAGTTCTCGAAGAAGTTGGGCAAGCGGCGCACTTCCAGATCGCGGCCTTCCTTGTCGGTGAAGGAGATGTGACCCAGCCAGCCGGTGGGCAGGCCATCACCATTCACCATCGGACCTACGCGGAACAGACCACCCTTGGCAGGGCTATTGCCCACGTAGTCGTAGAAGGCGAGCTTCTCAGGAATCGAGGCGAAGGCCTGTTCCTTGGTGGCGCCGTTGTCGAGTGCGGTCTGCACACGGCGGTTGATCTCGGTCTTGAAGTAGCCCTGATCCCACTGGTAGCGGGTGGGGCCGAACAGCTCAACCGGAGTGGCAGCCGCGCCGTACCACATGGTTCCGGCCACCACAAAGGCAGCGAAGAACACGGCGGCGATGGCGCTGGAGAGCACCGTTTCGATGTTGCCCATGCGCAGAGCCTTGTAGAGGCGCTCCGGCGGACGAGTGGTGATGTGGAAGATGCCGGCGATGATGCCGACGATGCCTGCGGCGATGTGGTGGGCAACGATGCCGCCCGGGTTGAAGGGGTTGAATCCTTCTGGACCCCAAGAGGGCTGCACCGGCTCGAGGTGGCCGGTGATGCCGTAGGGGTCAGACACCCACATCCCGGGGCCGAACACACCGGTGAGGTGGAAGGCACCGAAGCCGAAGCAAGCAAGTCCAGCAAGCAGCAGGTGGATCCCGAAGATCTTGGGGAGATCAAGGGCGGGCTCACCGGTGCGGGGGTCCTGCCAGATCTCCAGATCCCAGTAGGTCCAGTGCCAGATGGCAGCGAGGAACAGCAGGCCGCTGAGAATGATGTGAGCAGCTGCCACACCTTCGAAGCTCCAGAAGCCGGGATCAACACCGGTTTCACCGGTGATGCTCCAGCCGCCCCAGCTGCCTGTCACACCCAGACGGGCCATGAAAGGCATCACAAACATGCCCTGGCGCCACATCGGGTTGAGCACCGGGTCGGAGGGATCGAAGATGGCCAGCTCGTAGAGCGCCATGGAGCCGGCCCAGCCGGCTACCAGAGCGGTGTGCATGAGGTGCACGGCCAACAGACGGCCCGGGTCGTTAATCACGACCGTGTGCACCCGATACCAGGGCAATCCCATGGGGGTTAGGTCCGGGGAAACAATCAGCCGCCCGCTCCGGGAAACCGGTAGGCGGTTGGCAACACGATCAGGTTTAGCCAGCCGAAACCAGCAGACACTTGATCCGTGCTGGCGATGGTAAGGGGTTCGCGTGGCTCACTGATTCGATCGCCGCACAGCTGAAACGTGCCGTGATGCCATGGAGCCCGCCACCAGCGGAGCAGAGCCCTCCGCCAGGGGCTCCAGCGCTGAGCGGCGGTTACAAAACGCAACCCTCAGGCTCAGAATGCGGTGGTTGCCGAGGGATTGCCATGCCCGTGATTCGATTTGTGCGCGAAGGACGCGACGTGGAGTGCTATCCGGGGGAAAACCTGCGGGAGGTGGCCCTGCGGGAAGGCATCGCGCTCTATGGCCTCAAGGGTCAGCTCGGCAACTGCGGCGGTTGCGGCCAGTGCATCACCTGTTTTGTGGATGTGGTGGGCGAAAGCAGCCCCGGCAGTCTCAGCGGCCGCACCGGTGTTGAAGAGCAGAAGCTGCGCCGCCGGCCCCAAACGTGGCGCCTGGCCTGCCAGGCCCTGGTGAATCAATCCGTGGTGGTGCTCACCAAGCCGCAGACCGGACTGGCGGATCTCGATCAGAAGGTGAACCAGGCCACGGCCCAACCACTCCCGGCCGGCCCCACAGCCTGGCCGGTGCAGGAAAGTGAAGCCACAGACGACGACACAGATCCAGCTGACGCCGCCAGCGACGGCCAGCCCTCCGGGCAAACCACTACGAGCGATGAAGAGCCCTGATGGGCGCCTTGCGGCGGTGATACCGTCTTCGCGCTGAAGGCTTTTGCAATGGAAACCAACGATCTCGGCTTCGTCGCCAGTCTGATGTTCGTGCTGGTTCCGACCGTGTTCCTGCTGGTTCTGTACATCCAGACCAGCAGCCGCCAAGGTTGATCACCGGGCAGCTGAACAAGTTCTGAGCAAACGCAGAATCCCCGAAGCGGCCCTTGGCCACTCCGGGGATTTTTGTTGGGCTGGGTTGGCGGCGAGCCCGAAGGGCTCAGCGGCGTCCTTCGGGCTCGCGCACCAACAGCACTGGCGCCGGAGCATGCACACGGATGTAGTCGCTCACCGAAGAGCCGAGCAGGCGGTCGATATCCACCAGGCCACGTGCCACTAGAGGCCGGCGATCCTGCGACGCGATCACCAACAGATCGGCCTTCTCATCGGCGGCCACCGCACAAACGCCACGGCCGATGTCGCCGGTGCGGTGGATCGCCTTCATCTCCACCCCGAAGCCACGGGCGCGCTGCACGGCTTTGTCCAGCACTTCATCCGCCGGGGACTTGCCGCCGCGGGATGGGGTGATGTCCTGACGGCTGATGTGGATGCCGGTGAGGCTGGCGC
>NZ_JBIPMN010000293.1:0-2882 GCF_044369115.1 Vulcanococcus sp. | reverse complement strand
AGTGGCGTGAATGGATACCCCCAGCAACAAAACGGCCTAGCGAGATCTGGTTTCTGCCGCCGAAGGGTTGCCAATGCCGCCAGCCCACTGAGTGGTAAGGCCACGTAGAGCACGGCTCCGATCGCCGGCAGATGCTCGAATGTTCCTGCTAAGACGAGCAACGAGCTTGTGCCAGCCGTGATCAGCAACGCTGGTACCGGAGTGCCGCCCTCGCTCACCTGCGTCAGTGAGATGGGTCGCAGTCCTGCCAATCCCATCCGGTAGAGGATGCGTGGGGCGGCCATCACCACGGTGTTGATTAGCCCCAACAGAGCCAGTACAGCCACCACTGTGATCACACTGTGACCCCATTCCCCCAGCACGATCTCGGCGGCATCAGCCGCTGGGATTTGTGCACTGGCGAGAACGGGCAGAGGCAGCACATGCAGCAGTGCGGCGTTGATCAGCAGATAGAGCGCCAAGACTACGAAGACTCCACCGATTAATGAGCGGGGAAGATCCTGGGCTGGCTCCTTGAACTCCTCTGCGAAGTACACCGGGGAGGCCCATCCGTCGTAAGTGGTGATCACCGCTTGGAGCGCCATCACAATCGGCACCAGCAGAGCCGGGCCCGATGGAAGGGCCGTTGGTTCTGGACTGACCGGTTCTGCAAGACCGCCAACTGAAGGCATAAGGAAGCAGGCTGCGACGAGCGTGAGGAGTGCCGCCGCCTTGCCTAGGCTTAAAAGCTCCTGGCTTGTTCCACCAGCCCGCACTCCGAAAAGCTGGATGGAGCTGAACAACACGATCACCCCAACCGCCAAGGTGGGGCTGTTGATGGGGATGAGGCTGGAGAGGAACGCGCCCAGGGTGGTGGATACCCAGGCCAGGCCGATGCAGTGAGCCATCCAATCGCACCAGCCCACCGCCAGCCCAGCGCGCCGCCCAAAAGCCTCCTCGGCGTAAACGGTCCAGCCGCCGGCGCGAGGCAATGCTGCTGCCAACTCTGCGATGCAAATGGCCCCCAGAAGTGCATAGACACCTCCCACGAGCCACGTGGTCATGATCAAACCCGCTGACGGCAGTTGTGCCGCCACAAGCCCGGGATTCCGCAAGATGCCTGCACCGACGGTGCCCCCCACCGAGCCTGCTAAGCCGAAGGCAACCCCGAGCACGTTCGACAGCCCACCTGCTTCAGGCGTGTCCGTTGGTCCGTTCTGGCTCACCGTGGATGTGCGCCTGCCGCTTCATGATGCTCCAGCACGTCAATTGGGTGCGCATGCTGAGCGGTTGCAAAGCGAGCCCGTTCGCGATTGGGTCGCCCTGGCTTGGTAGCAGCGCAAGTCAAATCCCATACCGTCATGGAGCACCCTGAGGTCATGATTTGATCTCCACATCAGCCTTGTAGTGAGACAGCCGAGCAGTTCTTGAAATCTTGTGCTAAAGATGCTTTGTGCCGCCGTAGGATCTTGCTTCAATATCCAGATCAACTCACTAAAAATATTTATATCGTTTGGCATACGTGGAGTGGTGACCATAAGAGTCGATATCAATCGATCATTGGCCGGCAGTGGCGCACCCTCCTTGCGTCCAAGCTGGCTGAGCATGCTTCAAAAATCTTTATTAGCTTGAGGGAGGGGGACCAGATTTATCTGCCACAATCTTTGTTGGATTCAAATCAAGTAGAGCTTAATTTTTTTTCTGGCCCGGTTCATGAAGGATTTACCCTGAATTGGTTGAAGAACCAGTTGGATCAAAACCGGCTTGATGATGATAGTCTTATTCTTTATTTTCATTCAAGGGGCGCCTCGAAGGCTTTGACCACAAGGGAGGCTATTTGTTCTGATGACTGGACAGTCATGATGGAATATTTCTGCCTCGCAAGATGGAGATTTGCCGTGAATCATCTTGCAAATCACTACACATGCGGATGTCAGCTATGGCCCATGGCATCATCTTTTGATCAAGGGGAGTGTTCTATTTATCACTCCTCTTATCCAAGGGAATTCTGGACCTATTGTGGGAACTTTTGGTGGGCGAATGGCTCTTATATAAAACATTTGCTGAACCCGCCAGACTTTTATTCCACTGGTGAGTCTGCGAAGGACCGTCATCTTATGGAGAATTGGATATTAAGTAGCGTTGGGACACTCACCAATTTCGATGAGCATTATATTTTGCATTCCACGGGATATCCCTATCAAAGAGGTTTGGTGCATAGCTATCTTGATCGCTATCACCCTCGGCATTACGTGCGTGGTGATGTCAGCCCGATGCCGACTCTTGATCCTGATCTCTTTAACGGTGAGTTCAATACGCGCTCTTCGATCCGCTCAAAAATAAAGCGCTTGTTGGCTAAAATTACTTCTGTTAAGGACTCAAGAACTCCACCTCTGTAATGCTTTGGGGTTGTTGCGTAGTAGTACGAGCAGATTTTCTTGATGATTGCGGATTGGCTCCTGCTGCGGCGCCGGGGGCTTCGGACTCAGCCGGGTCCATCACTGGGGCCGGCAGTGAGGCCGGCGCTGCGGGCTAGCAACTGCAGCGGATGGGTCACGGTTTGGGGCTGCCCCGAGCGCTGCAGGTGTTTGCGGATCTGAAGGCTGCAGCCGATGTTGGCGCTGGCCACCACCGCGGCACCGGTGTGGGCCAGATCGTTGGCCTTCAGCTCCCCGAGCGCGTCCGCCTCCTGCGGTTGCACCAGGTTGTAGATGCCGGCGCTGCCGCAGCACACGCCGGCTTCGCTGGCCTCGCGGATCACCAGGTGCGGGATCTGCCGCAACAGGGCCCTGGGTTGGGCGCCGATGCCCTGGCCGTGGAGCGCGTGGCAAGCATCGTGGTAGGCCACCGGGAGTGGCCTGTCGGCCGTGGCCGGAGTTCCATCGGGATGGCGCAGGGGTTGC
>NZ_JBIPMN010000086.1:0-10767 GCF_044369115.1 Vulcanococcus sp. | reverse complement strand
CACCGTGGCCGGTGACATCCGCCAGGTGCTCAAAGCGATCGTGGGCTTTGAAGGCGAAGCCAAGATCACCCCCGATGGGCTCTGCCCGATGGTGTGGGTGGAGGGCCTCTCGATCACCGGGGAGGCCTGAGTCCGCCGTGAAGGTCCTGTTCTGGGGCACCCCGGCCTACGCGGTGGCCAGCCTGGATGCGCTGGTGGCCGCGGGTCATGAGCTCGTGGGAGTCGTGAGCCAACCCGACCGCCGCCGCGGCCGCGGCAAAACCCTGATGGCCTCGCCGGTGAAGGCGCGGGCCCTCGAGCTGGGGATCCCGGTGTTTACCCCGCAGCGGATCCGGCGCGAGCCTGATTGCCAACGGCAGCTCGCGCAGCTCCGAGCCGATCTCTACGTGGTTGTGGCGTTCGGCCAAATCCTGCCCCCGGAGATCCTGCAGCAGCCGCCCCTGGGCTGCTGGAACGGCCACGGATCCCTGCTGCCCCGCTGGCGGGGCGCCGGCCCGATCCAATGGAGCCTGATCGAAGGCGACAGCACAACCGGTGTGGGCGTGATGGCCATGGAGGAAGGTCTCGACACGGGTCCGGTGTTGCTGGAGCGCACCATCCCGATCGGTCTGCGCGAGAACGCCCATCAGCTCGGCGAACGTCTGGCCGATCTCACAGGCAACCTGCTGGTGGAAGCGCTACCGCTCATCGAAGCGGCCGGCCCTGGCACTGAGGCCGAGCGGCTGCAAAGGCTCCGAGTGCGGCTGCAAAGCGAAGAGGGCATGACCTACGCCCGCATGCTCACCAAGGCGGACGCCCAGATCGAGTGGAACCAATCGGCCTTGCAGATTCACCGCAAGGTGATGGGTCTCTACCCGGGGGCCACCAGCAGCTGGCAGGGCAAACGGCTGAAGCTGCTCACCACCGAGCCGTTGGTCCAGCGCGTGGCGGCTGAGCTGAGCCCTGAAGCGGCTGACCTCGCCAAGCGTTGGGGTTTGCCGCCCGATAGCCAACCTGCTGTGGATGCAGCGAAGCCCGGCACAGTGCTGGATGTGATTTCAGGCGTGGGCTTAGTGGTTGCCAGCAGCGGCTGCCCGCTGCTGCTGCGGGAAGCCCAGCTGGAGGGCAAGGCAGCCGCCAGCGGCACCCAGCTGCTGCAGCAACTGCAGGCCAAACCTGGCGATCAGCTGGGGGATGCCGCGGCCTGATCGTGCTTAAGCCATCAGCAATTGGTAGGCGTCGTTGACACGGCGGAACGCGGCGGCATCACCGCCCATGTCGGGATGGTGCTGCTTCACCAGACGGCGATGGGCTTGTTTGATCGCATCGCGGGAAGCGCCCCAGGCCAGGCCTAGCTGCTGATACGCCGCAGCACGGCGCGGATCGCTGCCGGGGGGCGGCCCAGGGGGAGCCTCATGAGCTCTTTGTTGCTGGCGAGAACGAGCGCCGGAACGACGAGTGCGGCTGCGCTGCTCGAGCCGCTGGCATTGTTGCCGCAGCTCCGCCACCACGCGGCGGGGTTCATCAGCCAACCACTCCCGGGCGCTGATGCCATACACGCCAAAGGCCGCCCGCAGCGCCAGCTGCTGCTTGCTGTTGAGGCCATGCAGAGCCTGATCCAGATCACGACCCAAACCAGGCGCCAAGCGATCGAGCCGCTGCTCGAGGCTCAGCTGCGGCAGAAAGCTGGAGCGATTCAGATCGGCAATCAGGCCCATCAGCCCATGGGCTTCGTCCCCGGCCCGCAGCTGAGACCAACCCGGTTGCTGCGTGAGCAGGCGGGCCCAGTGCGCCGCCTCGGATTGGCACAGCCACTGGGGTTTAGCTGAGGCGGCACGCGGTTCACGCTCCAGCCGCTCGTGGCGATCGAGCAAGCGACGCAGGCGCAACACCTCCTGCTTGAGGGCTGCGTTCTCTTCGAGAAGGGCATCGAGATTGCCGGTGATCGGCCGAGAGGAGCGACCGCCAGACGGCCAATCCCTTGGATCAAATCCCATTGCCCCCTGCCGTCAGCCTCAACGCTGCCGCGACCGCGCCCCAGGAGCACGCCCGCGACCTGCGCCACCACCACCGCCGCCTGAACCGCCGCGACGGCCACCACCACCGCCACCACGGCCTCGGCCTCCACTGAGATCCAGCGGCGGCGCTGAGTGGATGGTGCGCTCAAAACCCGGCACCTCCTGCTTCGGCAGCGGGTTGCCGATCAGCCGCTCAATAGCGCGTAGCAGCTCATGCTCTTCCGCCGCCACCAACGACACGGCATGGCCATTGCAGCCGGCGCGGCCGGTGCGGCCGATGCGGTGCACATAGTCCTCCGCCTGGTTAGGCAGATCCAGATTCACCACGTGGGGCAGCTGGTGAATGTCGATGCCGCGGGCGGCGATATCAGTGGCCACCAACACGCGCAGCTCACCGCTCTTAAAGCCAGCGAGAGCACGGGTGCGAGCACCCTGACTTTTGTTGCCATGGATCGCCGCCGCTGCCATGCCCTCTTGCGTGAGGCGATCGGCGATGCGATTGGCGCCGTGCTTGGTGCGGGAGAACACGAGCACCTGCTGCCAGTCGTTGCTCTTGATCAGGTGGCAGAGCAAATCCGGCTTGCGCGCCATGTCGCAGGGATGAAGCAGATGCTCCACCGTGGTGGCGGTGCGGTTCTCCGGGGTGGCCTGCAGCTGCACGGGGTTATGCAGCAAGCCGGTGGCAAGCTTTTTGATCGAAGCCTCGAACGTGGCCGAGAACAGCAGGTTTTGGCGCTTGGGGGGCAAGAGCGCCAGGATCTTCTGGATGTCGCGGATGAAGCCCATATCGAGCATCCGATCGGCTTCATCGAGCACCAGAATCTCCACCCGGTTGAGCTTCACAGCGTTTTGCTGTGCCAGATCCATCAACCGACCGGGTGTAGCCACGAGCACATCGGCACCACCGCGCAGCCGCATCATCTGCGGGTTGACCTTCACTCCGCCAAACACCACATCAGATCGCAGATCGAGGTGGCGTGAATAGGCCGCCACGTTCTCGCCCACCTGAGCGGCCAGCTCACGGGTGGGGGTGAGCACCAGGGCCCGCACCACGTTGTTACGGGCGTGGGGGCCATGCCGCAGCCGCTCCAGCATCGGCAGCGTGAAACCTGCGGTTTTACCCGTTCCCGTTTGCGCTGCCGCCATCACATCACGGCCGTCGAGCACCGCGGGGATGCACTGGGCCTGGATCGGCGAAGGGTTGGTGTAGCCCTTTTCCAGCACCGCCTGCACAATCGGTCGTCCGAGACCGAGCGCGGCAAAGGCTGAGCTGTTTAGCTCTTCCTCAGTCACGATCCGGGCAGGAGCAGAGTTCGCGGCGCTGGCCCTGGTCGAGGTCCCATTGGCCGCTCCAGAGGAGCTTCCGGTTGCCGGGGGGCTGATACGCCTAATGGGCTGCCGGGACGTTTGTCCGGTGCGCTGCTCCTGTCCCGGAGCTGGGTGGGTGGAGGAGGAGATAGGGAAATGGCCTTGGATCCTCACCCTACGGGCGAGGCGGCAGCGGCCATTCCGTGTAGAGGGCGCGGGCCTGATCCAACGTGAGCGCCAGATCCTGATCACTGAGATCACAGGCTTCCGGCCAGTGGGCCTGCAGCCAGCGGCGGAAGCCAGCAGCGTCATCCCAGAAGAAGGCCTCCTGAGCCGCCAGCACTCGGAACTTGAGGAACTCCAACAGCCGTGCCCGCAGCCGGGCGGGCTGAATCAGGCGGCAGCAGCGCCCATCCACCCACAGCTGAAACAGCTCGCCAGGCACGACCGATCCCAACGGCGGCGCCAGCACCTCCAGCAGTGAAGGCGACTGGTGATGGGCCTGCTTGGTTTCCGGGTGGGGGTAATAGATGAGGGCCTCCACCGCAGCGATGCGCGCATCCAAGGGCTGGAGCCGGCAGCGCCAGAAGGAGAAGGTCTCCGGGGGATGGCGATCGCTCCAGAGCAGCTGCTCCACCAGGTGATCGGGTTGGCACAGGCGCCATTCACCGGGGCTGAAATCAAGGTTGAGGGTGGCCTGCTGATACGGGCTGAGATCGATGCCGTGGCGGGCAAACAGCGGCGCCTGCAGGCTGATGGTGCCGGCGGGATAGGGGCTGTCGGCGGCACGGCCTGACGCCACACCATGACCGGCCATACAGCGACCGATGTGCGCTGCATTGAAGTCAGTCGCCGTGATGATCCTGGACATCAGGGCTCCGCTGCAGCCGTCATGTGGTGGGCGCAGCGATCACAAGGCCCCTCCGGCAACACCGCGCAGCGCAGCAAAGGGTTGCGGGCGTTGTAGGTGCAACTGGGATCACCGATGACCCAGCGGCCCTGCCACCAGCGGGCATCGGCGGGCTGCTTTTGGACCTTCACCTGCAGGGCGATGCAGCTGAGCTCGTAACGACCACGACGCAGCTGATAGCGGTGGTGACGCTGCAACACCAGAAAACTGCGGTCGTCGACCACCAACCAGCGACCGGGCTGCGGGATGTCGTCAAGGTCGAGGCGTTCGAGCAAGCGGTTGCTGCCGGCCAAACGCAGTTCCACGTGCATGCCGTTCAGGGTGTGAGTTCGCTGGGATCAGGGCTGGGGAAGCGGCTGGAGAAGCCCCAGAGAAAGAGCATCCCCACCAGAGCCAACAGCACCCATTCCGGGGGCACCAGGTTCGGCGCCGCCAGACGAATCAGCAACCGCACCCCCACCAGGCCCACCGCCAGATAGCCCGCGGTTTCGAGATGACGAAACACGCTGAGCCAACGGATGAACAGTGCAGACGTGAGCCGCAGCGCCACCACGCCGATCACACCACCTGCCATCACCAGCAGCAGGTTGTCGCTGACCGCCACCGCGGCGGCCACGCTGTCGAGGGAAAAGGCGAGATCCGTGAGGGCCAAGGTGCCCACCACCGCCGGCAGGCTGCGGTCGTGATGGGCAGACCCCGGTTCAGGGGCATGATCAGCCTCCACTTCCGCAGCCGCTTCCCCAGAGGGCAGCAAGTTGCTGATGCAGAGCCAGAGCAGATACCCCGAAGCCAGCAGCTGCAGCGGCCAGAAATCCAGCACCCAGCGCGCCACGGCGATCAGCAGCAGCCGAAACACCAGCGCGAGCCCCAGGCCGAAGTTCAGGGCTTGGCCCTGCTGGCGGGGATCCCGCAACTGCCGGGAGATCGCAGCCAGGGCAATGGCGTTGTCGGCCGAGAGCACCGCCTCGAGGGCCACCAGCAGCGGCAGGAGCAGCAGCAGTTCCCCCCACTGATCAGCCGCCTGAATCAGAGGTGAAAGAGAAGGAATCGACTCCGCTTCCATGGCGCCGTGCAGAGGATTCCTGAAGCAGGCAGTCTAGAAACGTTCAACGCCCCGCCCCGCTGATGCAGACCCCACCGGTGCTCAAGGTGAGGCTCGTGCACGCCGAGCCAGGCCAGCGGGTGGTGCAGGTGAGCGCTTGGCAGGGCACCAGCTGCCTGGGCAGTGCCCTCGGTGAAGCCGCCGGCGCCGAAGACGCGGAAGAGCGGGCGATCGCCCGATTGCAGCAGCGCCTGGCAGCAGCAGCCCCAGCTGGAACCCCAGAAACCGCAGCAGCTCCAGCGGCGAATGGGGCGGTTCGCCATCCGGTGATCCGACCAGCGTCCATCCCAGCACCACCCCCGGTGGATGAGAACGAAGGTCCAGAAGCTCTAGATCCGCCCCAGCCCAGCCTCTTCGGCACCAGCGAATCAGGCCCCACGGCCGAATCCCTGCCCCCAGCAGCGGCCAGCGTGGAACCTCCGGCCGATCCCGATGACTGGAGCGATGAGCTGGCGGAGCTCGAAGTGCAACTGCAACGCATCGGGTGGGATCGCAGCCAGGAGGGGCAGTACCTGCAGCGGGCGTTCGGCCACCCCAGCCGCAATCGGCTTACGGCTTATACCGATCTGGTGAGCTACCTGCGCTGCCTGCGCAACCTGGGCACTGGCTCTGATCCAAACAGCGCGCCGGTACCCCTACGCCGCAAAGACCTGCTTGAGCAATCCGATCAACTGCTGCGCAGCTTGCAGTGGGATGCAACCCGCGGCCGGCAGCTCCTCGAGCAGCAATTCCAGCGAAGCAGCCGTCAGCAGCTGAGCGATGAGCAGCTGCTGCACTTCAACATGCTGCTCGAGGAAGCTTTGATCAGAACAGACGAGATCGGCCAGCCTGACAGGGTTCTTACCAGTTCTCATTAAGCTCAAACAGACGTTGAAACAGACGTTGGAAACAGGAGTCAGTGCCAACCAAAGATCTGTCCAAGCCAAAGAGGCCTGGCTCCGTTCACCCATGAGCTATTCAGCCGCCCGGTTTCGGCCCTTGGAGGCTTCGCGGTGGGCTCAGTGGGTAGAAGTGACCGAAGGGGAGCTGAAACCGCCTCAGCAGGCCCTGGTGGGTCAGCCACGAAGGATGCTGCGGAAGAATGCCGAGCAGCTCTGGTTGAACCTGATCCGGATGGGGTGGCAGCGGTGTGGACCGCAGTGGTGATCTGGCTCTAGGACCGGCTCCCATGAAGCCGACCTCTGCGTGGGCCATCCCCTTTGGTCAGATCGTGATGTCCTCAGGCACAACCTGGGCCGGGAGCTGCGCGCCTATCAAAATGTGTTGTCATGCAACAAGCCAGGCTCCCGCGATAATCATGCAAAAAGCGATCATCTCCTTACGACTTAATACTTCTCCGATGCAGAAGTGAGCAAGAAGCAGGGTAAAGACTGGCGAGCAATAAGCCAGTGCAGATGCGATATCGATATAGCCTTTCGTGACGGCGGCGGAATATGCGAGCCACCCAAGCATATTGACCAGTCCCAGTGGAAGTATGAGCAGCAGGTGGCGCCTCTGCATCCGAATGCCGATACGCCGAGCGCCCAGAATCAGAGAAAAGAGAAAACATTCTACAAGTTGAATCAAGAGCAACAGGCCGAAACCGTTGGATGGGTTGCCAAGCTTGAAGAAGATGTCACTAACACCAAACGCCATCGCCGCCAGCGAGGCAAGAATCAGGACAATTGGTTGAATACGTCCTGTAATTGCTGAGCCATTGGTGTGCATGGCAATTAGATATACTGCGGCAAGGATCATCGACACACCGGAGCCACCACTCAGACTTAGTGCCTTGCCGATAAATGTATCGTAGAGAACTGGAATGATCACAGAAATACCGCCAACGGCGGAAATAAGGCCTATAGGACCAGAGGCCAAGGCTTTGAGGTAAGCGATATTGCCGAATGCGAGTAAAAGGCCAATTGGAATTCCATAGATGTAATCAGCAGGGTCCAGTCGTATCGAATGCCCAAGCAGCCTCAAGCTGAGAAACGAGATCGCGCTGACGAAAGAGATCAACCATGAGATCAGTACCGGCGAATAGAGCTTTGCCTCACTACCGGCCTCAAAATCAACAAAACCATTTGCAAACGCGGTCAACAGCGCCCAGTAGGAGCCCATAATCCAAATGCTGAACTCAACAGTTATCTGGGACCATGCTACAAGCGGTTGGCAAGTCTTTAGTGGGGTGGCGAAATAGCCGGATGCTAAAGGCAGTGATCGAATGGTGATCTAGCAAAACGCACAATTGTAGGTAATCAATGCCAATACAAACGGCAACATCTGCTCCTAGAATAGTTTGATCAGATTCTCGCTTCCCTTAGCAATGGCCACATGGCCGTCAAAGGATCTTGAGGTGATGTGACTTAAAAGCCCCTTGGCCTGGTCGTCGAGTTGATCAGCAACGGTTGATTCGATGACCTTGGCTTTGGCATACAACTCACGCAGGTGCTCAAGCTGTAGCTTGCGAGATTCGGGATGGGTGATGGTTTTAAGTTCCTTCAAAGCATCGAACCATGAGCGATGAATACCTTGGCATTCATTGCGGAGGTAGGAAGGTGGGAGTTTGGGTGTCATTAGGTTAGTCAAAAGAATGGTCACCCAAGGGATTACACCTTGGACAGCAAATGCTGCATCACTAGATGTGACTGGTGAAGACGTGGTGTGGTCTTCAATGCCTAAGCATGGGTGGTATCCAATGCTGACTGCGTACAATCAGAGATTGGGCACCAATGCAAAGGCAGTTATTTAGAAGCAATCTCCAGCTTCGTCATTGCCGGTGATGAACATCGCGAGGGCGTGGTGCTGCCAACCAGCAAGGTCTGCACCATGACCGTAGTCATCAATAAAGTCAGACACTGCATGCCCAACAGAACCTTCTTCGTAAGCATCGGAGTCACCTTGAACAGTTTGACCAGCAACAGGAACACCAGCAACCGCTACAAGCTTTCCGTTTCTGAAGCGTTGAGGGCGGGAAGGCTGAACAACACCAAAGCCGCTTACATCCTTCGGTGAGACGCGGCGAGGGTGTTGGATGGCTCGTTCAGCTTGGGCGGTGCTGTGCTCAACCGTGATTGAGGAGGTTCGCTTCTCCTTACGTCTAGCGGTCATCGCGGAACATAAACTCGGTGTAATTCTCAGCCTGCTTCAGAACGTCCTTTGGCGTGATCACTTCGACGCCGAAAGCTCGCTGGATGCGAATGACGGTATCTAACGGAAGTGATTCACGCGTAGAGAGCAGATCCGTCAACAGGATGCCAGGAAGTTCGCGCTCAATGGGATGACGGACAGCGGTCTGAGTCGTAACTGTTGATCCGCCAATCCGAGCCGGTTGCGGGGAAAGGTCATCCATTTGTGAACGATACGCTTGTTTGAGCGCCTGCCGTTGCTCGTCGTTGAGTACAACACGACAGGAAATATACATCGGTAGCTTTTCAGTAGTTCGTTTCATCACTTAAGTCGTTTTTGTTTAAGGTCGTTGTCGTTAGCCTGTTGGAGCTTTGGGTCGGGTGTTGTTGCAGACGAGCTGTTGAGCGATGGGAATCCAAACTCCGTCAACTGCTCATCAATGCGGCTTTGTTGGTTGAACCTATAGTTGTGCTCACGCCATGCAGGGTCAGCATCAACCACAGTCAGCCCACCTATACCGCGACTTGTGCCTGGTTCAAGAGAAGCCTCCTCAAGAACGAACAGGTCACCAGCATCGTCCACACCTAACACTGCTCTACAGCAGGGACAGAGAAGTTCAATGTCTTCCATCAGCTGTTCCACAAACTGGGACCAGAGACGGTTGCCTTAGCAAAGCTCGGCTTGCTGATCAGTGGTGCTCCAATCTGACCTTGGAAGATCTTCGTGTCGATCAGGAGCTGCAGATACGCGTGCCAATCGGGATAGCCAGCAGCCGAAGCATCACGTTCCAGCTTAATCAGTTGGTCAGCGGTAAGTTTGAGCTTGAACGTGCTGGCACTGCGAAGACCACGGATCTTGTGCTCAATAGCCAAAGCCGTGTCCTCGTTGCTGGGACGATCTTGAAGAACATCGACCTGCTTGAGCTGTTCGACAACAGCAGGGTTGGTTAGGTCAAGAATGGGATCAGCCATTAAGCTCAGCCTCGTTGTAATAGTCGACAAGTTGATTAACAAACTGGAAGATCAGATCCTGCTCACCTGAGTCCATAACACTGTCGTATTCAGCAATCGCTGCGTCGCTCAGGTTGTTAGCAGCCCAGTGCAGAATATCGTCGTAGTTGGGAACAGCATCGAAAACTGCAGCAACAACCGGATCATCTGAACCTTCAAGGTCAGAGCTGCTGTAGTGGTCGAAAAGTGCAGTGATGGCTTCCTCCATCTGAGCCATATCCCCACTTGCCATGATGGTGTTAAAGGTGTTGATGTCCTCCGATACAAGGACAGACGATGCCCAGGACATCAGATCTTGATAAGCAGCATCGCCACCAACGAGATCCTTCAGATACTCTTGATCTTCAGCAGTAATCGCCATCTGATCAAACTGTTGGCGGTATTCATCAGGATCGACGAAGTCATCCTCAAGACGTTGGTATCGCTCAGGATCAAGGTCCGCCCATTCGTGCCGAACCATGCCATCAGGAGATTCGACATACTGTGCTTGATGCGATTGCATGTGACGAGCAATGGCAGCATTTCTGCCGATGCCATCATCAAAGTGTCCGGCATCAAAGCTGATCACTTCTTCCCCGGTGGTTGGATCAATTGCAATACCGGGTGTAAAGGTTGCCATAATTGTTTCCTTATTGAATCATTTGTGTCACTCATTCATTTGTACAAGCTATCGCCTGATAGTGAAGGAGTCATTGAAGGTTGTGGATGAGAGCAGCAAAGACACCAGTTCCCCAACTGGACTGCCCTCAACACAAGCATTGGAGATGATCTCGAGTAATCACCACTAAGAAATCACTGTTGATCATGTCGATAGAAGCTGTGTTCTATCCGTAAAAGGTGCTGGATCTTAATTGAACAAGAACTGGCTGATGCGTGAAAGATCTGCCGTACCAAGTGGCAATCTCTTGACCTGCTCTTCACCAACACCCAGGTCATCAGCGAGGCTAGAAAGGGGATTACCCGATACCGTGAATACGAACGCCTTTCTCAGTCGTTCCAAGATCCGATCCATGTCAGTGGGCAACACCGCTACACAATCGTGGATACATGCCACAGGATGCTTCCAATCACTCAGTGCAGCCTTAAGCAGCGTTGCATCTAGAGAATGTACGTAAGAAGGAGAAAGAGCCTTCAGCATTTCCTTTTTGGCAAGCGTCTTGCTGTAACCACTGGCCACACGAGTTCTTCCCATGTGTTTGGTCCGTATGAGAAGGCTGTCACGGTCAAACTCGCTAAGGGCAAGGCCGCGTCCCTTCCAGAGGTGTAAATCCTGAGGCCCGATTACCCTGATCTGAGAGTGAACAGGGGTGAATGACGGGCTGTCATTCGCGA
>NZ_JBIPMN010000237.1:0-2970 GCF_044369115.1 Vulcanococcus sp. | reverse complement strand
GGCGAGGGCCTGGGCTAAGGCCTGATCTGCGCTGGCCATCGGGCGGGAGGAAAGGATCCGGATCTTAGAAGCGGTGGCTGGAGACACCTGATGCGCGGCCACGGCCGCCGCGGGCATACCGCAATCGTGATCACGAACCCTCTCGAAAGCTTGTGCCGCGGCCCATTGAGCTGAAAAGGTGAGACGGTTTGCCTGAGCCCCACCGGGCGGTTGGATTGATGTTGAAGGGCCTGCTGTCGCGAGCCAAAGCCAAGCTGGGCAGCGCATCCGCCGCCGCGCCAACCCTGGAGGCGCCTCCGGCCGATTCGCGCCAGCGGGCCAAGGCGCTGCTGATGGGTCTGCAGGATTCGATCTGCGCCGGCTTGGAGCAGCTCGATGGCAGCGGGCGCTTCGAAGAAGAAAGCTGGGTGCGGCCCGAGGGTGGCGGCGGCCGTTCCCGCGTGATGAAGGGCGGCCGCGTGTTTGAGCAGGGCGGCGTGAATTTCTCCGAGGTGGAAGGCAGTGAGCTGCCCCCTTCGATCCTCAGCCAGCGCCCGGAAGCCAAGGGCCATCGCTGGTTTGCCACCGGCACCTCGATGGTGCTGCACCCTCGAAACCCCTATATCCCCACCGTTCACCTCAACTACCGCTACTTCGAGGCGGGCCCGGTGTGGTGGTTCGGCGGCGGCGCCGACCTCACCCCCTACTACCCCTTCCTCGACGACGCCAAGCACTTCCACCGCACCCTCAAAGGCGCCTGCGACAGCGTCAACCCCGCCTTCTACGAGGTGTTCAAGCCCTGGTGCGACGAATACTTCTATCTGAAGCACCGCGATGAAACCCGCGGCGTGGGCGGCATCTTCTACGACTACCAAGATCCCCGCGGCGTTCTCTACAAGGGCCAAGCCCCCGAAGGCCCCGCCGCCGCCGCCGGCCAGCGGGTGGGCGCCCAGCCCCAGAACTGGGAGCAGCTGTTTGCCCTGGCCAGCGCCTGCGGCAATGCCTTCCTGCCCAGCTACGTGCCGATCGCCGAGAAGCGCCACAACACCCCCTATGGCGAGCGCGAGCGCCAATTCCAGCTCTATCGCCGCGGCCGCTACGTGGAGTTCAACCTGGTGTTCGATCGCGGCACGATCTTCGGCCTGCAGACCAACGGCCGCACCGAGTCGATCCTGATGTCGCTGCCGCCGCTGGTGCGCTGGGAGTACGGCTATCAGCCCGAGGCCGGCAGCCGCGAGGCCCTGCTCACCGAGCTGTTCACCAAACCCCAGAACTGGCTGGGCGACGACTCACTGATCGCCCGCTGCGAGCCCCACAGGGCTGTGCACTGAGGCAGGCTTAATGCCAGCGGCGGCGGAGGGTATGGGTTCCACCACGCCGCCAACACCCAGCTCCAGGGCATTCACCACCCGTGCGGTGATCGCAGCGAGGGCCTGCTCACGGGTGGCTGGATTGCGCAGCGCCGGCTCCAGCGGAGCCTCGAGCTTGCCGATCTCCAGGATCGTGATGCCGCGGCGGGGCCCACCCAGGCCGCCGCGGAACTGGCGCGGGTAGCCGCCGAACGCCTGGGCGAGGCTTTCGTCAATGCTGCTGTGGGGGCGGTGCAGGGCCGGGATTACGCCGGATCCCACCCCATCGGGGCCGTAGGCGTCGAAATGAATCTCGAGGGCATAGCCACCGGCCGCGGCGTGGGCCTTGCCCACACTCCAATTCGTGCGGGGGTCGTCGCCGTTGTGGATCGTGCGCACCAGCGGGTCGTAGAAGCGGATCGTGAGCCCGCGCTGCCGGCCCAGCTCCACCACCCGGCGGGCCACCTCGAGATTCCAATAGAGCTCATCTCGCATGCCGCGCTGCATCGGGCGGGCCCCAGCCAGATCCACTGCGGCACCGGAGGTTCCGGCACCGGGGATGCCCTGGGAATCCGCGTGGCCAGCCATCACCAGAATCTCCACCTCACGCCCTACGGCACGGCGGCCCACCCAGTCGCGCTGGAGGCGGCTGCGCACCCCCGTGAGCGGGTCACTGCCGCCACTGCGTGGTGCGGGAGCCTCGGCCGCCGCAGCCAAGCCCAAGGTGGCCAGCAGCAGACCTGCCAACAGCACACTGCGGCGAAGACCGCTCAGGCAGGCCATGCGTGAAGGCGGCGGGGTCGGCACACCACTCTGGCTCAGATCGGCGAGCTGAGCAGGTTGCCGTCGCTGAACAGACCCAGCTGAGGCCCCAGCTCCTGCTCGAGGGCAATCAGCTCATCGCGATGGGCCCTTAAACGCAGGGCGCTGCCGGTGGCCTGATCGTGGCTGATCAGGCGCAGCTCCACCGATTCATCCCGGGCCGCGCGGCGGCGATAAAGCACACCGGCCATAGGCCCCAGGGCAATCAGCAGCAGCGGCCACCAGTGCAACTGGGGCAGAAGCTGACGCAGCACCAGGCCCAGGCAACCGGCACCCACGCCCCCCAGCAGCGAGAGCAGTACCGCCAACCCTCCGCTGGCCTGCACCTGGCCGCGGAAACGCAGCAGACGCCGCTCAGGATTGCTTTCCTGCTCCAGCCAACCGCGCTGCTTCAGCCAAGCGGTCATCACCGGCAGCACCTCCAGCGGCGGCCGCGACGACCGCACCTCCACCACGGTGGTGCGGTCTTTACTGGCGGCCCGCAGGAAGAACACCAGGCCGACAGCCAGGAGCAGGGTGAGCAGGAGGGTGGAACCCAGGGCCGGGGGCATGCGCGCCGCCATGCAGATGCGCTTCATTCTCCTCAAGCCAATGACGCCATGGCGTCATCAGCTCCAGCGCAGCCTGCCGGTGGGCCTCCAGCAGGTGGAGCATGCGTCGAGGGCGCCCCCGACTGGGGCAGCGCTGACTGTAGGTGCTGATCGCCCCCTCGTGATCGAGGAAGTGAATGGCCTGCTGCAGCACCGTTTCCGAGAGCCTCAGCTTGGGGTGGGCATCGCTGAGGTCGTGCATCAAGGCGGTGGGGTAGCTGTCGTGATCC
>NZ_JBIPMN010000294.1:0-2980 GCF_044369115.1 Vulcanococcus sp. | reverse complement strand
GGCCTGATAGCCGATGAAATCGGGATTGCGACCACGAAGACAGCGAGAAAGAGCAGGACTCCCAGGATTTCGCTGTATGAGAAGCCATTCATGATCTTTTGCAGCAGTTGTCTGCGACCCCACACAGACGTGTAGAGCATCGAAGACCCCAGTGCCGCGCAACCCGCGCTGACGCTGATGAGGACCCAGTCGGGTGATATGGGTGCGTACAAGAAGAGGGCCAGACCGAGACAAACGAACAGGCCGCCGTAGATGAAGATGCAGACCCTCAAGACGATCGGGTCTCGAAGGCACCTGCGAAGTCGTTCGGTGATCAATGCCATGGTTCAGCCTAAAGTTACCCATAACCTGCACGCAGCGGCATGCGGCTGCTGGCTCGCGAGGTAGAGTGAGCGAAGCGAACCCCACCATACAGTGGCTGCATGCCGCTGCGTGTGAGGTTGATCGGCGTGTTAGGCCGCGCTCAATGTGCTTGGCTGCTTGCGAAGGCCGGTGAGTGCAGACGCGAGCACAACGAACCAAAGGCCGACCGCGAGCTGCGCGATGCTCAAGGCCAGATCTGACAAGACGTATGAGCCTAGCAGTGGCATGGCGAAAAGACCCACAAGGGTCGCGCTGACACCGAGCCAAGCACCCCATCGAGCTCCGCACCACAGACCAGCAGCAGATATGACACCAGCGATCTGGAGCATGACGAAGAGCGAGAGCCACGCTCCAGCATGACCACCAAGGCCAGCTTGTGTCTGCGCTTCGACTGCCGCGCGATGGGGTTCAAGCAAGAGTTCTGGAAACAAGGCGTCGAGGGTGTTGGCGACTGCGGTCAGCGCCAGTGAGATGAGAAGCAGGGTGCGAAAGGTCTTCGTGCTCACGTTTCTCTCCTTTGTGAACCTGCGGGATGTTTACGCGGCCTAACGTGAAGCTAACCGGCGTGCGGGCGACAGGGCCAGAATGCAACGAGGCCTGTGCGACGAACGCTGTTGCACGTCCGGTCGCGATTTGGCCAGTGTGTGTAGACGGCGTCCTTCGCGATCCCTGAAGGTTCGGCGTAGAGGTTGGCCACCGCTTGTCCGTCCAAGTCATTGAAGGCGTTTCGGTACGCCTCAAAGAAGGCCCTGATGTGTTGCGGCATGGCGCGTTGTGTCTGTGGTGAGTTTGCGGATGTACGGCAGCCCGCTTGTGATGTCTAACGATCAACTGGGGGCCTAGCGGCGCCCTGCCGGTGCGTGTCCATGTCGAACGACCAGTTAGACATCACGCACACAAAAGACCTCCCTCCAGTGGACCAGAATCCGCGCGACTTTCAAGTCGCGCTCCGAATTCGCCGAAAGACCCGTTGCCTCAACGGCCTGGGTCAAATACTGGGCGATGGCAGCTGCGTCTCGAGCATCCCTCACCAAGCCATAGACATTAGGAAGATGGCCGCAGTACTCGTCTCGAGCTTCTGGGGCACCGGCCACCCCAATTGGGTCCCAGACGTAGTGGAGTACTTCGTCCACAGCCCGATAGAGGACCAACTCGGTTGAACTGAACTGCTGTCTCATGAGGTCTAATGTTCGAGCTAAGCCGCCCGCGTAGGCAGGCGCTGTATGGCTGGGCTGAGATGATGCACCATGTGCCTCAGCCCAACACTTACAGTGCCTGCCTTAGCGGGTCGGCTTGAGCGAGGGGTTAGGCCGCACATTAGCGCCAACCTCTGAGTTGTGCTGCTTGCGCTTCGCGCTCCTTGCGAACCCTTGCGGCGTTCTCTCGATCGAGAGCTTCGAAGTTTCGATGCCGAGCGAAGTAAGGTCCTAGCCATCCATCCTCGTGCGTGAACGCCATGGTCCATGCCAAGTTAGGAGGAAAGACGTAGTAGTCGGTGAGCGAGCAGGTCTCGGGGCGTTGATTGGTGGTAAACACGACTTGGCGGTCGTTTGATAGGACGACGTACTCGTGCGCGACCTGTTGTTCGTAGCTTGCTCTGGCAGCGAGCCCGCCCTCGCTGGGATACCGCCCTGCGCTAAAGATGTGCCAAAGGAACGCATCTGCATCTATACCTTCCCTGTTGCGGCCGAAGGCACCAAGCCAACTCTCGACGACTTGCAAGGCTTCGCCAGCGGAGAACTGTCGCGACACAGTACCCGGTCCGAAAAGCAATGGCTTCGTCTTCATGGCAAATGGAGAACCAAGGTGTTCGTTCTGTGACGCCTAACGTGAAGCTAACCGGCGTGCGCCGGCGTTGCGAAGCCGGTCAAGTTTGAAACTAGACCCGGCGCAGCCGAGCCGGGGCGCGTCCGATTCAACGATGGGTTACGCAGCCTCATTTGTGAGATCAAGGGTCATAAAGACGCTGTACGGATCGAGCTTGTAGTCACCGAAGGGGCCACACTCCATAAAGCCAGCACTTTTATACAGCGTGTGGGCAGCACCGAATGAGGCCGCTGGACCGGTTTCAAGGCTCAGTCGGGTGTAGCCACGCTGTTTTGCCACAGACAGGATGTGATTCAAAACGGCTCGCCCCGCTCCCCTGCGGCGTAGCGCCAAGGGTGTACGCATGGACTTGATTTCGCCGTGGTCTGATGAAAGCTGTTTGAGCGCGCCACAGCCAAGCAACTGCTCTCCATCTCGGACAGTCCAGAAGGTGATGTCCGGGACTTTCAGGCGCGAGACATCAAGTGCGTGAACGCTCTCGGGTGGCGAGAGCTCGTGCATGTTGCGAAGATGCTCTTCGAGGAGGGCATATACGTCTGCACGAGACGGATCATCAATTTCGATTTGCATTGGCACTCAGACGGCTGCCTAACGTGAAGCTTACCTGCGTGCGGCAGCGGGCGGCGAACGCTGCTGCACGGCTGGATGACCGGGGGTTAGGCTGCATGCGTAGCGACAAGTGGTTTGACCATAACTATCTCGTCAATCTCATCCCGATGTCGAGCGGTCAGCTCTTCGTTTGCAAGCACGAAGCCAAGTTTGCGCAGCAGACCGCTGGATCGATAGTTCC
>NZ_JBIPMN010000263.1:0-2992 GCF_044369115.1 Vulcanococcus sp. | reverse complement strand
GGTGCAATCGCTGGTCAGCTTTCCAACAGGCTGCGCAACATCCAGGCTGTCTTCTCATGAATCTGCAGGCGTTGCGTTAGCAAATCAGCAGTGGGCTGATCATTGGCTTCGTCGGCAATGGCGAACACACCACGAATCGTGCGGGCCACCGCCTCATGACCCTCCACCAGCTCACGCACCATGGCCATGGCCGCTGGAACACCCTCGCTTTCGGGGATCGACGACAAGCTTCCATAGATCTTGCCCCCAAACGGAGCCTTGTGGCCGAGGGCCCGGATCCGCTCGGCGATCTCGTCGAGGGCTGTCCACAGTTCGGTGTATTGCTCCATAAACATCAGATGGAGCGTGTTGAACATGGGCCCCGTCACGTTCCAGTGGAAGCCGTGGGTTTTGGCGTAGAGCACGGTGCTGTCGGCCAGCACGCGGCCGAGGCCTTCGGCGATCTGGGAACGCTGCTCGGCGGGGATGCCGATGTCGATCGGAGGGGCGGCAGTGGCGGATGCTTTGGCAGCCATAGAAGCTTAAGCGGAGTAATTCCGTTTTAGTCCCTCTGGCGCTGTCCGCCGCTCCGCTGTTGGAGATCGTTGTTTTTCCAGGGGCTGTTCCTGGATGGCTCTTGCTGGATCGACCGTTGAATGAGCGCGTGTGTCAGCGCTCATCCAGGCTGCCCAGGTAGTCGCGCACCCGGCAGCGGTTCTGGGGCTGGCGCAGCTTCAGCAGAGCCCGCGACTCGATCTGCCGCACCCGCTCCCGCGACAGATGCATGCCCTCGCCGATTTCGCTCAGGGTGCGAGGGGTGTTGTCATCGAGGCCGAAGCGCTCGCGGATCACCTGGGCTTCGCGCCCGTTCAGCTCGGCCAGCAGGCTTTCCAGGTCGTCATGCAACTGCTCGCGGGTGAGCAGTTGTTCCGGCGTGGCGTGCCCATCCTGCAGCAGGTCCCCCAGCTCGCTCTCCTGATCCCGGCCCACGCGCCCCTCCAGCGACACGGGTCGCGGCACCTGCACCAGGATCTGGCGCACGGCCTGTTCGCTCAGGTTCAGTTCTCCGGCCAGTTCGGCGAGATTCGGCAGTCGCCCCAGCCGCATGGCCAGCTCCCGCTGGGCCTTCTTGAGGCGGTTGAGCTTCTCGGTGATGTGCACCGGCAGCCGGATGGTGCGGCTCTGGCAGGCCAGGGCCCGGGTGATGCCCTGGCGGATCCACCAGTAGGCATAGGTGCTGAAGCGGAAGCCCCGGGTGGGGTCGAAGCGCTCCACGGCCCGTTCCAGGCCCAGGCTGCCCTCCTGCACCAGATCCAGCAATTCGAGGCCGCGGCGCTGGTATTTCTTGGCCACGGCCACCACCAGACGCAGATTGGCCTGGATCATCCGCTCCCGCGCCCGCTTGCCCCGATGCAGGGCCTGCCTCAGCTGGGTGGGGGTCAGGCCCGCCTTCGCGGCCCAGGCCGCCTGCGTTGCCTCTGGCTCGTCGGTCTCTGGCAGCTGAAGCTGCAGCAGTCGCTCCCGCTCCTGCACCAGGCGCGCCAGGGTGAGTTCCTCCTCCTGGCTCAGCAGATTCACGCGGCCGATCTCCTGGAGGTACAGCCGCACCAGGTCGGTGGTGGAGGGTGCTCTGGGCAACGACTGCCAGCCGGGTTTCTCCAGCTTTGCCAGGGCAGGCAGGCGACTAGCGCTTTCTGTCCTGTTTCCTTCGGTTTCTTGTCGCTCGGGAGCGGCGGGGGGCTACCTCTGGGAGTGCGACCTCTGATCCCCAGGCGAAACCCTGGGGACGGGGATCAGGAGGTTTCCCAGCGTTTGATGATGGTTTCAATCAGGCCTTCGAAACGCATGCGGGAGATCTGCTTGTTGATTAGATCGCGTTTGGTTTCACTCAGGTTGGCGCCGAACACGAAGCTCTGAGGGGTTTGGTTGTAGGTCTTGGCTGAGATCTGATACCGATTGGGATTCTCCACTTTTCCACTCAGGGATTGCACACGTGCCGAGTCGGCCATGATGCTGCCCACCGTTCCGCGCTCGAGGGATTCGATCAGAGCTTTATCCCCACTGATCGGTCGGATCTTCGAGAGCAGTTCCGGCCGCTTGAATTTGCGCACCTGCTCTGTCAGCCAGAGCTCACTGACTGTTCCCGAATCAACGCCAACGCCATCGCGTAGAGCGGCGGTCAGGCTGTCCTGCAGGGAGATATCGCTTGGAAGCGTCGACTTGAACACCACTGTCGCGGTGGTGCCCACAAAGACAGACGTGATGACGAGCCTGCAGATGTTGACCAGTGTGATGATGGCAATCGTGGGTGGACTAGGGCCCATTTTGTAGATGCCGGTGCCCATGACTAGCATCATCCAACCTTTAAAGAAGGTGTTTCGCCTGCGGCCGCTGTCGATATCCTTGTGATCGAAGCCACGGCTGATCAGCCAGAGGGCAATTGCGGCGATAACGGTGATCGCGAACAGCAGCGCGATCGAGTCGCGCAGAATCCGTTCATTGCCGATCCTCTGCAGCAGGGGGAGGATGCCTTCGTTGGTCTTGAGGGAGAGAAAGGCGAGGCTGTCCTCCTGGTACGGCGCCGAAAAGTCGGCCTTCTCCAGGCGCTCGGCAATGATGTTCAGGCAGGAGATCGCAACGTCCACCTGCCCCGCGGCGGCGGCCTCAATGGCCGCATTCGGCGTGGGAATGGGTTGAAAGCTGTAGCGCCAGCCCTGCTGCTGGGCGATGGCCTGCCACAGATCCACCGCCGATCCTGCGGCTTGCCCGTTGCTCAGGTCGGATCAGGGCATGGCGTTCTGCACCACGCCCACCCGCAGGAGCTGGGGATCGGCAGCCTTCCCCGGGGCGCTCGAAGAGCTGAGGGCCAGCATCCCCAGAGCGATGAGGGCCAGAGGGCGGAGGCGCGCCATTCAGCCAGCCCCTTCCTCCACCCAGGTGCTGGCCACGTGCAGCTCCTCCAGCTGGCGCTCGCTCACATCGGCGGGGGCCTGGGTCATCAGGCAGCGGGCCT
>NZ_JBIPMN010000005.1:0-30361 GCF_044369115.1 Vulcanococcus sp. | reverse complement strand
CTTCGAGGCCGGCTTCACATCCCTGGCCCACAGCGACGAGGACATTGACGCCACCATCGCCGCCTTCCGCGAATGCTTCGCAGCGGTGGCCTGAGTTCCACTGATCCGCTTGTTGCCAGACGCCGCGGGAGCGCCCGTCTGGCTGGAGCCGTGGCAGCCGCTCTGGCCGTGTTGGCGTTCCTCGGACGCAGCAATGATCCTGCCGCTCAGCGCCTGAACCCAGAGGCGCCGCTGAGGCTTGGTGCCGCTCTGGCCCTCACGGGCAACGCGAACCTCTACGGCCAAGACCAGCGCATGGGCATCGGCCTGGCGAAGGGCTGGCTGCAGGCTCAGCCGCACCCCCGCCGAGTCGAGCTGCAGCTGGAAGATGGCGCCTCCGATGAACCCAGCGCCATCGCCGCCTTCAACCTGCTGATCCGCCGGGGGGTGATCGCCCTGATCGGCCCGACCCTCTCGCAGCAGGCCTTCGCTGCCGATCCGATCGCCCAGCGCCAGGGCGTGCCCGTGGTGGCACCCTCCAACACGGCCCAGGGTATTCCCCAGATCGGTTCGTTCATCAGCCGCGTGTCGGCGCAGAGCTCGGTGATCGCGCCGCTCTCCATCGATGAAGCGCTGCGCCGCGAACCAACCATCCGCCGCGTGGCGGTGTTCTTCGCCCAGGACGACGCCTACAGCACCGCTGAAACCGCCATCTTCCAGAAGGTGCTGGCAGCCCGAGGCCTCAAGCCGGTGAGCATCCAGCGCACCCAGCTCGCCGACAACGACTTCCAGAACCCGATCACCGCCGCCCTGCAGCAACGGCCGCAGCTGGTGGTGATCTCAGCCCAGGCCGTGGATGGCGGCAACCTGATCCGGCAGCTGCGGGAGCTCGGCTACCGCGGCCAGATCGTGGTGGGCAACGGCCTCAACACGCCCAACATCTATCCGATCTGCCAGCGTTGGTGTGGTGGCGTGCTAATCGCCCAGGCCTACAGCCCGGAGCTCAGCACCCCGGTGAACCTCGCCTTCCGGCGCCTGTTCGCAGAGGCCAACCAGGGCCGCACCCCGGGCCAGATCGCGGCCCAGGCCTGGACCGCTTACCAGGTGGTGTTTGAAGCGATCCAGCGGGTGCAGATGCGCGGCGGATTTGAGGGCCTCACCCTGGGCGAAGCGCGGCAGCAACTGATGAAGGAACTCCTCAGCGGCCGCTACGACACCCCCCTCGGACCAATCCGCTTCCGCCCCGACGGTGAAGTGGTGCAGGGGCGGTTTTATGTGGCCGAAGTGCGCATGGATGCAAGCGGGCGCAACGGCCGTTTCACCCTGGTGCGCGAGCAGGAGCTGCCGAAGGGAACACCGTGATCGACACGTTGCTGCAGACCCTCCTGAACGGCGCCGCCAGCGGCGGGGTGTATGCCCTGGTGGCCCTGGGCTACACGCTGATCTTCTCGGTGCTGGGGGTGATCAACTTCGCCCAGGGCGCCCTGTTCAGCCTCGGCGGCTATCTCACCTATCTGCTGCTCGGGGGCAAGATCGGGGTGAATGGTGCCCTGCCGGGCTGGGGGCTACCGATCGGACTGCCGTTCTGGCTGGCCCTGCTTCTGGCAGCCCTGGGTTCGGGAGCCATGGGGCTGCTGGTGGAGCGCATCGCCTTTGCGCCTCTGCGCCGCCGTGGCGCCGAACCGCTGCTCTCACTGATCACCAGCTTGGGGGCCGGCGTGGTGCTGGTGAACCTGCTGCAACTGCTGATGGGCGCCGAGGGCTACGCCTTCCCCCACGGCGCAGCCGACCTGGCCCACCTACCGGAATCACTGCTGCTCGGCGGCGCCCGCATCCGCACCATTCAGGTGTTGCTGCTGGCGATCTCGGCGCTTGCTGTGGCCAGCCTCAGCCTCTGGTTGGAGCGGAGCCGCAGCGGCAAAGCAATGCGAGCCGTGGCGGAAGATCCCACCACCGCCACGTTGCTGGGCATCAACAGCGTGGCGGTGCTGCGCCTGGCTTTTCTGCTGAGCGGGATGCTCGCAGGGCTCGGCGGCGGCTTGATCGGCATGAGCGTGAGCCTGGCGGGGCCCTACTTCGGCATCAGCTACGGCCTCAAGGGCCTGGCGGTGCTGGTGCTCGGGGGCCTGGGCAGCGTGCCGGGCGCGATCGTGGGTGGGCTGTTGATGGGTCTTGCAGAGGCGCTGATTCCTTCGGAGGCCTCCGGGTGGCGGGATGCGCTGGCCTTCGCAATCCTGTTCGCTGTGCTGTTGTTGCGCCCCAGTGGGCTGTTGGGCCGCCGCCAGCTGGAGAAGGTCTGACGGGATGGGAAGGGTGCTGTGATCGATAACGGCCTGCTGGTGCAGATGATCCTCGGGGCCCTTCTGGGGCTGTCGGTGTATCTGCCGATGGCGGCGGGTCAGCTCTCGCTGGCCACGCCCGCCTTCTATGCCGTGGGCGGCACTCTGGCGGCACTGCTCTCCACCCAGGGCAGCACCCAGAGCTCGATCGGCCTCTGGGCTGTGCTGGGGGAAATGCTGCTGGCCGCAGGCCTCACGGCAGGCCTGGCGCTGCTGGTGGGGCTGCCGGTGCTGCGGCTGCGGGGCATCTATCTCGCCATCGCCACCATCGCCCTGGTGGAGATCGTGCGGGTGGCCATCCTCAATCTGCCCTTCACGGGAGGGGCCGCTGGCATCTTCGGCATCCCCCAACCGTTTCAACAACCCTTTGGGTATGTGCTGTTCAGCGGTGCTGTGCTGGCGGTGTTCGGCTGGCTGTTCCAGCGCCTGGAAGCGAGTCGCCTGGGGCGCTCGATGGCCGCCATCCGTGATGACGAGCTCGCCAGCCGCTGCATGGGCATCCACACCACCCGGGTGAAGCTCACCGCCTTTGTGGCCAGCGCCGTGCTGGCAGGCATCACGGGAGTGATCGCAGCTCATTACCTCAACACGTGGAACGCCCGCCAGGGCAGCTTCGATGTGGCCATCACCACGCTCGCCTTCGTGATCCTGGGGGGCTCCCGCAGCTGGCTGGGCCCCGTGGTCGGCGGACTGCTGCTCACGGCCTTACCCGAACTGCTGCGGCCGGTGGGAGATCTCCGGCTGGTGCTGTTTGGCTTGGTGATCCTGCTGGGCCCGGTGTTCTTCCCCCAGGGGCTGATCACCCCAGCCCTGCTGGAGCGGCTGGGGAGGTGGAAGCCATGAGCAGCCAATCCAACGGAGTGCCCTTGCTTGAACTGCGGCAGATCAGCCGTCAGTTCGGCGGTTTGCAAGCCCTCAACGAGGTGAGCTTCCAGGTGGAGGAAGGCGAGATCTTCGGTCTGATCGGCCCGAATGGCGCCGGCAAAACCACCCTGTTCAACCTGCTCTCAGGGGTTACGCCAGCCTCCAGCGGCACGATCCACTGGCGCGGCCAGGCGATTCAGGGCCTGAGCCCGGATCGCCACAACCGCCTCGGGATCGCCCGCACCTTTCAGAACCTGCGGCTGTTCACCGGGCTGAGCGTGCTCGAGAACGTGCTGGTGGCCCTGCATCGCCAACCCCAGGGCAACAGGCTCGATACCCTGCTCAACAGCCCTCGCTTCCGCCGACGCCAAAGCGAACTGCGCGAGCGGGCCCTGCAATTGCTGGAGGAGTTGGGCCTGGCCGATCAAGCTCATCGCCAGGCCTCAGGCCTGGCCTACGGCGATCGCCGCCGGCTGGAAATCGCCCGAGCCCTGGCCACCGCACCAATGCTGCTGCTGCTGGATGAACCAGTCGCGGGCATGAACCCGCGCGAGAAGGAACAGCTGTGCGAGCTCTTGGCCCAGCTACGCCAACGCCATCAGCTGACGCTGGTGGTGATCGAACACCATGTGCCGCTGTTGATGCAGCTCTGCGAGCGGTTGGCGGTGCTGGATTTCGGGCGGCTGATCGCCCTCGGCACCCCTGATCAGATCCAAAGGGATCCGCGCGTGATCGAGGCCTACCTCGGGGGTAGCCAATGAGCAGCCACATCGAACCGCAGGCCACAGCCCAGGCTCTGCTGCAGATCGATCAGCTGCAGGTGCACTACGGCAGCGTTCAGGCCCTGGCTGGGGTATCTCTGCAGGTGCAGCAGGGCGAACTGGTGACGCTGCTTGGCTCCAACGGCGCCGGCAAGAGCACCACCCTGCGGGCCATCTCACGGCTGGAGTCCGCCAGCGGCGGGCGGATCCTCTGGCATGGCGCCGACCTCGCGGCCGTGCCGGCCCATCGCACCCTCAAGCTCGGCATCGGTCACTGCCCAGAGGGTCGGCGGCTGCTCAACCGCCAAAGCGTGGCCTTCAACCTCGAACTCGGTGCCTACCTGCGCCGCGATCGCGAGGCGATCGCTGCCGATCTGGATCGCTGCTACAGGCTGTTCCCGCGCCTGGCGGAACGGCGCCAGCAGCAGGCGGGAGCCCTCTCCGGCGGTGAGCAGCAGATGCTGGCAATCGCCCGGGCGTTGATGGGGCGGCCGGAGCTGCTGATGCTCGATGAACCCAGTCTGGGCTTAGCCCCGAAGCTGGTATCGGAGGTGATGGCTGTGCTGGCAGAGCTGCATGGCAAGGGCCAAACGATCCTGCTGGTGGAGCAGAACGCCCAAGCTGCCCTGGACATCGCCGATCGCGGCTATGTGCTCGAAGCCGGGCGGATCCAACTGCAGGACAACGCCGCGGATCTGCTCAAGAATCCCGAACTGAAGGCGGCGTATCTGGGGAGCTGATCAACGGCCATGGGGAACGCATGGATTGGCCTCGGCCGCGAACTGCTGGCCAGCCGCTGGAGCCTGCTGTTGCTCTTCACCGCTGCGGCCCTGATGGCCCAGCTGGATGCAACGATGCCGATCAGCCAATTGATCGGCTGGTTTGTGGTGTGCGGGCTGGGCCTGGTGCCCTTGGCCCGGATGATCGCCGAGATGGTGGAAGCCCTGGCCGATCGCCTCGGCGATCGCATCGGCGGCTTGGTGAGTGTGGCCCTGGGCAATCTGGTGGAGCTCGTGGTGTCGTTCACCGCCCTGGCCAGCGGCCTCTACGAGCTGGTGGTGATCTCCATTGCCGGCGCCGTGATCACCAATTGCCTGCTGATCCTCGGGATCAGCACCTGCCTGAGCGCCCGCAACACGGCCACGATCCGGATCCATCCCCACAGCACCGGATTACAGAGCCAGCAACTGCTGGTAAGCACGATTTTTCTGGCGGTGCCCTCGATCTTTTTTGTGCGCCTGCACCAGGGAATGAGCGACGGCAGCAACCGATTTGATGGCTTTGCCACCTACTCCACGGTGGTAGCGGGCCTGGTGCTGGTTTTCTATCTGCTGGCGTTTGTCTATCAACTCGGCACCGGTCGCAATCTCTATGTGCGGCAGCAATCGGAGCAGGTGCTGCCACCCACCGGTGAAGAACGCCCGCTGGTGGTGCTGATCGGCACGCTGCTGCTGGTGAGCCTGCTGCTGGTGGGTGTGTCCGAGCACCTGGTGGAATCGCTGCAGCTACTGGTGGATGGGGCTCACCTCAATCCGCTGTTTGTGGGTCTGTTCCTGCTGCCGCTGTTTGGATCCTTCCCAGAAGGGCTGATCGCTGTCAAAGCCGCCCTAAGCAATCGCATCGATCTCGCGATGACGAGCACGGTGGAGTCGAGCGTTCAGCTGCTGCTGTTTGTGCTGCCGCTGCTGGTTCTCTGCGGCATACCGATGGGCCGCTACCTGCACATGGCGATCCCCGGCGATGCCCTGTTCTGCCTGGGGGCCACGGTGCTCGCGGTGCACTGGATCACCGAAAACCGCCAGCTCAGTTGGTACGAGGGATCGTTGTTGCTCACGCTCTACGCCGTGATAGCAAGCGGCAGCTTGTTGCTGGGAGCCTGAGGCGCGCTGGTTTGCAAAGCGCCTCAGGGCGCCTCAGGGCCGCTCGGCCACAGCCGCAGCATCCAAGCGGCGTGGATCCGCGGTTCCCAGGCTGCCCATGATCTCGCCGGCAATGGGTCCAGTTCTGTAACGCACCTCCACGGAGTTGGCCGATCCCATGGCTGCCACCAGTTTCACCACGTGTCCGCGACGCTCCAGCAGCGTCAGCGTGTCAGGGCTGAAGCCCTGCTCAATGGTGATCTGATCGGGCCAGAGCTGGCTGTGCAGACGGGGCGCAGCCACCGCGGAAGCCAAGTTGAGGCCATGCACCAAGCGATTGAGCAACACCTGCAGCACCGTGGTGATGATGCGGCTGCCGCCGGGGCTACCGGTGGCCAGCAGTGGTGTGCCATCGGGACGAAACACCAGGGTGGGGGTCATTGAACTGAGGGGGCGGCGGCCTGGCGCGATGGCGTTCTGGCTGCCCTGCCGCAGGCCGTAGGCATTCGGGGCACCGGGTTTGGCGGTGAAATCGTCCATCTCGTTGTTGAGCAGGAAACCAGCTCCCGGCACCGTGATGCCGTTGCCATAGGCCGTGTTGAGCGTGGTGGTGGTGGCCACCAGCCCGCCATCGCGATCCACCACGGAGAGATGCGTGGTGTTGGTGCCGCCAAGCGCTGGGCTGGGTTCGGCCTCCAGCTCGGCCGCCGGTCGATGGCGATCGGCACGAATGCGTTGGCGTTGCTCGGCCGCATAGCGAGCACTGAGGAGACGATCCAAGGGCATCGCCACCTGATCGGGATCACCGAGCAGGCGATTGCGGTCGCGATAGGCCAGGTTCATCGCCTCCACCATGGTGTGGATCGTGGCGGCACTGTTGAGGCCGCTCTGGGCAAGCTTGAGCGGCTCAAGCACGTTGAGCAGCTGCAGCAGCGTGGCGCCACCACCGCTGGGAGGCGGCATGGTGAGCACCCGTTGGCCCTGGAATGTGGCCTGCAGGGGCGTGGCCCAGGGGGCTTGATAGGCCGCCAAATCAGCAGCGGTGATCAGGCCACCGCCAGCCCGCATCAGGGCCGTGAGCTGCTGAGCCAACCGCCCGCGGTAGAAACAGCTGGAGCCTTGCTGGGCAATGCAGCGCAAGCTTGCGGCAAGTTCCGGCTGCCTGAGCCGTTCCCCGGGCCGATAGGGCTGGCCACCGGCCTTGAAGAACTGCCGGGCGCTGGCGGGATGGGCCTTGAGCAGCGGCGCCGCAGCCTCGAGGGAGCCACTCAGTTCAGCCCCCACCGGGAAGCCTCGCTCCGCCAGCTCGATGGCGGGCTGCATCACCGTGGCCAGGGGCAAACAGCCATACCGCGCCTGCACCCGGGTGAGGCCCGCCACTGTGCCTGGCACCCCCGTGCTGAGCAGGCTGCGCAGAGCCCGCTCACGGTTCACGCTGCCGTCGGGGTTGAGAAACAGATCAGGGCCCGCCGCCTGGGGCGCCGTTTCGCGGAAGTTGAGGGCAACCGCCTCGCCGCGGCCCACGGTCAGCACCTGGGGAGGAGACGTGTCACGAGCCACGGCTCTGCAGGTGCTGATGGGCCCGCTGCGCGGCAGCCAAAGCACCAGAAATCCACCGCCCCCGAGGTTGCCGGCCTGCGGCAGCGTGACCGCCAGCGCAAACGAGGTGGCCACCGCCGCATCCACCGCATTACCGCCCTGGCGCAGGATCTGAGCACCCACCGCCGCGGCCTGCGCCTCCTGCGCCGCCACCATGCCGCCGCTGGATTCCACCGGATGGAAGCGCTGCGCCTGCTCCTGCAGCAGGTTGGCGTGGGCGGGAGCAATGGCCAGGGCTGCAGCGCTGCCGATGCATAGGTGGTGAAGCAGCACGGCGGGATTGGCGAGGGGAACTGTCCAAGTCTGGATATCCGTGGATATCCGCCTACGGACAGCCCGTTGCGAGCCACCCACAGCGCTCAAGCCAAAACGCTCAAGGGGTCAGCTGTGCCGCTCCATACCCACCACCCCCTGGCGTTTCCAGGATCACCCGATCGCAAACCTGCAGCTCCACGGCAGCACGTCCCGGCAAAGGCACCAACTCCCCATCGGCACGCAGCAAGGCATTAGCGCCGCAGGCACCGGCCTCGCCACCGGCCAGGCCAAAGGGAGCCACCTCTCGGCTGCCGGTGAGCAGCGAGAGGGTGATCGGCTCGAGCGCCCGAAGTTCGCGCACCACCCCATCACCACCGCGCCAGCGGCCGGCACCGCCGCTGCCCTGGCGAATCGCGAACCGCTCGAGCCGCACGGGCAGGCGCCGCTCAAGGATCTCCGGATCGGTGAGGCGGGAGTTGGTCATGTGCGACTGCACCGCTGAAGCTCCGTCAAAGCCTTCACCTGCTCCGGTGCCGCCGCAGATCGTTTCGTAGTACTGGTAGCGCGCGTTGCCGAAACTGAGGTTGTTCATGGTGCCCTGGGCCGCCGCCATCACGCCCAGCGCCGCAAACAAGGCATTGGCAACCGCCTGCGAGGTTTCCACGTTGCCCGCCACAACTGCCGCCGGGGGCTGGGGGTTCAGCACCGAACCCTCCGGCACCACCAGCTCGAGCGGCTCAAAACAACCGGCATTCAGCGGAATCGGCTCCTGCACCAGGCAGCGGAACACGTAGAGCACCACCGCCTTGGTGATCGCCAGGGGAGCGTTGAGGTTGCTGGGCTGCTGAGGCGAAGAGCCGCTGAAATCGATCCGCGCGCCGCGGCGGGCCGGATCAACCCGCACGGCCACCAGAATCTCGGTGCCGCAGTCCATCTGCACCCGCGCCTCTCCATCGGCGAGCTGATCAATCACCCGGCGCACGGCTTCGGCGGCATGGTCTTGCACCTGGCGCATGGCGCTGCACACCGGATCGACACCCTGGCTCTCCATCAGCTGCAGGAGCCGCTCCACCCCCAGGTGATTGGCCGCCACCTGCGCCTGCAGATCAGCCATCAGTTGATCGGGGTTGCGCACCGGAAAGGCTCCTGCGCTGAGCCGTTCGCGCCAATCCGCCTCCAGCAAACGGCCATGACGCACCAAGGGAACGTTGTCGAGCAGCAGACCTTCCTGCTCAATCGTGGTGCTGTGGGGTGGCATCGAACCCGGCGTGATGCCGCCCACATCGGCGTGATGCCCCCGACTGGCCACAAACGCCATCAGTTGATCACCAGCAAACAGCGGACTGATCACCGTCAGATCCGGCAGGTGGCTGCCGCCGTTGAACGGGTTGTTGGAAACGACCGCATCACCCGGTGCCAGAGGCTCCAAGGCGCCGCGCTGCACATCCCTCAGCAACGCCAGCACGCTCTCCCCCATCGAACCCAGGTGCACGGGGATATGGGGAGCGTTGGCCACCAAGCGGCCTGCCGCATCAAAGAGCGCACAGGAAAAGTCGAGACGCTCGCGGATGTTCACCGAAGCGCTGGTCTGCTGCAGCCGCGTGCCCATCTGCTCGGCGATCGCCATGAAGCGATGGCTGAACAACTCCAGCTGGATCGGATCCAACGGGCTCTCGCTGGCAGCCAGCGGCGGCCGCGCCCTCACGGCCTGCTGCTCCAGCAAGAGCTCACTGGCCGGCAGCACGCGAGCACGCCAACCCGGCAACAGCAGGATGGTGCCCGTGGCCTCGGCAATCAACGCCGGACCCATGACCTGTTGATCCACAGCCAGGTGCTCACGCCGCCACAGAGGCGCGCGCTGCCAAGCGCCATCGATGTGCAACTGCACGAAGCACTCCGGGGCCTCGTGCGCCGATGCATCGGCCGGGGGCTTGACGTGCAACGGCGCACCAGGCCAAGTGAGCTCCAGCGAGAACCGCTCCACCTCCGGCCAGCCGGCAGGGCCTGCCGGCCTCGAGGGAAGATAGCCATACCGTGTGCGGTAGGCCTGCTGAAACGCCTCCGCCAGCGCCGGTGCGCTCGCTTCCTGGGGCCAGCGCACCGGCAACGCCTGATCAGAGCCAGGCCAGCGCAGATGCAGATGCCGTTCCAGCCGAACGGCAGCATCAACGCCCAAACCGCCCAGCAGCTCCGACTGGAGCAGCAACTGAACCCGCTGCTCCAACTGCGGAACGAGCGCATCACTGAGCCGCTCCGCCACGCTCTGCTCCAGCACTTGGCCCTGATCCGCCAGGCCGATGCCATAAGCCGACAACACGCCCGCGAGGGGATGCAACAACACCTGGCGCATGCCGAGCAGCTCCGCCAGGGCGCAGGCGTGCTGGCCGCCCGCACCACCGAAGCTGCACAGCACCGCTTCGCTCAGATCATGGCCCTGCTGAATCGAAATGCGGCGGATCGCTTCCGCCATGCGCTCCAGGGCTACAGCCAAAGCACCTTCCGCCGCCTGCTCAGGACTGCAGGCCATGGCGGCGGCCAAAGCCTCGAACTGCTGCTGCACCACCTCGAGATCCAGGGGCTGATCGCCCTTCGGGCCAAACACCGCCGGGAAGTGCTGCGGCTGCAGCCGGCCCAGTAGCAAGTTGGCATCCGTCACGGTGAGCGGGCCGCCGCGCCGGTAGCAAGCCGGTCCTGGATCTGCGCCAGCTGAATCCGGACCCACCGCCAGCCGCAGACCATCGAAGCTCAAACAGGAACCACCACCGGCCGCCACGGTGTGGATCGCCAGCATCGGCGCCTGGATCGGAACGCCGCCCAACTCCACCTGCTGATGGCGGGGCCAGGCGCCCTCCACGTAGCAAACATCGGTGGACGTGCCGCCCATATCAAAGCCAACGATCCGCTGGAAACCAGCTGCAGCAGCGGTGCGGGCGGCACCCACCAGCCCGCCTGCCGGCCCGGACAGGATCGTGTCCTTGGCATGAAGCACCTGCGGAGCGGTGAGCATGCCGCTCGATTGCATCACCTGCAGCGGCACATGGGGGCCAAGATCCGCCTGCAGCTGTTGGAGATAGGCGCTGAGAACGGGCGCAACCGCCGCCTCGAGCACGGTGGTGTGCCCCCGGGGCACCAGGCGCGGCAATGGGCTCACGTGATGCGACAAGGCGATCTGGTCGAACCCCAACGACGCCAACCAAGCGCCAACAGCGTTCTCATGGCTCGGGTTGACCACGCTGTGCAGCAGCACCACCGCAACGCTGCGGACGCCATCAGCCCAGGCCTGCAGCGCCTGCTCATGCAGCGCCTCCGAGAACTGCAACGGCTCCACCTCTTCGCCGTTGGCTCCGATGCGGCCCGGAATCTCCAGCACCCGTTGATAGAGAGGGGCGGGACGCTCAATCGCCAATGCAAACAGATCGGGGCGGTGTTGGTCGCCGATGTGCAACAGATCGGCGAAGCCTTGATTCACCAGCAGCAGGGCGGGGGCACCGTTCTGCTCAAGGAAGGCATTGGTGGCCACCGTGGTGCCGAGCCGCACCTCCTCAATCAAGCCCTCGGGTAGGTGGCCATCGGCAGCATCGAGCCCCAGCAAACGGCGGATGGCGCGCACCGCCGGATCTCCCGGCTGATCAGGCTGCACCGAAAGAACCTTCTCCACCAGAAGCTCGCCCTGGGGCGAGCGGGCCACCACATCGGTGAAGGTGCCGCCGCGATCGATCCAGAAGCGCCAGCAGCCCTTGGCCATGTGCAGCTGCGAGGCACTTGCTGAACTCTACGAAGGCTGGTGGACCCTCCCTCTGCCCGATGATGAATCGCTGCGATCCAGATCCGCTTTGGTCGAGCAGGACGTGCTGGCCGCGCTCGACGGGCTGCTCTGGCTGCGCACGGGAGAGGCCGTGGCGGAGCGTCTGGGAATCAGTCAATCGAGCGTGTCGCGGGTGGCGGGCCGTTGCCTGCGCCTGTTCGACATCAAGGGCCACAAGCTCGATGGCGAATGGGATCTGATCGGCGATGAGCCCCTGCTGGCGGCGGAGCGGCGGGTTCATCAGATCGCCCGCTGGATGGGCCACCGCCCACTGCGCCTGGAGGCCACCTATTGGTCGGGGCCCCTGCTGTGCACACCTGTGCCGCCGGGCTGGATCTTGGGGGAGTGCAACATCGTGGGCGTGCAGCGGAACTGGGAGCTGCTGCGCGAGCGGATCGTGGATGTGTGGCTTTCGGGCCTGCCCGATCTACCCGAAGCCGACGATCCCGATCTCACCAGCTTCACCCTCTCGCGGATGCCGGTGCACTGCCTGGTGGGGGAGGACCACCCGCTGCTGGATCAACCCTCGCTTTGCTTCGCCGATCTGGCCGCTTTTCCGAGCCTGGCCCTGCCGGCCGATGCCTACCCCAAGGTTGAGAGGGCCCTGCGCCAGCTGGGCCTCTGGAGCTCACCGGTGCGGATGAAGCGCTACCAGCGGCAGCTGTGGGAAGGCAAAACCGAACAGGAACTGACCATCGGCTACGGCACGGCGCTGAGCCTGCAGCTGCCAGAGCCGGCCATGCATCGCCTTCCTCTACAACTGCCGATCGAATCGGGAGAAGCGCTGGTGGTGCGGCGGGAGCTCGCCCTCACCCCCGCCTTCCAACACTTGGCCCGCACCCTGCACGCGCGCCTCAGCCAGCTGGCTGAGGGCCTGCCAGAGATTGAGGTGTTGCCGCTGGGCTTCAGCGGTAGTTCTGGAACTGCAGAGGCACCTCAACCTCCTGAGCCTTGAGCAGGTTGATCGCCGCCTGCAGATCGTCTTTGCTCTTGCCGGTCACCCGCAGGGTGTCGCCCTGAATCGCAACGGTGACCTTCTTGAGCTCATCGCGCACGGTTTTGCTCAGCTTCTTGGCCAACTCCTGGGTGAGCCCCTTACGCAGCTTCACCTCCTGCTTCACCCGGTTACCGCCCACGGGCTCAGGCGCCTGGAAGTCGAAGATCTTGAGCGAGAGGTTGCGCTTGGTGGCCTTCTGACGCAGCACGTCTTCCACAGCCTGCAGCGTCATGTCGCTGGCGGTGGTGATCGTGAAGCTGGTCTCCTCCAGATCGATTTCGGTGTTCGAGTCCTTGAGGTCGTAGCGGGTCGAGACGTCGCGGCGCACCTGATCGAGGGCGTTCACCAGCTCCTGACGGTCGAAGTCGGAAACCACGTCAAAGGAATAGGTGTCGGCCATGGGCAGGCGGCGAGGGCGGCGGAATCAGGCCCCAGCCTAGAAAAGGAGGCTGAAACCACCCACCACCATGGAATCCGCTTTTGCCTGGTCGCTCTGCCTAGCCGCAGGGGTGGTGGTCTCCAGCCTGGTGCCCCTGGGCGCTGCGCGCTCCAAGGCGGATTTCACCGTGGCGGATCTGGCAGCGCCGCGGGCGATGTTCGATCGGCTGCCGGAGTGGGGCAAACGGGCCAACTGGGCTCACCTCAACAGCTTTGAAGCCTTCGTGCTGTTTGCCCCCGCAGCCCTGCTCTGCCTCGTCGCCAACGTGCACAGCAGCATCGCGATCACTGCCGCCTGGGCCTATCCGGCGCTGCGTTTGGCGTACATCGCGGCCTACGTGGCCAATCTGCCGCCCGTGCGTTCGCTCTGTTGGGCGGGCGCAATGACCTGCGCAGGTCTGCTTTACCTCGAGGGCCTCAAAGCCATCTGAAGAGCAAACTTTTCAGAGAAAGAATCGAGCTGATCACTCTTTTCCTGGAGTGATTCAGTCAAAAAACATCAAACTCACCACCTTGCCCATGTCTTCGGCCGTGCGGCAGCTGGCCAACAAGGTTTCGCTGTCGTGGAAGGCGAAACAAATCAACTGATCACAGCGGCGAATGATTTCCTGATTGCAGAGGCTGCTGGCCATGGGCAGAGGCAGCTCATCATGTTCGGGTTTTTCCACCAGGTGCAGCACCTGCTCCAGCTGTTCGCGGGATTCACGGGGCTGGCGGTCGAGGCTCTGGGGCAGCAGCACCGTGAGGCGGGAAGCATCGATCTCCAGCACGCTGCGGATCACCGCGGCGTTCACACCCTGGGCACCGGATGTAATCAGGCTGTGGCCCTCCTGGGCGAGCGAGCGCGACACCAGCTCCACCAGATGCACCGACACCACAGGCACATGACGGCTGCCAAGAATGGCGATCCGCCGCTTGCTGCGGTCTTGCAGCATGGCCAGCTCCTGGGCCAGGGTGTCGATCCGGTCTAAGGCCGGTATATCAAGAGACCGGGTCAACGCACACCACCTGCTGACGACTCGAAACTAGCAGTGTTCACGCTGGAACCGGCAGTTGCAAACGCTTCAGCAGCGGCTCAAAATCACAGTGCTCCTCCACCAGGCGGAAGGCATAGGTGGCCTTCACGGATTCGTGCAGGCGCACATGGCCAAACGCGCTTTCGATCACTTCAACCGTGGTGAGGGTGTCGTGCTCCACCTTGAGCAGCGGCACTTCCAGTTCTTCAGCCCGAGAAATCAACTGGGGCAGGGGTTCACCGGCACCCGTGAGGATCAGGCATTGGGTGGAAGCCTCCAGGGCCGCCAATTGAATATCGGTGCGATCGGCGCCAGTCACAACGGCCATATTGCGGCGGCGGCGGAAAAACTCCATGGCGGAGTTCACATTCATCGCACCGATCGAAAGCGTTTCCACCAGCAGATCCAAGCGATCGCGGCAGCACAGCACTTCCGCATCCAGGCGCCGGCTGAGCTCCTCCACCGTGACGCTGCGCAGCAGAGGCGAACGGGGCATCACCCCGAGCACCGGAACGCCAAGCCGCTCCAGGGCAGGAGCCACCTCGGAGCGCACGGCATCCACCTGCTCAGGCGGCAGACCATTCAGCACCACACCGCAGAGCAGATCGCCCAGCTGCTCGCGGGCAGCCAGCAGGGGTTCGGCGCTGTGGCAGCCGCTCCAGCTGTGCACCAACACCACAGGCGCCTGCAGCTCCCGGGCCACCTGGACCAGATCCAGGCCATAGAGCAGGCCATCGCTGAGGCCACCGGCACCCTCCAACAGGGTGATGCCTTCACCGCTTGAGCTCAGCTGCTTCTGCAGCGCCGCTAATCCTTCACCTGCCGTGAGCGTGCCGGCCAGCAGTCGCTCGCGCGAGGCAGCGGCGCTCTGCAGATGCACCGAGGGCACCAGCTGCGCTTCGCTCAGGCCCAGGATCTGGCCCACGAAGCGAACGTCGTCGTCGATCAGCAGGCCACTGCCGCCGGCCCCCAGCTCCGCGCTATCCGCCAGGGGTTTGCCAATCCGCACCGTGAGGCCCCGCTGCAGCCACTGGCGGGCAAGCCCCAACACCACAGCCGATTTGCCACTGAAGGGTTCACAGGAGCCGATCAGCAGGGCCGACGAACGGGCGTGGGAGCTCGCGCTGTCGTGACCCATAAGGCGAACGCTGGTGCGGCGAATCTAGGCCTGTAACGCCTGGGCATCGTGTCCAAGAATCAACCACTGCCAGAACGCCTCCGGCAGATCCGCAGGCTGACCAGCCGCCCCACCCGTCGCCTGCCAGGCCATCAGCCACTGGAGCAGCCGATGGGTGGGCAATGCAAAGTTGTAGAGCACCGGTTGCTCCAGGCCCACGCCCTGAACCGAGAGCTGCACCAGAGCCGGCTCGAGCGGCGCCACACCCGGCTGCCACTGCAGCACGAATGGGCGCTGGCCGGCGGGCCGGAGCGGCCGCTGGCCCTGCAGGCTCCCCTGCGCCAGCAGCTGCAGCCCTCGCTCCAGAGCAACGGGATCGGCAGCACCCTGGCAGTAGGGGGCGAACAGGGCCACCAGCGCCGCCGACATCCGAGCCACTCCAACTGCTTTGAGGATGCCGCAAGCTGACGCCAACGCCCATTGCCGATGTCTGAGCTGCCTTTTGCCGGCCGCACCGTGGCCGTGACCGGAGCCAGCGGCAGCCTGGGACGAGCGCTGCTGCTCGAGCTGCATCGCCAGGGCGCTGCTCTGGTGGCTCTCACCAGCAGTGATGCGCCGCTCTGCCTCAGCAGCGCCGACGGCCAAGCAGTGCCGCTTGAGCAGGTGCGCTGGAACTGCGGTGAGGAACAGGAGCTGCAACCCGTGCTGGAGCGCTGCGATGTGCTGGTGGTGAACCACGGGTTCAACAGCCACGCCGACCGAAGTGCCGAGGCCGTGCTGCGCTCACTGGAGGTGAATGCCCTGAGCAGCTGGCGGCTGCTGGAACTCTTTGCCGCCATCGCCAACACCGATCCAGCCCGCCCCGTGGCTCGGGAGCTGTGGATGAACACCTCAGAAGCCGAGATTCAGGCGGCGCTGAGCCCCCTCTACGAGATCAGCAAACGGCTGCAGGGGCAGCTGCTGAGCCTGCGCAGCCTGGATCTGGCAGGGCCGCAGCTACGGCTGCGGCGCCTGGTGCTGGGGCCCTTCCGTTCAGCCCTCAACCCAATCGGGGTGATGAGTGCAGGGTTTGTGGCGCGAGAAATCCTGCGGCAGGTGCGGTGGAACTGGGGGCTGGTGATCGTCAGCCCCAATCCACTCACCTATCTGTTGATTCCCCTGGCATGCCTCAGCCGCTGGCTCTATTTCCAGGCCACCAGCCAGCGATCAGCCCGCTGAGGTGCTTCAGAAATCGCGGTCGGTGAGGATTTCGCAGCCGTCGCTGGTCACGGCGATGGTGTGTTCCCACTGGGCCGAGAGGCTGCCATCCACGGTCACCACCGTCCAGCGATCTTTGAGGGTGCGGCAGGCCTTGCTGCCGGCGTTGAGGATCGGCTCCACCGCCAGGGTCATGCCGGGGCGGAGCTTCATGTTGGGCAGCTCCCGGGTGCGGTAGTTGAACACCGAGGGCTCCTCGTGCAGGTTCCGGCCCACGCCGTGGCCGGTGTAGTCCTCCACCACAGCGAAGCCGTGGGCCTCCACGTGATCCTGCACCGCTCCAGCCAGATCGAACAGGGTGCTGCCGGCCTTCACGGTGGCCAGCCCCTTCATCAGGGATTCCTGGGCCACCCGCGAGAGGGTGCGAGCGTGCTCAGGCACACCCTCGCCCACGCAGATGGTCACGCAGCTGTCGCCGTGATAGCCATCGAAGTAGGCGCCTGTGTCGATCTTCATCAGGTCGCCGGCCTTGATCACCCGCTTGTTGCTGGGGATGCCGTGCACCACCTCATTGTTGATAGAGGCGCAGATGCTGGCGGGAAAACCGTGATAGCCCTTGAAGCTGGGCACAGCACCCAGCTCACGGATGCGCTTTTCGGCGTGGGCATCGAGATCGCCGGTAGTCATGCCGGGTGCTGCCATCTGGATGATTTCGCGCAGAACGGTGGCCACGATCCGGCTGGCCTGGCGCATCGTGTCGATCTCGCGGGCGCTCTTCACCTCAACACCGCGACGACTCTTCTGAATACGCGGCCCCGTCTGAGTGATCACGGAAGGGGTGTCGGTCGCAGCGGCGGTGGCGGTGGCGGCGCCAGCTTGGGACTTCTGCGTGGCGGCGAGCAGGTCAGCGAACAGGTTCATCTCGGCGTTACAGACCCCTTCACTGCAAGTTAGAACCTGAAACCTCAGCTCGGCAGATCCCCGCCATGAGCACGCTGCTGGTTCAACTGCGCCGCTGGCATGCGGCGCTGGCTCCTGTTGTGCTGGCGCCATTGCTTCTCACCGTGCTCAGCGGCATGAGCTACCGGCTGCTGAAAGACTGGGCTGGCCTGGGCCGCGATCAGGTGCACTGGCTAATGGTGGTGCACGAAGGGGAATGGCTGGGCCCTTCGGCCGAACCTGTTTATGTGCTGCTCAATGGATTGGGCTTGCTCTGGATGCTGTGCACTGGCGGCGGAATGCTGCTTCAGCGCTGGCGCCGCAGACAGCCCGCAGGGACCACTGCACCCTGAGCCAGTACACTAGTTGTTTGGCCAGGCGTTTTTCGGAGCTGGATGGCAGCGGAACCCAAAGACATGACTGACGACATCAAAGAAACCACCAGCGACACCACCAGCACCGAGGCCACTGCCGCTGCTGAGAGCAACGTTGCCGTTGCCGAGAAGCCTGCCGCCAAGGTGAGCGTGGGCAAGCTGAGCGCCAGCCAATTGATCCGCGCTTTCGAAGAAGAGCAGATCGCCAAGCAGGCCAAGGACCACCCTGATATCTACGTGGGTGACACCGTGCGCGTGGGTGTGCGCATCACCGAGGGCAACAAGGAGCGCATCCAGCCCTACGAGGGTGTGGTGATCGCCAAGCGTCACGGCGGCCTCAACGAGACCATCACCGTGCGCCGCATCTTCCAGGGTGTGGGTGTTGAGCGTGTTTTTCTGATTCACAGCCCTCAGGTGGCTTCCATCAAGGTGGAGCGCCGGGGTAAGGTGCGTCGAGCGAAGCTTTTCTATCTGCGCGATCGAGTGGGCAAAGCCACCCGTGTCAAGCAGCGCTTCGATCGCTGATCGCCATTCGGCCTCAGCTCAAGGCCATCTTTCGTTGATTGGCCCGTCGGATGATTCGGTTCCTACCTGGATCATCCGGCAGAGGGAACATCGGCCCTGCGCCGTTAGTTCAGTTGGTAGAACGCAGGTCTCCAAAACCTGATGTCGGGGGTTCAAGTCCTCCACGGCGCGTTCGGTGTTCCCTCCCTGCAGTTTCTACGTTCCGGACATGGAGTTGGATCTACAGCCCGGTGATGTCGTCAAGGTTCTCGAATCCGCCGCCTTGGGTTGGGTTCGTGCCCGGGTGATCCGTGTGAAATCGGGTGGTCGCGTCGTCGTTCAAAGCGATCAAGGTCGTGAATTCACGGCCCGCGGCAATCAAGTTCGTCTGATCGAGCCTGCTGGCTTCCGGCCCTGAGGGTCTCCAGCGTTGTGCACCGATAAGCCCGCCACCCGGCGGGCTTTTTTGTGGCTCCACACAACACGCCGGTGCGGCGCTCCAATGCGGCGCTCCAGTGGGTGTCTATTGCGGTGCCCTGGTTATGGTGCGGCGTGCGGGCTCAACCACGTCCCACCGAACGCGTCTGAGCGGGCTAGGCGGCACAACAGAGCAAGCCGGACAGCCCGCGCCAACACCACCGGTCCTTGAGTGAAGACTCAGAACATCGCTCAGCCACGCAGCCCAGTTGACGGAGGGCAGGTCGACAACAGATACTTTTGGAGTCGCTGACGCGGCACAGACGAGGCCCAAAGCCCAGTCTGGGAGCGCTCTTAGAGCACTCGAGGGACTGTAGTTCAATCGGTTAGAGCACCGCCCTGTCACGGCGGAAGTTGCGGGTTCGAGCCCCGTCAGTCCCGTTCCATTTATTTGAGGACAAGGCCAGTGGTGACAACTGGAGCGGCGGTGCGTGTGCGTCTCGCCCCCAGTCCCACCGGCACCCTCCACATCGGCACGGCTCGCACCGCCGTGTTCAATTGGCTGTTTGCGCGTCGCCAGGGCGGTCAATTCCTGCTTCGCATCGAAGACACCGACAAGGAGCGCAGCAAGCCCGAGTACACCGCCAACATCCTGGAAGGGTTGCAGTGGCTGGGGCTGAACTGGGACGGCGAACCGGTGGTACAAAGCGAGCGCATCGCCGAGCACCGCGCCGCCATTCAGCAGCTGCTGGACAGTGGCCATGCCTACCGCTGCTACGCCAGCGAGGCCGAGCTCACCGAGATGCGTGAGCGGCAGGCCGCTGAAAACCGCGCCCCCCGCTACGACAACCGCCACCGCGATCTCAGTTCCGAGCAGGTGCAGGCCTACATCGCCGAAGGGCGCGAAGCCACGATCCGCTTCCGCATCGACGATGCCGCCGCGATCACCTGGAGCGACCTGGTGCGCGGTGAGATGCGCTGGGCCGGTGCCGACCTGGGGGGCGACATGGTGATCGCCCGCCGCGCCCCCGCCGATCAGATCGGCGATCCCCTCTACAACCTAGTGGTGGTGGTGGATGACGCCGCCATGGCCATCACCCATGTGATCCGCGGCGAAGACCACATCGCCAACACCGCCAAGCAGCTGCTGCTGTACGAGGCCCTCGGCGCGCCAGCGCCGGTGTTTGCCCACACGCCGCTGATCCTCAACAAAGAAGGCAAGAAGCTCTCCAAGCGCGATGGCGTTACCTCGGTGAGCGACTTCCGCTCCCAGGGCTACACAGCTGAAGCCCTCGCCAACTACATGACCCTGCTGGGCTGGTCGCCGCCGGAAGGCATGGGGGAGCGCTTCACCCTCGAGCAGGCCGCAGCAGCGTTTGATTTCGATCGGGTCAACAAAGCCGGTGCCCGCTTCGATTGGGACAAGCTGAACTGGCTGAACAGCCAGGTGCTGCATGAGCAGGGCCCTGAGCAGTTGCTGGCTGAGCTGTTGCCCCTGTGGAGTGCCCAGGGCTGGGCGGTCGAGCGCGCGGAGCCGAGCTGGCTGCAGGAGCTTTCAGCACTCCTGGGCCCATCGCTGGTCACCCTGCAAGACGGCATCGCGCAGGCGCAACCCTTCTTCGAGCGGCCCGAGCTGAATGCAGCGGCCGTGACACAGCTGGAAAGCGAGGGTGCTCGCCCGGCGCTGCAGGCGTTGCTTGAGCGGCTGCCCGAGGGTGCACTCACGGCTGATGCCGCCCAAGCCTTGCTGGGCGAAGCCGTGGTCGCTGCAGGTGTGAAAAAAGGCGTGTTGATGAAAACCCTGCGGGCCGCCCTACTCGGCAGCCTTCAGGGTCCCGATCTGCTCACCACCTGGCTGCTGCTGCAACCCAGCGGTGAGGCGCGCAGCCGCATCGAGCGCAGCCTGTGAGGGAGCCTCTGGCTCCACCAGCCCGAGTTTCTGGGCGAGTAGCGGCGCACTGAAGCCCTGCACCACGACAGTGAGCAGGATCGTGAGGAACACCAGCCCCTTCAGGGCCCCGGCTCCCGGCACCTCGGCCGCCTCCAGTTCCAGCGCAAACAGGCTGGCTACGGCAGCGGTCACGATGCCGCGGGGTGCCACCCAGCTGAGCATCAACTTGTCGCGCCAGCTCAGATAGCTCAGGCCGATGCCGGCGCACTGCACCACCACCCAGCGGTACAGCATCAGACAGAACACACAGGCCACACCACCCCAGCCCAGTGGACTGAGCTCAGCCCAGGAGAGATCCGCCGCGAGCAACGGAAACAGAACTGTGATCGCCAGCTGCGCCAACTGGGCGATCAACTCATCGAGCTGACTGGCCTGCTCATCGAGCCGCAGACCTACCACCACACCCACCATCACCGCCGCGGGGAATCCCGCTTCCGGCAGCAGCGTCTGCGTGCCGGCCACCACCAGAAACAGCATCCCGAGCGACACCTGCAACTGCAGGCCTGCGGCGTCCTTCGGCAACCGCTCGAGCACCAGCACCAACAGCCAACCCGCCAGGGCCCCAAGCAAGGCGCCACCGCCCAAACGCAGCAGGAGCAAGCTGGCCACGTTCTGCCAGCTGGGCAGATCACCCAGGGCCAGCTGCAACAGCAGCAACGCCAGCACCGCAGCCGTGGGCTCGAGGATCAGGCCTTCCGCCTCAAGCGCCTGAGCCAGATCGCCCTGCAAGCGCATCTGCCGCACCATCGGCGTGATCACGGTGGGACCAGTGGCCAGGGCGATGGCACCGAACACCCAGGCCAGGGGCCAACTCAGGCCAGCCAGCTCATGGGCCAGCAGTGCTCCACCACCAAGCCCGAGCACCAGCCGCACCAGCACCAGCTGAATCACCGTGCGCTGCAGCTGCTTGCCCGCCAGGCGCAGATTGAGGCCGCCATCGAAGAGCACCAGGCTCACCAGCAAACCCACCAGCGGCTCGAGGCCGGCTCCGAGGGTTTCCGGCTGCACCAGATGCAAACCCGCCTGCCCGACCACCAGGCCGAGCACCAGCAACAGCACCACCGCCGGCAGGCCGCTGAGCTTGGCCACCAGCTGGGCCAGGGAGCCTGAGAAGAACGAGGCTCCCCAGACCAGTTCAGAATTCATCATCCAGCGAACCGTAGATGGGCTCGACACGGATGCCCTGCACGGCGCTGGGGCGAACCACCAGATATTCGCCGGGCAACTCGTTGATCGGCACGTTGATAAACGCGTCAGCGGATCCGGCGTTAAGCACCGTGCCGTACCACTGCTGAAAGGTGTCGAGGCTGGGGAAATGCACCACCTGGGTGTGGCCACCGGCCAGGAGTAGATGAATCGCGTAGCGACTGGGGGTTCGAGCCATCAGCGGCAGGCAGGGAGCGGGCGCACAGCCCCAGGATGCTGCAGGCGCAAGGGCTGGGCAGCCGCCGGGGCGTAGAGAGGATGGCGCGGTTGGCCGCTGGCGGTGAGCCCGACGGCCAGTAGCGGGGTGTCAGCATGCAGCTGCGGCGCCAACAAATCCAGCACCTGCTGATCCCGCTGGCGCCAAACACCGCCATTGCCCCACCCAAACCAAAGGGCATGCGCCGCGGCCACGCTGCGCTGGAGCCACTGGTTGTTCTCAGCTCCCACCGGGTCGCTGCTGCGCCGCAGCACAGCCGGGCTGGAGGAGCAGCGGGCAAACAGATTCACCACCTCCAAGCCGCCGAACCCCCAGGCGCGGGCAAACCCGAGCAGCCGCCGCAGGGTGGGGTCGTCGCGTTCGGCATCGGCGCGGGAGGGGTTGAGGCCGATGAACAGCAGCTGCGGCTGCTCGGGAGTCCAGCAGCGCTGCAACCACCAGCGGTAGCGGCGATCGGCGCTGAAGGCGGCCTGACGCGAAAGGGCCATCCAGTAACCCTGACAGACCAGATGCGGCCTCTGCCAGGCTGGGGCGCACCGGATCAGGAGCAACGGGTGGCGGGCGCAGCAAGCGGGGGTTCAGCAAACGGCAAACCCCTGCTGCTGCTGGTGGACGGCCACTCGCTGGCCTTCCGCAGCTTCTATGCCTTCAGCAAAGGCGGCGAGGGGGGCCTGAGCACCAAAGAAGGCGTGCCCACCTCGGTGACCTACGGCTTCCTCAAGGCGCTGCTCGACAACTGCAAGGGCTTGGTGCCCCAGGGGGTGGTGATCGCCTTCGACACGGCCGAGCCCACCTTCCGCCACGAGGCCGATGAGGCCTACAAGGCCCACCGCGACGAGGCACCGGAGCACTTCTTCCAGGATCTGGGCAACCTGCAGCAGATCCTGCAGCAGGCGCTCGACATTCCTTTATGCATGGCGCCCGGCTACGAAGCCGACGACGTACTCGGCACCCTGGCCAACCGCGCCGCCAACGCGGGCTGGCGGGTGCGCATCCTCTCCGGTGATCGCGACCTGTTCCAGCTGGTGGACGATCAGCGCGACATCGCCGTGCTTTACATGGGTGGTGGGCCTTATGCCAAAAGCAGTGGGCCGGTGGAAATGCGGCGCGAAGGCGTGGTGGCGAAGCTCGGCGTCACCCCGGAAGAGGTGGTAGACCTCAAGGCACTCACCGGCGACAGCAGCGACAACATCCCGGGCGTGAAAGGGGTGGGGCCGAAAACCGCCATCAACCTGCTGCAGGCCTACACCAACCTCGATGGCATTTATACGGCCCTGACGGAGCTGCTGGCCGCCGGCCCCAAGGCCAAAGACCCCAAGGGGGTGCTGAAGGGCGCCCTGCTGGGCAAGCTCGAAGCAGACCGCGAGAGCGCCTACCGCTCGCGCATGCTCGCCGAAATCCTGGTGGACATCCCCCTGCCCCAGGCCCCCCGCCTGGAGCTGGGCGCTGTGAACGCCGAGGCCCTGGCGGACAGCCTCGAAGAGCTGGAGCTGTTCAGCCTGCGCCGTCAGGTTGACCAATTCGCCCAGGTGTTCTCGGCGGAACCGCCGGAGAGCGTGGGAGTGGGTGGGGAGAAGCGTTCAAGCTCCTCTCGCAAGGCGGATATCCATGGATATCCGGATGCGGACACAGCAGAAACAGCACCAACCTCCAACCAGTCCGCAACAGAGGCCCGCACCACCAGCGCAACCCCTGAACTCCAACCCCAGCTGATCACCAGCCCCGAAACTCTCGCGGCGCTGATGCAGCGCCTGATGGCCTGCACCGATCCCGCCTCTCCCGTGGCGCTCGATACAGAGACCACCAGCCTCAATCCCTTCCGCGCCGAGCTGGTGGGTGTGGGGGTGGCCTGGGGGGAGGGCCCAAGTGAGCTGGCCTACATCCCGATCGGCCACCAGAGCGGCAGCAGCGGCGATCTGCTCAACCCGCCTCCAGAGCAGCTACCCCTCGATCAGGTGCTCACCGCCCTGGCCCCCTGGCTCGCCAGCCCCGAGCATCGCAAAACCCTGCAGAACGCCAAATACGACCGGCTGATCCTGCTGCGCCACGGCCTGCCGCTGGAGGGCGTGGTGATGGACACGCTGCTGGCCGATTACCTGCGCGATGCCAACGCCAAACACGGCCTGGAGCTGCTGGCCCAGCGCAACTTCGGCTTCCTGCCCACCAGCTTCAGCGAACTGGTGCCCAAGGGCGCGGATTTCTCGGCCGTGCCGATCGAGCAGGCGGCGCTCTATTGCGGCATGGACGTGCACGTGACCTGGCGGCTGACGCCGCTGCTGCGGGCCCAACTGGTGGAGCTCGGGCCGCAACTGCCACAGCTGCTGGATCGCGTGGAACTGCCGCTGGAGCCGGTACTGGCCCAGATGGAAGCCACAGGTATCCGCATCGACACGGCCTATCTGGGCGAGCTCTCCCAGGAGTTGGCCGCCACGCTGGAGCAGCTGGAGCGCGAGGCGATCGCAGCCGCCGGCAGCCCCTTCAACCTCGCCTCCCCCAAGCAACTGGGCGAGCTGCTGTTCGACACGCTCGGGCTCGATCGCAAGAAATCACGCAAAACCAAAACCGGCTGGAGCACCGATGCCGTGGTGCTTGAGAAGCTGGAAGATGCCCACCCGGTGGTGCCGCTGGTGCTCGAGCACCGCACCCTCAGCAAGCTCAAGAGCACCTACGTGGATGCCCTGCCGGCGTTGGTGGAGCCGGAAACCGGCAGGGTGCACACCGATTTCAACCAGGCGGTGACCGCCACGGGGCGCCTGAGCAGCAGCAACCCCAACCTGCAAAACATCCCGGTGCGCACCGAGTTTTCGAGGCGGATCCGCAAGGCGTTTTTGCCGGAGGCCGGCTGGCAGCTGATCAGCGCCGACTACTCGCAGATCGAGCTGCGCATCCTGGCGCACCTTTCGGGAGAGGAGGCACTGGTGGATGCCTACCGCAACGGCGACGACGTGCACGCCCTCACGGCGCGGCTCCTGCTCGACAAGGGCGCCGGCGAGGCAGTGAGCAGCGATGAACGGCGCCTCGGCAAAACGATCAACTTCGGCGTGGTGTATGGGATGGGCGCCCAGCGCTTCGCGCGTGAAACCGGCGTCAGCCAGGCCGAAGCCAAAGACTTCCTCAGCAAATACAAGCAGCGCTACCCGCGGGTGTTCGCCTTCCTGGAGCTGCAGGAACGGCTGGCGCTGAGCCGCGGCTACGTGGAAACAATTCTGGGCCGCCGGCGGCCGTTCGCCTTCGATCCCTCCGGCCTCGGCCGCCTGCTGGGCAAAGACCCCCTGGAGATCGACCTGGAGGTGGCCCGCCGCGGCGGCATGGAAGCCCAGCAACTGCGCGCCGCCGCCAATGCCCCAATCCAGGGCTCCAGCGCTGACATCATCAAGCTGGCGATGGTGCAGCTGCATCACAAACTTGCCGCCAGCTGCCTACCGGCGCGGCTGCTGCTGCAGGTGCACGACGAACTGGTGCTCGAAGCAGCGCCTGAGGCCCTCGATCAGGCGCTAAGCCTCACCCGTGAAACCATGGAGAGCGCGGTTGAGCTGTCGGTTCCCCTGCTGGTGGAAACGGGCGTCGGCCCCAACTGGATGGAAACAAAATGAAGTGTTGCTATCGGCGTACAGCGCCTAAATAACTGAAGAAACGTGCATCGTCGAGGTCGACAGAGGCAACAACAGCACTATCAGCAACGACATAAGCAATCATGTCGTTGCCATCAAAGATGGCGAAGCCTGCCGAAGGATTCAGACCCTCAGGGGCAACATCTCGAGAGAGCGTGAGCGCCCGACGACGACGACCAGCAAGCTGGATTCGGTCACCTTCCGCAAAATCGGTGATGAGCGCATAGCTACTATTGCCACGACCTTTGATATCAAGATAGAGGCTGTCTCGTTTGTTCTCAGCCAAAACGAAGAGATCATTTCCTTCACCGCCAGCTAGTCGATCGATTTCGGTGATCTTCCGTGGCCTGGAGCGATCTGATGCCTTGATGAGATCGTTACCCGCACCGCCCACAACCGTATCGGAGCCTTTACCCAGGTAAATAGCATCATCACCGGCGCCGCCTTCTACATAGAAACTGCGACGCCGGAGCTTGGAAGCAACAGTAAAGACATCATCACCAGCCCCTAGGAAGAAGTTACCGGAACCGAATGACTTGCCGTTGCGAACCCTTAAACGATCAGACGCATCCGATAGAACCCGATCTCCAGGAGCAGGAGTCCGATAGTCAATCAGAAGATTAAGAGGTGAGTCAGCGGTCTGATCAGGAACAGGAACAGGAACAGGAACAGGAACAGGAACAGGAACAGGAACAGGAACAGGAACAGGAACAGGAACAGGAGGAGCAAGATTGACTTCGAACAGGCCACCAGGGTCACGAACGAGACCTAGCTCGGGATTGTCGTCACCACGACCATTATCCTGAACATAAACAGCAAGATAGACATTGCTGACCATCTGCTGATCCAAGAAGTCCCCTTGATTCACAGCGAGATAAGCGCCGTTCACGAGCCTCTCTAGGCGTGAACCAGTACTGACACCGAACTCATCAGTTTGCCAGTCAAACACTGAGAACGATCCATCCGAAGCCAACTTCAGATAATTGATTTTTTTAAGAGAGCCATAAAGCTGATCAGGGAGCTCGAATTCGAATCGAACAACTTCGCCCGGATTCTCTAGTGCGATGGCAAAGTCCAACAGCGGCATCAGAGGCGCTATTGACTCAAGTTCAAGATCTTGAGAAAAACCGAGTGATTGGGCGTTGAACCCGCTCAGAATCTCTTGAGTAACAACAGGGCCTACAGATACAGATAGATCAGCGGAGAGACCAGTTGCCGAAAATAGGATCGCCGAGCTCGCAGCACTAGATGTGCCCAGAGAAGGCAATACAGTGGTTTCAGAGCGAGGGGTAAGGTCGACAGGCCGATCCACATTGGCCGCCGCGATCACAAACCGCTGCGGAAAATCAACATAGGAGAACTCCCCTTGTTGGGTTAAGCGATCGGAAACACCAACCCTGAAACTAAGCGATTTAATATCATTCTCAGACGGAAGATCTGCATCAGACAAGCCAGATGCAACTCGAAGCTGGTTACCATCCACAACAAGCTTAGAGGCCAAACCACTCAGTGAATCAGGCAAAGAACCTGACGCCAGGCGATAGACAAGGTCAGCAGCATCCGTGTCAGGATCAAAAGCAGCGAACGTTCCGAGCAAAGTCCCCGCCTGAACTTTTCCAGCGTCAACGGGAATAGAGCGCGCCGTCTGAAAGAACACCCGCTCGGGAAGGCTGAAAGTCTGAACTCTATTGACATACGTCAACAATTTGAGTATCTCAGCACTAGCAGGTCCGGAACCACCAGCGACCAGAGGGTTGTCGCTGGAAGGGTTTAAAAGTCCGTTAGCTACGGATATGCTGTTATCCAGCAAACGAACAGAGAGTGAACCTGGGGTGCCATAAAAGCTCGAAGCGGGAACAAAGCGGATCAGTGCATCCGCACGGAGCAACAAAGGAGCGTCAGCACTGACTACAGGGAAAGACAACCAGCTGACACCACCACTAGAAGAATATTGCCAGCGACCATTAAGAGGATTGAGAGCCGCTTCGTTCGCGACAACCGCGACACCGGCGAAGTTGCTGTATGCATTCGCGGCCGCAGCCTGATCCCTGAATACGGCGCTGGAGCCGAACAACTCTGCAACAGATTGACCGGAGATCTCGGAAGCCGACGCCCCCTGATCCACAGAGTTCGCGTATAAACGACGCTGGAGATCTTCGATTGAAACACCTACAACAGGTGCCCACGAAGGGGGGATCTGCTGCTGAGGCAGTGCCAAGGGAGCCTGGTTAATGCCATTTTCAGCTGCAATTCGAATATCTCGATTTAGAACCCCACCAGTTCCGTCCTCAACCTTCGCAGAAAGACGCAGGTAGCCTCTCTGTCGCACAGCATCCAGCTGCGAAGAAGTCACTGCATTGGCTAGATATAGAGTATTACCAACCAAGCTAAGCAAAGCATTGTCGTTGCTGCTGCTTGGTTGCTGCAAACTAAACGTGAGAGAACCGCTACTGCTATCTGGATCGGTGGCATTCAGAGTCGCAATGGGGGTATTGGATGATGTGAGGTCAAACGGCAGCAGAGCCCCTGAAGCCAAGAACAGTGCATTAGGAGCTTGCGGTTGGGGATTAACCTGTGTGCTCAGAGTCAGAAGACTTGCACTTGCTGAGGATGAACCTCCCGAAGAGAGCGCTCCAGCGCGAAGCCCCGAGATGAAAGACTCGCTGCCGTCGAGCAAGCGAACATTCAAGGAGCCAGGCGATCCTGAAAAGCCTGGACGGGGCAAGAAGCGCAACTCCGCAGTAGCGGCAAGAAGGAACGGAGTGGTTTCGGCTACCTGTGGTAGCGCAAGCCATGAACCGTCAGGTGTCAGGCGATACTGCCAAGCACCCTGTAGGGGTTTTGCAGCATTCTGAATAATCGCGACACCTGCAAATGTAGTGCCATTAGAAACTTGTTGAGAGCCCGCACTGGAATCTTGGAAACTGGATGCGAACAGATCCCCGACGGTATCGCCAGGCGGATTGGAGGCTCCTTCTAAAACTGGGGAAAGCTGAGGGAGCGTAGCTTGCTGATTAATCTGAGGGGCAAGATTGGTGTTATTGAGAACGCCCAAAGTAAAAGAACGCTCTAAAGGAGTCGTCTGGCCGTCGCTGACAGCCAAGCGAAAGCTGATGGCTGATTCGTTGAGAGCAGCAGTGCCCACACGACTCAACTGACCCGTTGATGAATTTAATGCGAAATCAGCGCTAACGTTCGCTCCCGAGGCACCCGTGGCATACACAAGCGTGTATTCAAGACTGTTAGGCGAATCAAGATCAGTGCCAACAGCCGTTGCGAACGGTGTGCCGGAGCTACTAGATGGCACACCAACCACATCAACAAGCCGAAGTTCTGTAGGGCGCTTAGGTGTCGGGAGAACAGTTGTGGTCAAAGACAGCAAATCTGAGGAAGCAGACCCGAAGCCACCAACTGCAAGGGCTTCACCTTGGTTGAGGCGCCCTCGTTTCCAGGTGTTGCTGTTATCCAGCAGCCGGACTGAGAGAGAACCTGGAGATCCGACGAAACCAGGACCTGGGACAAAACGCAGACGATCCCCTGATAAGAGAATGAAGGGATCTGACTCACTCAAAAGTGGTAGATTTTGCCACAAGCTCCCCGATGCAGATCGATACTGCCACCGGCCCTGTGACATCAGGGATGGATCGTTGACAACGGCGACAGCCGCAAAACCGTTGGACGATCCATCAAGGTTTTGATCTAAAAAGCGGGCCCCGAATAAAGAGCTAACAGTATTTCCGCTCAACGTAGATGGATTGGCGCCTTCGTTAACGGAAGCCAGTGAAACAGGCTCGTTAGGAGTGACGACTGTTGGAGCACTATTGTTTAAATTGGCAATAATTGGGATCAAGAAGGTGCCGCCCACAGCGAGCGCTTCCTGAGCTTCAGCTTCAGGCTCAACAATTTCAGTTGCCGTGACGCTGATCCGAAGAGCCGTGCGAGATGCAAGAATGGCGGCAAAGTTATCTTGATCAACAGAGGGTCTAAGCGTGATGACACCAGTTGAGGGATTAATATCAACTAAGGAGTTGTCATTAAACGTTGTAGCAGGTGCGAGATCGTAGCGAAGATCTTGGCCATCAGGATCCGTGGCGACAAGCGTGCCTAAAGGGGTATTGAGCAGCTCAGAAGCAGACTTCTTGGGAATACCTGCATTGTTGAGAACCAATCCTGTTGGCGGTAGGTTATCAGCAACAACTTTGACGACGCGCTCGGTTGCAAGTGACTTATTACCCGAGGTATCTTCTGAGGTAAGAGTGAGTGTGTACTCACCGGCGCTAGGTATTTGGGCGGCAGCATAGTGAAGCGACCATATTCCCGCTGAGGAGGCAGTAGTGGTACGCGTCGATTCACCCCAGGCGATCGTCACGAGGCTGCCAGCTTCTGCCGTACCGCTTAAAGAAACGCCACTTGATTTTTCTGCAGTATTAATCTGGTTATCACCGGCAACTGCCAACAAGACTGGTGGCGAAGGCGGAATTGTATCTAACACACCGCTGATATTGACCTTGAAATCAGTGGTTACAAATCCGGTTGCATTGTCGGAAACCGTGAAGGTGAACGCATCGGTGGCGTTCGTGGTTAGGGTATTGAGAGTTAATGTTCCGTAGATGCCGGTCCTTGTTGCAAAACCATTCGCAACACTACCATCAGTAATACCAAAACTAAGAGTTTGCCCCTCAGGGTCATCAGCTGTTAACTTTCCAATGATGGGTGAGAAGCTTGTGTTATTACCTGGGCTATCGACATAAGAACCAGCAACAACAGGTTCCAGACTAGGTGCGTCATTACTGCCGATGATATTGAAGACAATATCCTCTAGGGCGGTGGTTTGAACGCCGTCGGTTAAAGCAACGCTGAAGGAATCGGAAACAGTTTGCCCGTCTTGCAGGGAATTAGTCTGCTCAGAGGAATTA
>NZ_JBIPMN010000234.1:0-3037 GCF_044369115.1 Vulcanococcus sp. | reverse complement strand
CGGTTGAGGATCTCTGTGTTGATCGATCGGGCCTGGAGGCAGCGGCTGCAGGCCATGCCGAAACAGAAGCGGTAGCACCTCCGGTCGTCGAAGCGCCGGCCATGCAGATGGATTGGCAGAAAGCCTCCTGAATGAGAGGCATTTCGGGCCGAAAATCCCGATCCAGGCAGGAGCCGCTTTACACTTGTTAAACATCTCCACCTGTTTCTGAGGCGGCCATGAATCAGCGCTGGCGCACGATTGCCCTCTGGGTGCTGCCGATTGGGGTGGCCCTCTTCCTCGGTTGGCAGGTGCTCGGCAATAGCGCCAGCCGCCTCAACGCTCCCAACGGCCCCACCGTGGCCCCGAGCAATGCCGCCGTGGCCCGCATGAGCTATGGCCGGTTCCTCGACTATGTGGACGCCGGCCGGGTGACAGCCGTCGACATCTTTGATGGCGGCCGCACCGCTGTTGTTGAAGCCGTTGATCCCGACCTCGACAACCGCGTGCAGCGCCTGCGCGTTGATCTGCCCGGCCTGGCTCCCGAGCTGGTGAACAACCTCAAAGAGCAGGGCATCAGCTTCGACATCCATCCGCCCCGCCAGGCGCCTCCTGCCCTGGGCCTGCTGGGCAACCTGCTCTTCCCGCTACTGCTGATCGGTGTGCTGGTGTTCCTGGCCCGCCGCGGAAACGGCATGCCAGGTGGCCCCGGCCAGGCGATGCAGTTCGGCAAAACCAAGGCCCGCTTCCTGATGGAAGCCGAAACCGGCGTCAAGTTTGACGACGTTGCCGGTGTGGAAGAGGCCAAGCAAGACCTCCAGGAAGTGGTCACCTTCCTCAAGACGCCAGAGCGCTTCACCTCCGTGGGCGCCAAGATCCCGAAAGGCGTTCTGCTGGTGGGCCCTCCCGGCACCGGTAAAACCCTGCTTGCCAAAGCGATTGCCGGCGAAGCCGGCGTGCCCTTCTTCTCCCTCTCCGGTTCGGAGTTTGTGGAGATGTTCGTGGGCGTTGGCGCTAGCCGCGTGCGCGATCTGTTCAAGCGCGCCAAGGAAAACAGCCCCTGCCTGATCTTCATCGACGAAATCGATGCAGTGGGTCGTCAACGCGGCGCCGGTGTGGGCGGCGGCAACGACGAGCGCGAGCAGACCCTCAACCAGCTCCTCACCGAGATGGACGGCTTTGAGGGCAACAGCGGCATCATCATCATTGCGGCCACCAACCGGGCCGATGTGCTCGATTCGGCGCTGCTGCGTCCCGGTCGTTTCGACCGTCAGGTGCAAGTGGACGTGCCCGACATCAAGGGCCGCCTCTCCGTGCTCAAAGTGCACTCCCGCGACAAGAAGCTCGCCGACGACGTGAGCCTCGAGGCCATCGCCCGCCGCACCCCCGGCTTTTCCGGCGCAGACCTCGCCAACCTGCTCAACGAAGCCGCAATCCTCACCGCACGGCGCCGCAAGGAAGCCACCAGCCTGGCTGAGATCGACGACGCCGTAGACCGGATCATCGCCGGCATGGAGGGCAAGCCCCTCACCGATGGCCGCAGCAAGCGCCTGATCGCTTATCACGAAGTGGGCCATGCCCTGGTGGGAACCCTGGTCAAGGCCCACGACCCGGTGCAGAAGGTCACCCTGATCCCCCGCGGCCAGGCCCAGGGCCTCACCTGGTTCTCCCCTGACGAGGAGCAGATGCTGGTGAGCCGCGCCCAGCTGCGCGCCCGGATCATGGGAGCCCTGGGCGGCCGTGCCGCTGAGGATGTGGTGTTCGGCCACGCCGAAGTCACCACCGGTGCAGGCGGCGATATCCAACAGGTGGCTTCGATCGCTCGCCAGATGGTGACCCGTTTCGGCATGAGCGAAGTGGGTCAGCTGTCTCTCGAAGCCGGTAACCAAGAGGTATTCCTTGGCCGCGACCTGATGACCCGCAGCGACGGCTCCGATGCAACCGCCGCCCGCGTCGACTTGGCGGTCCGCCAGATCGTGCAGAACTGCTACGAGGAAACAGTGAAGCTCGTGGCCCAAAACCGCGCCTGCATGGACCGCGTGGTGGAAGTGCTGATCGAGAAAGAAAGTCTCGATGGTGATGAATTCCGCGCCCTTGTCAGCGAGTTCACAGCCATCCCCGAGAAGGAGCGCTTCTCACCCTTCCTCAGCGAAGCCGACCTAGCTGCAGAGGCTCAACGCTGATTGCGGCAGCGGTCGGAGCAATAGATCACCTGCTCCCACACCGCTTCCCATTTCTTGCGCCAGGCGAAAGGTCTGCCGCAGGCCGGGCAGGTTTTGGTGGGACGCAGGCTGGGTGGCAAACCTTTGCCACCCGGTTTCTCCCCAGAAGCGCCTCGCCTACGGCCCACAACCCTGAATCAGACCGCGCGTACAGGGCGTTTGTCGATCACCTTGTCGATCAGTCCATACTCCGCAGCCTCAGCGGGAGACATGAAGAAGTCGCGATCGGTGTCCTCCTCGATGCGGCTGAGGGGCTGACCGGTGCGGTCAGCAAGCTCCTGGTTGAGTTTCTTTTTGAGGTAGAGGATTTCGTCGGCCTGGATCCTGATATCGCTGGCTTGACCGCGGGCACCACCGAGGGGCTGGTGGATCATGATCCGCGAGTGCGTGAGGCTGCTGCGCTTGCCCTTGGCACCGGCGCAGAGCAGAAAGGCACCCATCGAGGCAGCCAGACCCACACACACGGTGTGAACATCGGGCTTGATGTGCTGCATCGTGTCGAAAATGCCCAGGCCGTCGTACACGGACCCCCCGGGAGAATTGATGTAGAGGTAGATGTCCTTCTCGGGATCCTCAGCTTCCAGGAACAAGAGCTGGGCCACGATCCGATTGGCCGATTCCGAGGTGACAGGCTCACCCAAGAAGATGATCCGCTCGCGCAGCAGTCGGGAATAGATATCGAACGCGCGCTCGCCCCGGCCCGACTCTTCGATCACGATCGGGATCATCGACACAGGCGGCTCAGCAGCTGGCGGGATCCTACTGAGCTTCAGCCGAGTTCAGCGATCCTCGCGAGCTAGGGTCCCAGCACGTTGATCGATGAGAACGTGGGCGTG
>NZ_JBIPMN010000233.1:0-3042 GCF_044369115.1 Vulcanococcus sp. | reverse complement strand
AAGTCCTTTTGATTAACTCGGTAAAAACCAGAATCAAGCAACCGAAGCTACTTCACTCATCAATCTCAACTTGAATTGCTCATCACCCGCTCGATCCACTGGCGCAGATCTCACAGTTGGAGCCACTTCCTCTGACAGAAGCGTTCAAAGAGTGCAAAACAAAATTTCTTTCGTCTCGTCTTTCCAGGATCTCAGATCCGGTCGTTGCTCCACCAATTGCACACCGACAACACATTCAGCCGTGAGAGCTTCATGCGTTGCAAAGCAATCAGCTTCTGCAACTAAATTTTTTTGACGGGACCTCACACCTTCACTGCTCTTTGCGGCCAGACCGCTCACCCAACCAACGCAAGCCTTTCAGCTCGAATCGGTTACGCGGCGCCTGACGCAGTGAAAGCGTCAGTTCCTAAACGTTTCAGTTGTCCAGGTGCTCCGATCACCACAGCCTCGCGGCTCACCCTCTCAGGTGTCTCCTCTCGGAGTTGGCTCTCAGATCTGCGATCTCTCGACCGCTTGTTGAACCTACATCACCGGGTGTTCCGGCTTTCAGCTCAGAGCGGCGTCTCAGCCGCTCACTGAACCTACAACACCGATTGATCGGGTCTTCGGTTCCTGCATCAGGCGCCTCTCGGCTCCCGCGCAGTCCAAAACCATAACACCCCTCGCCGCTTTGGTGTCAACCCCTACAGCAAAGGATGACGAGACCTCTTGCCATTTCTAGGGTTTAGGGCAGTCAGGCCTTGAGGCTGGAGGTCGAATGGCCAGGCAGTTCAGCCAGGAACGCCTGCGGGTACGCCCCAGCTCCAGGGAAGAAGCCGTGGTGAACGCGGCCCGTGAGCATTTCGAGCGCACCCTGATCAGCAGCCGCGGTGAGCTGGTGGGATCGATGGCCGCCCTCAGCCATCCCGGTGGAAAAGACCAAGCCCTCAACTACGACGAGGTGTTTCTGCGGGACAACGTGCCCGTGATGCTGCTCCTGCTGGTGCAGGGCCGCTTCGCCATCGTCCGCAACTTCCTGGAAACCTGTCTGGAACTGCAGAGCAGCGCTTACCAGACCCGCGGCGTGTTTCCCACCAGCTTTGTGGAGCAAAACGGTGTGCTGGTGGCTGATTACGGCCAGCGCTCCATTGGCCGGATCACATCGGTAGATGCAAGCCTCTGGTGGCCTGTGCTCTGCTGGCTCTACGTGCGCCGCAGCCGCGACTGGGACTTCGGAGCCAGCCAACGGGTGCAACGCGGCGTGCAACTGCTACTGGATCTGGTTCTGCACCCCACCTTTGAAGGCACGCCGGTGCTGTTTGTGCCGGATTGCGCCTTCATGATTGATCGCCCCATGGATGTGTGGGGTGCACCGCTGGAAATCGAGGTGTTGCTCTACGGCTGTCTGGGCAGCTGCTGCCAACTGATGGCCCTGGCGCAGAAGAACCACAACAGCCGCCTGCTCGAACAGCGGCTGGTGCTCACCCGCGAGTGGAAGCACGAACTGCGCCGCTACCTGCTCAAGCACTACTGGGTCACCAGCAAAACCATGCAGGTGCTGCGGCGCAGGCCCACTGAGCAGTACGGCGACACTCAGATGCTGAACGAATTCAACGTGCAGCCGCAGGTGATTCCCCCCTGGCTGCAGGACTGGCTGGAGAACCGAGGCGGGTACCTGATCGGGAACATGCGCACCGGCCGGCCCGACTTTCGCTTTTACAGCCTGGGGAATTGCCTGGCCTGCCTGTTCGAGCTGATCACCGCACCTCAGCAACGGGCCCTATTCCGCTTGGTGCTGCACAACCGCGAACACCTGATGGCCCAGATGCCGATGCGCATCTGTCACCCGCCCCTGGAAGGGCAGCAATGGAGCGAGAAAACGGGCTCCGATCCGAAGAACTGGCCCTGGAGCTATCACAACGGCGGGCACTGGCCCAGCCTGCTCTGGTATCTGGGGGGAGCCGTGCTGCTGCACGAGCAGCGCTACCCCCAGGCGGATGTGCTGCTGATGGGGCAGATGCGGGCCATGCTCGAGGAGTGCTACTGGATGCAGCTCAACCAGTTGCCCCGCCAGCAGTGGGCGGAATATTTCGATGGTCCGACTGGAACCTGGGTGGGACAGCAGGCCCGCACCTACCAGACCTGGACGATCGTGGGCTTCCTCTTGCTGCACCATCTACTGCGGGTGAATCCCGGCGACGCCGGTCTTCTGGACATCAACCGTGACTAACGCCAAGCATGGTTCAAGCGCCTGCAGGCATAAAAAAACCCCGACAATCGGCCGGGGTTGCAAAGATCTTTTGCGTTGGTTGACTCGAGTGGATCGGATCAGAACAAGCCCAGGGTGAGCGACTTGTCGATGGGAAGGGCAGCACCGATACCCAGGTAGATGGTGAACATGGTTCCGAACAGGAAGGCGGCCATGGCCACCGGACGACGGAAGGGGTTCTGGAACTTGTTGAAGCTCTCGATGAAGGGGATCAGCATCAGACCAAGGGGGATCATGGTCTGAAGGGCGATACCCAGAAGCTTGTTGGGAACAACACGCAGGATCTGGAACACCGGGTAGAGGTACCACTCGGGAAGGATTTCCAGAGGGGTGGCAAAGGGATCAGCCTTATCGCCGAGCATGGCGGGATCCAGCACAGCCAGGCCCACCAGGCAGGCGAGGGTGCCCAGGATCACCACCGGGAAGATGTAGAGGAGGTCGTTGGGCCAGGCGGGCTCGCCGTAATAGTTGTGACCCATACCCTTGGCCAGCTTGGCCCGCAGCTTGGGATCGCTCAGATCAGGCTTCTTGAGGACGTGCATGACAGTGACCGTTGGATGGGCCGTGTGGATTGAGGCTAAGAACGCTGCTGGTGAAGGCGCAGCGACCAAGGAGGGCGACACCCCGGGATCGCAACAATGCGAAACCCAGGGCCAGCGCATCGATCAGAGGGGACCGGAGATGCCCTGCTTCCGGATCATCAGGAAGTGGATGAGCATGAACACAGCCAGCAGCCAGGGCATCACGAAGGTGTGGAGGCTGTAGAAGCGGGTGAGGGTCGACTGGCCGACGCT
>NZ_JBIPMN010000111.1:0-8811 GCF_044369115.1 Vulcanococcus sp. | reverse complement strand
CCTTGTTGGGGGAGCCGTAGCCGATGGTGGTGGTCACCTTGATCATCGAGGGACGATCGGTGACGCTCTTGGCCTCCTCAATGGCGCGGGCGATGCCGGCTAGGTCGGTGTTGCCGTCCGCTACGTGGATGGTGTGCCAGCCGTAGGCCTCGTAGCGCTTGAGCACATCTTCGGTGAAGGAAACGTTGGTGTTTCCATCGATCGTGATGTGATTGTCATCGTAGAGGGCGATCAGTTTGCCCAAGCCCAGGTGACCGGCCAGGGAGGCGGCTTCACCGCTCACACCTTCCTGGTGGCAGCCGTCGCCCATGATCACGTAGGTGGTGTGATCAACGAGCTTGCAATCGGGCTTGTTGAATTTGGCGGCCAGATGGGCTTCGGCCATGGCCAGACCCACAGCGTTGGCGATGCCCTGACCCAGAGGGCCGGTGGTCACTTCCACACCGGCGGTTTCAAAGGTTTCGGGGTGGCCGGGAGTCTTGGAGCCCCACTGACGGAACTGCTTGATGTCGTCGATGGTCACCGAGTCGTAGCCGGTGAGGTGCAGCAGCGCGTAGAGCAGCATGCAGCCGTGGCCGGCAGACAGCACGAAGCGGTCGCGGTTAAACCACTTGGGGTTCTTGGGGTTGTGCTTCAGGAACTTGTCCCAAAGCGTGTAGGCCATGGGCGCGCAACCCATCGGCAGACCCGGGTGGCCCGAGTTGCTCTTGTTGATCGCGTCGACCGCCAGGAAGCGGATGCTGTTGACGCAGAGGGTGTCGACGGATTGGATTCCAGCAGCAGGCGCGGCGACCATGGGATTACGGGTAAGGGCGAAGTGTGAGGAGCGGATAAACCGCGGTGAGCTGAGAAAGATCAGGTCATCCGGCGGAACGCCAGGCAGACGTTGTGGCCGCCGAATCCGAAGGAGTTGGACAGCACCACATCCAGTTTGTGTTCCCGGGCTTGGTTGGGAACGACATCCAGATCACAAGCAGGATCAGGATTTTGGTAGTTGATCGTAGGTGGCACCAGGTTGTGGCCAATCGCCAACACGGCTGCCACTGCTTCGATGCCGCCGCTGCCACCTAGCAGGTGACCCGTCATTGATTTGGTCGAACTCACCGGAATCTGCAGCGCGCGCTCCCCAAGGGAGGCCTTGATCGCCGAGGTTTCGTTGAGATCGTTGGCAGGGGTGCTGGTGCCGTGAGCATTCACGTAATCCACCGCTTCCGGATCGAGCCGTGCATCGCGCAGCGCCAGGCGCATCGCTTCAGCACCGCCTACGCCGCCGGGAGAGGGTGAGGTGATGTGGTGGGCATCGCAGGTCATGCCGTAGCCCACGATCTCGGCCAGGATCGTGGCGCCGCGGGCCTGGGCATGCTCCAGGCTCTCGAGCACCAAAACACCGGCGCCCTCACCGATCACAAACCCGTCGCGCTCCGCATCAAAAGGTCGGCTGGCGGTGGCGGGATCGTCGTTGCGGAACGACAGCGCCTTGGCGCTGGCGAAGCCGGCCACCCCCAGGGGAGTGATGGCTGATTCGGCGCCACCGCACACCATCGCGTCGGCGTGGCCGAGCTGAATCAGGCGGAACGCATCACCGATGGCATTGGAGCCGGCGGCGCAGGCCGTGGCCACGGCTGTGCTGGGGCCCTTGGCGCCAATCGCGATCGCCGTCAGGCCGGTGGCCATGTTCGGGATCATCATTGGCACGGTGAAGGGGCTCACCCGCGATGGACCCTTGTCGGCTAGCACGTGGGCCTGGGTTTCCATCATCAAGAGGCCGCCCACCCCGGAGCCGATGGCGGTGCCCACGCGGTGGGCATTGCTGTCATCAATGGTGAGGCCGGCATGGGCCACGGCCTGCTTGGCAGCCACCACACCGAACTGGCAGAACCGGTCCCAGCGCTTGGCCTCTTTGGGCTCGATGTAGGCGGAGGGATTGAACTCCTTCACCTCAGCGGCAAAGCGGCAGGCATGAGCGGAGGCATCGAACAGGGTGATTACTGCCACCCCGTTGCGTCCTGTGCTCAGGCCTTCCCAGTAGGAAGCAACAGTGTTGCCGATCGGTGTGACCGCGCCGAGACCGGTGACGACGACGCGGCGGAGACCCTCCACCATCAGTTCCTCAGGCCTGCTTGTCCTGGATGTACTTCACGGCGTCGCCCACGGTGGCGATGCCCTCAGCGGCTTCGTCGGGGATCTCGATGTCGAAGGCTTCTTCCAGAGCCATCACCAGCTCAACGGTGTCGAGCGAGTCAGCGCCCAGATCGTTCTGGAAGTTGGATTCGGGCTTCACTTCGCCGGCGTCAACGCTCAGCTGCTCGACAACGATCGAGCGGACTTTCTCGAAGATCGCTTCCTGGGACATGGCCGGTGTGGCGGACGCCGCATCCTACGGGGCGGTCTGCGGCGTACCCATGCGTATGAACAAGGGTGACGGAGCGGCAAAGGCGGCCGTTTGGCATGGGTACCTTGGGCGTCGCGTCCCGAGGCGACATGTCCCACGCCGTCAAGATTTACGACACCTGCATCGGTTGCACCCAGTGCGTGCGTGCTTGCCCCCTCGATGTGCTCGAGATGGTGCCCTGGGACGGTTGCAAGGCCGGCCAGATCGCGTCGTCGCCCCGCACCGAAGATTGCGTGGGCTGCAAGCGCTGCGAAACCGCCTGCCCCACCGACTTCCTCTCAATCCGGGTCTACCTGGGCGATGAAACCACCCGTTCGATGGGCCTCGCCTACTGAGGCTTTCGGCTTCTTCCCATAAGCTCAAGCCCGGCCCCTGCCGGGCTTTTTTTGTTGTTGGCAGCGCTATGTGCGGCATCGTTGCGGTGATTGGTTCGCGCGAAGCGGCCCCCCTGCTGCTGGAAGGTCTGCGCCAGCTGGAATACCGCGGCTACGACTCCGCCGGTATCGCCACAGTGAATGGTGAGCGGCAGCTGAGCTGCCTGCGGGCAGAGGGCAAGCTGGTGAATCTCACCCAGCGCTTTGAAGCCTCCGGCGCGGCGGGTCTGTGTGGCATCGGTCACACCCGCTGGGCCACGCACGGCAAGCCGGAGGAGCGCAACGCCCACCCCCACCTCGATGGCCCGGGCCGGGTGGCGGTGGTGCAGAACGGCATCATCGAGAACTACCGCACCCTGCGGGAAGAGCTGCAGGCGGAAGGCGTGGTGTTCCGCTCCGACACCGATACAGAGGTGATCCCGCATCTGCTCAGCCGCGAGCTGGCTCGGTTGCAGGCCGGCGGTTCAGCGCCCAGCGGTGCCCTGCTGCTGCAGGCGTTGCAGGCGGTGCTGCCGCGGCTGCATGGGGCCTATGCCTTGGCCGTGGTGTGGGGAGAGCTGCCGGGAGCCCTGGTGGTGGCCCGCAAGTCGGCACCGCTGCTGATCGGCCTGGGGGAAGGGGAATTCCTCTGCGCCAGCGACACCCCGGCTCTGGCCGGGTTCACCCGCACGATCCTGCCGCTGGAAGACGGCGAAGTGGCCCTGCTCACCCCCCTCGGGATTGAGCTCTACGACGCGGCTGGTGATCGAGTGCAGCGCACCCCGAGCCTGCTGAGCGGCACCGAGCACGTGGCGGATAAGCGCAGCTTCCGGCATTTCATGCTCAAGGAGATCCACGAGCAACCCGAAACGGCGGCGCTGTGGGTGGCACGGCATCTGCCGGAGGCTGAACCCGGCGCCGCTCCCCATGCCGGCTCACTGGTAGCACTGCCCCTCGATGAGAGCGTGTATGAGGGTGTGGAGCGGATCCAGATCCTGGCCTGCGGCACCAGCCGCCATGCGGCGCAGGTGGGTGCCTATCTGCTGGAGCAGCTGGCGGGCATTCCCACCAGCGTGTTCTATGCCAGTGAATTCCGCTACGCGCCGCCGCCGCTGAGCCCCCACACGCTCACAATCGGCGTGACCCAATCCGGTGAAACGGCCGACACGCTGGCGGCCTTGGCGATGGAACAGGAGCGGCGCCGCGCCATGGCGGATCCGGCCTATGCGCCGCGGCTGCTGGGGATCACCAACCGGCCGGAGAGCTCCCTGGGCCGGCTGGTGGATCAGATCCTTGACATCGGCGCCGGCATTGAGGTGGGCGTGGCCGCCACCAAAACGTTCCTGGGTCAGCTGCTGGCCTTCTATGGCCTGGCGCTGGCCTTTGCCGAGCGCCATGGCGGCGGCGCCACCGGCCACGGCCCCGAGCAGCTGCGCCAGCTGGCCGCAGGATTGCGAGCCCTGCCTGAGCAGCTGCGGGCGCTGGTGGACGACCACGACCGCCGCTGCGAGCAGCTGGCGCACCTGTTTGCCGACACGCAGGATGTGATCTTCCTCGGGCGTGGGATCAACTATCCGATCGCTCTCGAGGGTGCCCTCAAGCTCAAGGAGATCAGCTACATCCACGCCGAGGGCTACCCCGCCGGCGAGATGAAGCACGGTCCGATCGCGCTGCTGGATGCGCGGGTGCCCGTGGTGTCGATCGCAGTGCCGGGCACCGTGTTCGACAAGGTGCTCAGCAATGCCCAGGAAGCGAAAGCGCGGGATGCTCAGCTGATCGGCGTGGCACCGGAATGCGCTGATGCGGAGCTGTTCGACACACTGCTGCCGGTGCCCACAGTGGATGAGCTGCTCAGCCCGCTGCTCACGGTGATCCCGATGCAGCTGTTGAGCTATCACATCGCAGCCCATCGCGGCCTGGATGTGGATCAACCGCGCAACCTGGCGAAGAGCGTCACGGTGGAGTGAGCACCGGCTTCCGTGCCTAGGGCAACCTCTGCCTTGGCAGCCTGGCTACGGTTTTTCCTTAGTATGTGCTGATCATGCACAGGATAGTTCGATGGCGCCGCAGGGTGTTGAGCGGGCCACTGAGCGGGTTGCCGTGTTGATGACCCCTACGGAGAAAGCTGCTTACGCCGATCGGGCCAGCAGTCTTGGGCTGTCTCTGGGGCAGTTTTTCCGCGAAGCCGGTGCGTCCTATGTCAATCGCAGCAGTCAGCGCGATGAGGAGGCAGCTCTGGAAGCTGTCCTGAAGCAACTGGAGTTGAGCACGCGTCATGCTGAACAGACGCTTGATGAAGCCCTCGCCGAGGTTCGTGCTGCCTTGAATTCCGGATCATGAGCGTCACTGATCGGATTCTCACGGCGCTCACCACTGTGATTCGCATGAACGACAAGGTGGAGGAGATGGCTGGCCTGATGAAGGAGCAGCAACGCCGCCTCGATGACCTCAATGGACGCGTGATCCGTCTTGAGACCATGCTTGAACTGGCCTTTACCCGCTCTTCTGGATCAGTGGCTCGGCTTTCTGATGCTGATGGAGGCTCATCTGCCCGCTGAGTGCAGACCTCCTGGGGGTTTCAGGCAGTCGCGGTAGGTGCGATTGGGCGGGTCGTCGCGTCGCTGCGGCCGTAGCGGTCTTCGAAGCGCACGATGTCGTCTTCGCCGAGATACGGACCGCTCTGCACCTCGATCAGTTCCACCGGGATTTTCCCGGGATTGGTGAGGAGGTGCTTCGCACCCAGAGGGATGTAGGTGCTTTGGTTTTCACCCACCAGCTCTTCCACGCCGTCTTTCTCCACCAGCGCGGTGCCCTTCACCACGATCCAGTGCTCGGCGCGGTGGTGGTGCATCTGCAGGGAGAGGCTGGCGCCAGGATTCACCACGATCTTTTTCACCTGCCAGCGTTCGCCCTCGGTGATGCCGTCGTAGCTGCCCCAGGGGCGGTAGATGCGGCGGTGGGCCTTGCTTTCGGAGGCACCTTCGCGTTCCAGCAATCCCACGATCGTTTTCACGTCCTGGGCGCGGTCGCGGTGGGCCACCAGCACCACATCGTCGGTCTCCACCACCACCAGGTTGTCCACCCCCAGGCCCACCACCAGGCGGTGCTCGCTGCGCAGGTAGCAGTTGCTGCTCGCTTCTGAGATCACGCGCCCGCGCAGCACGTTGCCGTCGTTGTCTTGCTCCGCGGTTTCCCAGAGGGCGCTCCAGCTGCCCACATCACTCCAGCCGGCGTTTAGCGGGAGCACGGCGCCGCGGTCGGTGCGCTCCATCACGGCCACATCGATCGCCACATTCGGGCAGGCGGCGAACGCTTCCCGCTCCAGCCTCAGGAAATCAAGGTCTTCACTGTCGTGCTCGAGGGCGGCGCTGCAGGCGCTCACCACCTCCGGTGCCAGCCGCTCCAGTTCCGCCAGGATCGCGCTGGCTTTGAACAAAAACATGCCGCTGTTCCAGGTGAAGCGGCCGCTGGCCAGGAACTGCTCGGCCGTGGCGCGATCCGGCTTCTCCACGAAGCGGGCGATGCGCACGGGCTGCTGAGGCGCCCGATCGCTCTCATCGGCTGTGCCGCTGCTTTGGAGTGCTTCAGCGGCCTCGATGTAGCCGTAGCCCGTTTCCGGGGCGGTGGGCACGATGCCGAACGTCACCAGCTGGCCGGCTTCTGCGGCGGCCATCCCCGCCTTCACGGCCGCGCGGAAACGGGCGGCGTTCTGAATCACATGGTCGGCTGCGAGCACCAGCAGCAGAGGGTCGTCGCCGTGCGCTGTGGCCTGCAGGGCTGCCACGGCCACGGCCGGTGCGGTGTTGCGGCCCATCGGCTCCAGCAGGATCGCCGCGGGCTCCACACCGATCTGGCGCATCTGCTCAGCCACGATGAAGCGGTGGTCTTCATTGCAGATCAGCAGCGGAGGTTGCAGGCCAGCAATGCCCTCAAGCCGTTGATGGGTCTGCTGCAGCAGGGTGTCTTGGCCATCACCCGCCAGGGCCCAGTACTGCTTGGGATAGGTGGCCCGCGAGAGGGGCCACAGCCGGGTGCCGGTGCCGCCGCAGAGGATCACGGGAACGAGAGCGGTCATGGGCGAGCTGGGCGCAGCGGCGGCGTCTATGCGTGCAGCTATTCCAACCCAAGCCTGGGTCGCGGCCAACCCGCGCACCGCACCATCCAGAATTCTGTACAGACTGTCCGTTATTTCGGACCCTGCGGATGATGCGCTAGTCCGCTCCCTGGTCGCTGCCGGAGTCGGTCGCATCAGCGGCATCGGCCCCGGTGTTGGCGCTCAGCTCCAGCAAGCCCGGCGGCGGCGTGATCCCGATCCAGCCTGCCTGCAGCTCCACCACGGGCACGATCGCTTCCACAAAAGGAATCCACAGAGGCGCTCCACTGCCGCTCAGCTCCACCTCCAGCAGATCGTTGCCGGCGTGGATCAGGTCTTTCACGGTGCCGATACACCGGCCGCTGGGCTGGCCGGTGGCGTCGTCAGCACCCTCCAGCAGTCGTACCTCCAGACCCACCAGATCAAGGAGGTGGAATTCGCCCTTGGCCAGTTTGGGTCGATCTGCTGCTGGCACCAGCAGCTCCTGGCCCACCAGCGCTTCAGCGGCGCTGCGGTCGTCCACGCCCTCCAGGCGGATCACAAACAGCTCCTTGCCCGGCAGCTGACGGCCGCTGAGCAGTTCCACCTCAGCGGCCGTTGCCGTTTCGCCGCGGCGCCCCTGGGCAGGGCGCAGCCACCGGCGGCCAGGGCGGGTGAAGCGTTCGGGAAAGTCGCTGAGCGGATTAACCCGCAGTTCGCCGCGCAGCCCCTGGGCGGCCACCACACGACCAACCACCAGCAGCTCTTGCTCCTCAGCCATCAACCCATGCTGCGCCGTCAGCCTCGATAATGGCCCCGCACCCGAGCTGCACCCATGGCTGAAACCCTGCCGATCCTGCCGGGCTCCACCGTGGTGGTGCGCGATGCCACCTCGATCTACAACGGCTACCAGGGCTTCGTGCAGCGCATCAGTGGCCGCGATGCCGCCGTGCTGTTTGAAGGCGGCAACTGGGACAAGCTGGTGACCATGCCCCTCAAGATCCTGGAGCAGGCCTGATTACCTGGGCTGCTGGAGCTGCTCCAGCGCGACACGCGCCGCATCCTGCTCGGCCTGCCGGCGCGAACCGCCCCACCCTTCGCCCAGCGCACGGCCTTCGAGGCTCACCTGGCTGTGAAAACGCCTGGGGTCGCCATGGCGTTGGCTCACCTCCTGGCATTGGTAATGAGGAAGTCCAAGCTTCTGGCCTTGGCTCCATTCCTGCAGCGCTGATTTCCAGTTGTTGAGGTTGGGATCGGCTTGCAGCTGCTTGAGGCTGCGTTGCCAGTGGGGCCTGAGCCATTGGTGCACCGGCGTGAGGTCGCCCCAGATGCGATACAGCGCGCCGATCACCGCTTCGCAGGCTTCCGCCCGCAGGGTGGCGCGTCCGGTGTGATCACCCGCTGCCACCGCACCGATGCGCAGCACAGCATCGATCCCGCACAGCTCGCCCAGATTGGCCAGCCAGCGATCGCTCACGAGTTGTGCCCGCAGGCGCGAGCGCTCTCCCACCGAGAGCTGCGGCTGGGTGTCTTCCAGGAACTCAGAAGCCGCCAGCCGCAACACAGCATCGCCGAGAAACTCCAGCTGCTCGTGGTTGTAGGCCCGGCCCGCGGAGGTGTGGGTGAGGGCCTGCTCCAGGGGCATCAGCTCTGAATCGCCCAGCGACGCCGGCGGTTGCAGGGAGAGCTGGGTGAGGAAGCGGATCAGCTGCTGGCGGCGGGCGGCATCCATGGGCAGCGCTGAAGGGGTGAAAGCAGGACGTAAGCCGGGTTCTGTTCTCCGGAGTGCCGGAGCGCTCCGGGGGGTGATCATCTGTCTGGGACCACCGTTACCGGTGGCCTCGAGCGGCGCACTTGAAGCGGGACGGGTGTCATGGCCAACCGTTGTCCCTGGGCCTTGCTCCCAGCCGGGGTTTACCGAGCCAGCACCTCTCGATGCTGCTGGTGCGCTCTTACCGCACCTTTGCACCCTTGCCTGATCCCCGAAGGGCCAT
>NZ_JBIPMN010000083.1:0-11309 GCF_044369115.1 Vulcanococcus sp. | reverse complement strand
AGCTGCTCAGGCGCCGATCGAGGCCTACGACAACTGCAGCCGTTGAGCTGGGCAGCAGCCGCCATTGCTGCCGTGGCCAGCGCCTGGCTGGGGCCTGGTCTCTGGGGCGCGGTTGCACTGCTGATGGCTGTGGTCGCCGCCGCCGCCGGGCTGCGCATCGCCACCTGGCTGAAACTGCTGCGTTACGGCAGCGGCCTACCGCCACGCAACCGCTGATCCGCCTGGCGCTCGGCCCACCAGGCGCGCCACTTGCGATCGAGGATCAAGCCTGCCGCCACCAGCGTGATGGCATTGGCAACGATCAATGGCCCGTCGCCGGTGAGCAAGCCGTACACGCCCCACAGGGCAATACCGGCGGTGAACAGGGCATACATGCGTAAGGAGATGCCGCGGGTGTCGCCGGTGCGCAGGGTCTTGATCGCCTGCGGGATGAAGCTGAGCGTGGTGAGGCTGGCAGCCAAATAGCCCAGGGCGGCGATGGCTGGTGGATGGGCGCTCATGGGCTGGGGAGCTCAAAGGGTGTGGGAGCCGTGAACTGAAGAGGTCGGCCGCTGCTGGGGTGCGCAAAGCCAAGGCGGCTCGCATGCAGATGCAGCCGCTGGATCGGTGCCGCCAGCGAAGCCTTGGCATCCGGCCCGTACAACGGGTCTCCCAGGATCGGATGGCCGATGTCCTGCAGGTGCACCCGCAGCTGATGGGAGCGCCCCGTGAGCGGCTCGAGCTCCAGCCGGCTGCAACCGCTGCTTTGGCCCAGCAACCGCCAGCGCGTGGCGCAGGCTTTACCGGCCGGATCCACCCCGTAGAGCGGAGGGCGGTGCTGGCGTTTCGCGATCGGCAGCTCGATCAGCCCTTCGGCCTGCTCGGGCACCCCATCCACATCAGCCACATAGCGCTTGTGCACCCGGCGTTCCGCGAACAAACCACTGAGAGCGCGATGCAACTCTGGGGTGAGGGCCACCAGGATCAACCCGGAGGTATCGCGATCGAGGCGATGCACCAGCTGGCCTGAGGGCCACTGGCGCTGCACCCGGCTGATCAGGGAATCAGCAAGCTCAGGCCCCAAACCCGGCTGGCAGAGCAAACCGTGGGGCTTGTTGAGCACCAGCAGATCGGGGCTGTGGTGCATGATCCAGGCCGGATCCAGCCCATCCATCATCACCGCCAGCGCTGCATTGGCCGTTGCGACCCGATACCGCCACACTGACAGCAACCGCCCCGGCCCGATGGCTTTGGATCGCTTCAAGCAGGCCCTGGCCGCGCTCCTGGATCAGGCCCCCAGCGATCCACTGGAGCGGGACGAATACTTCGAGCTTCACACCTTGCCCACTGGCGGCGACAGCGGCTTTGAGGTGGTGATCTGCGATGAAGAGAACGAGATCTTCGCGGTGATCTACACCGATCGCCTGTTCGATGAAGGGGAAGCCGGCCAGGACGAGGTGGAGGCTCTGGTGCCCGCCTTCCTGGAGGAGGCCTTCGGCCTCAAGCCCGATGAATGGGAAACCACAGAACCCTTTGATCTGGGTTGGCGCAGCCGTGAATACCTGTGGTTTATGGAGTTCCGCGTGCCGGGGCTCACACCCACCTGCACGTTCGACTAACGCTCCAGCTGCAGCACCTGCAGCTCCTGGCGAGGGCAACTGATCAGCAACAGCGCGCCTGGGCCCTCCGGCCAGGGCAAACCGGTGGCGCGGCGCAGGGCTCCGCGCTCGATCAAGGCCATGCCGCAGGTTTCCACCAGCACCACCGGCAGGCTGCTGTCACTGCCGCGCATCGCCTGCAAATCGAGGGCCTGTTGCACCGCTCGAGTGCTGCGCTCGAGACCGAGCCGCTCCACCAGCTCTCCCCAGAGGTGATTCACGGGGGTGCAACCCGCCAGATCCAGATCGCGCACATCCATCACTGCCCCTGCCGCAGCACCCCAGCTTGCCCTCTCAATCGCGATGCACCTGCACGAAATGGGGCGCAAACAACAGCACCCGCTCCCCCAGACGCTCCTGTTGCGCATCAAGGGCAAAAGCACCACCAGCCATGAAATCAGCAGCCCGCTGCATCTGATCCGCCGGCAGGCTGGAGAGATTGAGCAGCACCGTGGCGTGATCGCGCAGGGCCATCACCGCCTCCTGCACCCCCTCCAGGCTGGTGGGTTGGATCAGCATCACCTCCGCTCCCCAGACCTGGGGGTTCGGTGCAGCGTCTGGGAAGAACGGATCCATTCCCGCAGCGTGGCGGCTCCACCGCTGAAGCGCCAGGGGGCGCCGGGCTCATCAGGGCTGATCAGGCGCAAAGCGCTCAAGCATGTCCTGGGTGGGATGGATCGTTTCGAGCTCATCTTCGTTGTCGAGAAAGGCGTCGAAGGAGCGGTAACGGCGGATGCTGGGCGGGGCCAGGTTGGCATCGGCAAACACCTGCTGCCAGCTCAACTGCTTGGGCTTGATCTCCTGAAAATTGAGCAGCGCTTCCTCAAGATCGCCCGCATCACCAACGCCCTCGCCCTGCCAGATCAATTCATAGAAGGTCATGACCAACGGTGCGCTTCAGACCAGCAGAGCATGACGCAGCTGTGAAGTAACAACGCATCACATCCACCAGACAGGTGGAACACCCTCCCTAGCGTTCGTGCAGCGCAACGGCTGTGCACATGAGCATCGGCGAAGTGTTTCTGGAGAGCCTCTCCACCGGCGTGATTACCAGCGAAGAAATCGCCTGGGTCACCAGCATGCAGGCCCAGTTCAACCGGGCTGAAGCAGCGGTAGCCCTCAAACTGGGCCGCCTGCTGGATAACGGCGCCATCCAGATCGGCTGCCGCCTGCTGCAAGCCTGAAACCCAGCCCGCTTCAGATCAACTCCGGATGCTCAGGATCACCCTTGAAGGGCCCCTGCACCGCTGAGGTAATCCAACCTCCGTAAAACCCACCGGGCTGCGGCTGCACAGGTTCACCATCCACCCAGCATCCATCCATCAAACCTGGATAGAGCGCATACCAACCCGCCAGCGGCGCAAAAGCTCCAGTGGGATTGGCGTAGCTCCACACGGCCCGCATCAGGCGTCGATCGCCCACCACGGCGGTGAAGTAGCTGGCGACACCTTTCCATTCGCAGAAACTGCGGCCGGCCGCCGGCTCCAGCAGCTCAAGCCGCATCGCCTCCGGGGGCAGGTAGTAGGTGGGTGGGTGAAAGGTTTCCAGCACCCGCAGGCTGCGGCGGGTCTGAACCAGCAGCTCCCCCAGGGCGCGCACCTCAATCAACTGCTCACTCGCCACCAGAGCTGGGGGGCGCGGGTAATCCGCCACCCGTTCGGGCATCAGCGCCATCGGATCAACCCGGGATGAAATGGCGCAGCCTGCGCGCCTCCTCTCCGGCCCGGCGCTGCAGCTCCGCATCGCTGAGGTGCTCCTCTTCCCGGAGCTGCGCCTTGATCACGTCGTGCTCGCTCACGGCGAAGCCTTCGGCCTGGGCGATCTGCAGCAGGTCCTCCAGATCCAACGGCTGCTGTAAACGCTCCGCCAGATGGGGCTGCTCACGGGCGTGCGCAAGGAAGGCGTCGAGCTGTTCGAGCGACACAGAAAAGCCTGAATTACCGCTGGTCTAGCCAAAAGCCTCGCCAAGGGAGGCGGCGCGTTCCAAACTTGACGAATCCGAAGCCGCCCCATGAGCTCCAGCGCCCGCTCCAGCAGCCCGCAAGCCCCCTTGCCCACCTGGATGCGACGCACCGGTGCCGGCCTCACCGCCCTGGTGGCCGTGCTGTTCGTGGTGGTGCTGCTGCAGGTGCGGCAACAGGGTGAACGCATCCAGACCCTGCAAGACAAGCTGCAAACCCTGGAGAACGAAAAGGATCTCGATCGCACCAACGCGCTCGAGGAGCAGGTGCGCTCCACCGCTGAGCGCCTGCAAAACCTCGAAGGTCTGGAGCAGACCGTGCAGAGCCTGAGGAGTGAACAGGCCAGCCTGCGAGCCCAGCTGCGCAGCCAGGAGCGCGATCCCCAGTTCCCCCTCGACAACAGCGTGGATCTCAATGGCCGCACCAGCAAACCCAAACCGGGCCGCCTGCCCGCCTTGCCGCCGCTGCCCAGCGGTCAGGAATGAAACAACCTGCAGCCGCCCGCCGGCTGGAGCAGGTGCAGCAGCCGGTGATTCCTGTGATGGGGGAGCTGATTCGTCAGACCCCCGGCACGCTTTCGCTGGGCCAGGGAATGGTGAGCTGGGGGCCACCAGAGCAGGTGCACCAGGCCGTGGCTGCGGCCCTGCAGCAGCACGATCCAGGCCTCGATCGCTACGGCCCCGTGGCTGGATCCGATGCGCTACGTGACGCACTGGGGTTATGGCTGCAGCGCGAACAGGGCTTGGATCTAAGTGAGAGCGCGCTACTGATCACCGCCGGCAGCAACATGGCCTTCAACGCCGTGGTGCAAGTGCTCTGCGACCCCGGCGATGAGCTGATCCTGCCGGTCCCTTATTACTTCAACCATGAGATGGCGATCCGCCTAGCGGGCGGATCGCCCGTTGCGGTGGAGGCCGGCGTGGTGCCGGATCCGGAGCACCTAGCAGCGGCAATCACGCCGCGCACTCGAGCGATCGTGACCATCTCCCCCAACAACCCCAGTGGCGCCGTCTTCCCGCCAGATGTGCTCGCGGCGATCAATCGCCTCTGCGCCGAGCGCGGACTGGTGCACATCAGCGATGAGGCCTATGCACTGTTCAGCTACGGCGGTGAATCGGTGTGGAGTCCTGGCAGCGGTGCCGGCAGCTGCAGTCACACGATCACGCTGGGCTCGCTCTCCAAAAGCCACGGCATGGCGGGCTGGCGCATCGGCTGGGCAGTGGTGCCACAGAACCTGATGGCTGATCTGGCCAAGGTGCAGGACACAATCCTGATCCACCCACCCCAACTCAACCAGCAGGCGGCCCTCGGAGCCCTCGCCGCCGGCGCGGATTGGTGCCGCGGCCAGATCCACGGCCTCGCCACCCGCCGCCAACAGGTGCTGGATGCCCTCAACCAGCCGGCGGTTCCCTGGCGCCTGCTGGCCCAGCCGGATGGCGCGTTTTATGCCCTGCTGGAGCTCGAGAGCACGCTCAGCAGCGATCAGGCGATGGAGCAGCTGATCCGCCAGCACCGCGTGGCGTTGGTGAGCGGCAGCAGCTTCGGGCTGAGCGGCTGCTGCCTGCGGCTCAGCTACGGAATGCTGGGGCCGGCGGAGCTCAGCGAAGGGCTGGAGCGCCTGGTGGCTGGCCTATGGAGCCTGAGCCGGATGTGATCGTGTGAGCGGAACTCCCGGAGCTGATTGGCAGCCCGGCACGAAAGGTGATGGTGCTTGGAGGTGTCCACGGGCGGATATCCATGGATATCCGCCCGTGGACAGCGACCGGTGCACAACACCTCGCCCCAGCAAGGCGTCACAAGGCCCATCGATCAACCCTTTACGGCATCGCCGCTGGCGCTGGGGAGGATGTAACGCTGCAGGCCGATGAACAAGACCAGCACCGGCAGGATCGACACCACCGCCCCCGCCGCCACCAAGCGCCAGTCGAGCGAGAAGCTACTGGCCAGTTGCTGCAAACCAAGTGGAAGGGTGTAGAGATTCGGGTCGTCGAGGATCACCAACGGCCAGAGGAAATCGCTCCAGGTGCCGATGAACACGAACATCGCCAGAGTGATCAAATCGGCGCGAGCGGCTGGGATCATCACGTTCCACCACTCACCGAGAGGCGTGCAGCCATCGATGCGGGCGGCCTCTTCCAGTTCCACCGGCACACCGGCAAAGCTTTGGCGCAGCAAAAAAATCCCGAAGGCGGTGGCGGCCTGTGGAATGATCAGCGCCCAGAGCGTGTTGCGCAGCCCCAGCTGCACCATCAGCAGGTAGAGCGGAATCATCACCACCTGGAAGGGGATCAAGATCGTGGCCACGACAAGGGCCAGCACAAGACCCCGCCCGGCGAAGCGCATGCGGGCCAACGGATACGCCGCTAACGAGCAAAAGAGCAGATTCGCCAGCACCGCCAGGCCGCTCACGATGGCACTGTTGCGGATGTAACCCAGCATCGGGTTGTCAGCGAACAACCGCTGGTAGGCCTCCAGGCTGGGCTGGCTGGGCAGCAGCGATGGCGGGGTGGTGAAGATGTTCTCGGCGGGGCCCTTGAGCGAGGTGCTCACCAGCCAGAACAACGGCACCAGCATCGCCACAGCAATCAGCAGCAGCACAACCAGCTGCAAACCGCTGGCGAGCAGCGTGCGAGGCCTACCGCTCGCGGGGTGAGCCATCAGAGGCGCGGCCGCTCCGCCGGAGAGAGATCACCCACCGGCAAGGGAGCCTTCTGGGGGTGCAACGGGGAGCGATGGCTGCCGGCCACCAGGCGGTTCAGCGCGTTCACGAAGGCCTGGGCAGCCGCCACCACGATGTCAGTGTCAGCAGCGTGGCCGGAATAGAGCACGCCATCGGCGCGCAGGCGGATCGTCACCTCACCCATGGCATCGATGCCCTCGGTGACCGATTTCACCGAAAACTCCACGAGCTCATTCGGCACCCGGGCCAGCTGATTCAGCGCCTGACACACCGCATCCACAGGGCCGGTGCCGATCGCCGCCTCGGTGAGTTCAGCCCCATCGTCATTCACCAAGGTGACGGTGGCGGTGGGTTGCAAGTTGGTGCCGGTGCTCACCTGCACCAGCTTGAGGGTGTAGCGGGCTTCATCCTGCTGCTGCACCTGCTCGCTCACAATGGCTTCGAGATCGCGATCGCTGATCTCACGCTTGCGATCGGCCAGCTCCTTGAAGCGGGCAAAGGCGTCGTCGAGATCGTCGCGCTCGAGGCTGTAGCCGAGCTCTTCAAGGCGGGCGCGGAAGGCGCTGCGGCCGCTCAGCTTGCCCAGGGAGATGCGGTTATCGGCCAGGCCAATCGTGCGCGCATCAATGATTTCGTAGGTGAGGCGGTTCTTGAGCACGCCGTCCTGGTGGATGCCGCTCTCATGGGCAAAGGCGTTGGCGCCCACGATCGCCTTGTTGGGCTGCACCGCCATGCCGGTGAGGTTGCTCACCAGACGCGAGGTTTTGTAGATCTCCTCGGTGCGCACCCCGGTGAGCGGCTCGGTGCTGTCAGCAGGGCGACCCAGGAAGGGGTTGTAGTAGCTGCGGCGCACGTGCAGCGCCATCACCAGCTCCTCGAGCGAGGCGTTGCCGGCCCGTTCGCCGATGCCATTGATCGTGCACTCGAGCTGGCGGGCACCGTTTTTCACCGCTTCGAGGAAGTTGGCGACAGCCAGGCCCAGATCGTTGTGGCCGTGCACCGAAATCACGGCCTGATCGATGTTGGGCACATGGCGTTTGATGCCATCGATCAGGGCACCGAATTCCGCCGGAGTGGCGTAGCCCACCGTGTCGGGAATGTTGATCGTGGTGGCGCCGGCGGCGATGGCGGCCTCGATCACCTCGTACATAAACTCCGGATCAGAGCGGCCGGCGTCCTCGCAGGAGAACTCCACGTCGTCGACGAGGGAGCGGGCATAGGCCACCATCTCGCCGGCGATCTGCATCACCTCGGCGCGGCTTTTGCGCAGTTTGTGCTCGAGGTGGATGTCGCTGGTGGCGATGAAGGTGTGGATACGGCGATGGGCGGCGGGCGCCACGGCATCCGCGCAGGCCTTGATGTCTCCTTTGGCAGCCCGAGCCAAACCGCAGATCACCGGGCCATCGGGAGTGCCCACTGAGGCGGCAATGCGCTGCACCGCATTGAAGTCGCCAGGGCTGGCGAAGGGGAAGCCGGCCTCGATGATGTCGACGCCCAAGCGAGCCAGCTGCTGCGCGATCGCCAGCTTCTCCTCAAGATTGAGGCTGGCGCCAGGGGACTGCTCCCCATCACGCAGGGTGGTATCGAAGATCAATACCCGGCCGGGGTCGCGGGCCATGGCGGCTACAAGTCGGAATGGTTATGAGTTAGCCCCATCCTAGGGGTGTGGCCTCAGCTCCGACCAGCGCTGGCCAGCAGTGCCTCGTTTTTCTCTAGCTGCGGCCTCAGCTCGGCCAGATCCACGAACCGATCGGCCGCATTGCGTAATTCACGGGGCACCATGCCATCAGTGCTGATCAGCACCACCTTCACCCCCTTGATCCGCAACACCTCCACCAACCGCTCCAGATCACGGCTGCCGCTGAGCAGCCACACCTCATCCATGCGGTGGGCCACGGCCAAGAGATCGATGGCGATCTCCACATCGAGGTTGGCGCGGCCGAACTGGCGCTGATCCGCGTCGCCACCAAATTCCCGCAGAGGCTTGGCCCGCACCGTGAACCCCAGGCTGGTAAGCGCATCGCGGAAGGGGCGCTGATCGGTGGGGTCCTTCAGACCGGTGTACCAGAAGGCCGAACCGATCTCCGTGCCAGGTGCAGCCGTGGCATGGGCCAGCAGGCGGCGGGGGTCGAAGAACCAGCCCAGCTTCTGCTGCACATAGAACATGCTGTGGCCGTCGACCGCCAGAGCCAGCTGCATCGCTGCCGAGTCACTGGCCTGAGCCTAAAAGCAGCGCGTAAAGTCGCCGCACTCTGAGCTGGGACCTTGGCCACCGGCGCACTGGCCACGGAGACCGGCAGCCAGGGCGAGCTCGCCCTGGTGCTGCACGCGCATCTGCCTTACGTGCACTCCAGCGAGCCGGGTTCCCTGGAGGAGGACTGGTATTTCCAGGCACTGCTGGAGTGCTACCTGCCGCTGCTGGATGTACTGGAGGCGGCGGCAGCCGACCCAAGCCAGCGACCGCGCCTGAGCATGGGGCTTTCGCCCACGCTGCTGTCGCTGCTGAGCAACCGTGAGCTGAGCGAGCGCTTCGGCCCCTGGCTGGCGGTGCGGCAGGAGCTGGTGCTCCAGGCTCCCGCCGGTTTCGAAGCGGCCGCCGCCGATCTGGCACAACAGTTGAGCGGCACCGCCGCCGCCTGGCAGCGCTGCCAGGGCAACCTGCTGCCCCGCTTCCAGCGGCTGCAGCAGGCAGGCGTGCTGGATCTGCTCACCTGCGCCGCCACCCACGGCTACCTGCCGCTGCTGCGGGATTGCCCTGAAGCGGTGCGGGCCCAGCTGCTTACGGCGGTACGCGAGCACCAGCGGCTGCTGGGGGTGCGTCCCCAAGGGATCTGGCTGCCGGAGTGCGCGTACTACGAAGGGCTGGATCGCCTGCTGGTGAGCTGCGGGCTGCGCTACGCCATCCTCGATGCCCATGGCCTGCTGCACGGCCAACCTCGCCCCCGCTACGGGGTGTACGCCCCCGTCTGCACGCCGGCGGGCATGGCCTTCTTCGGGCGAGACAGTGAATCCACCCTGCCGGTGTGGAGCGCCCGCGACGGCTATCCCGGCGATGCCAGTTACCGCGAATTCCACCGCGATCTGGGCTGGGATCTACCCGAAGGCGAACTGGAGCAACGGGGCATCGGCTGCCGCCGGCCATTGGGCCTCAAGCTGCACCGGGTGAGCAGCCGCGACTGCGGCCTCGATGGAAAGCAAGCCTATGAGCCGTCAGCCGCTTACGCCACCGTGCGGCGCGATGCCGCCCACTACCTGAAGGGCCGCGCCCAGCACCTCCAACATCTGCAGGGCGCCATGGAGCGCGCGCCGCTGCTGGTGGCGCCATTTGATGCGGAGCTGTTCGGCCACTGGTGGTTTGAAGGGCCGCGCTTCCTGGCGGAGCTGTTCCGCCAAGCGCCCGCCAGCGGCGTGGGGCTCGCCACCCTGCGCGACACCCTCAGCCGCGGCGCCAGCTTGCAGCTCTGCCAGCCCTCCCCCTCCAGCTGGGGCCAGGGCGGCTACCACAACTACTGGCTCAACGACAGCAACGCCTGGGTGATTCCGGAATGGCACCGGGCCTCCCGGGCGATGGTGCAGCGGGTGAGCCGCGGCGTGGGCAGCGAGCAGGCCCGGGAGCTGCTGAACCAAGCGGGCCGCGAGCTGCTGCTGGCCCAGAGCTCGGATTGGAGCTTCATCCTGCGGGCCGGCACCACTACCGAACTGGCCCGTGAACGGATTGAGCGCCATCTGGGCCGTTTCTGGCAGCTGCTGGGCGCCATCGATGGAGAGGTGGAGCTGCCCGAAGGATGGCTGGATGCCGTGCGCGCAGAAGACGCGCTGTTTCCGCTGATCAACGCCGCAGACTGGGCTCAGATCGCAGCTGCTGCACCCTGACCTCCACCGCCGCACTTGCGCCGCTCCAGCAACGGGAGCTTCTGGCGCAGGCTCTGCCCGCTGAGCAGCAGTTCGAAGCGAGCCTGCAGCAGCGCCACCTCAGCTCACCGCGCCGCAGCGCCCTGCGGGTACTGCAACTCAACCTGGGCAAGCTCTGCAACATGCGCTGCAGCCACTGCCATGTGGATGCGGGTCCCAATCAGGGCCACACCCTGATGCCTGATGCCGTAGTGGACCAGTGCATCGCGGCGATGGCGCGGCTGCAACCGCCGGTGGTGGATCTCACCGGTGGCGCACCGGAGCTGCATCCGCGCTTCAGGGAGCTGGTCGTGGCAGCCCGGGCCCACGACTGCCATGTGATCGATCGCTGCAACCTCACGGTGTTGTTGCTCCCAGCGCTGCGGGATCTGGCGGCCTTCCTGGCGGAGCAGCAGGTGGAAATCGTGGCGAGCCTGCCGCAGCCTGAAGCCGAGAGCACCGATGCCCAGCGCGGCGATGGCACCTGGGAGGCCTCGATTGAAGCGCTGCGGCGGCTCAACCAGCTGGGCTACGGCCAGGGGGATCCTCAGCGGCGGCTCACACTGATGAGCAACCCCGCCGGTACCCGCCTGCAGCAGCTCACACCCTGCGACACGCTGCAGTGGAAACACCGCCTGCAGGAGCTGGCTGGGGTGCAGTTCGATCAGTTGATCGGCCTCAACAACATGCCGATCGCCCGCTTCCTGGAGCGACTGCAGCGCGATGGCCATGTGAACTGCTACTTGAAACTTCTTCACGACGCCTTCAACCACGAGGCACTCAACGGCCTGATGTGCCGCGACACGCTCTCGGTGGCAGCTGATGGTCAGCTGTTCGACTGCGATTTCAACCAGATGCTCGAGCTACCGCTCGGCGGCTCACCAACCACGATTGAGGCGATCACGCGCGAACAGCTCGAGCAACGCGCCATCCGCTGGGGCAACCACTGCTTCGGCTGCACCGCCGGCCAAGGCAGCTCCTGCGCCGGGGCTACGGCCTGAGCATCCGCAGAGCCAGCTGCAACTCGCGGCCCTGCATCCCCATCAGCCCCGCCTTCACGCTCCAGGGCGCAAGCACATACAAGCGCACCATGGCGGCAATCAAGGCAGGCAGGCTGAGGGTGTTGGTGAGAAAGCCAAA